>NZFT01000033.1 GCA_002690755.1 Phycisphaerae bacterium
GACGAGTACGACGATGCCGCTGAAGATCGTGATCGTCTGACTTGCAGATTGCTGCGCTTCGAACTGGCCGCCGTACTTCACTGTGTAGCCGTGCTCTTGCACGATCGGATCGACCAACTCACGCACCTGTCCAACGAGGTGCCCGAGATTCGAGCCCTCGGCCACGTTGAGCGACACGACCGCCTTGCGTTGGGCATTCTCGCGTGCGATCAGGTTCGAGGCCATCTCGGGGCCGGTGACCGCCACTTCATCGAGGCGTACTAGCGCGCCACCCTTTCCGCGAAGGACCAGCTTCCTCAGATCCTCGATCGTGTCCCGTTCCGAGTCGACAAGACGAACAACGAGCGAGAAGCGACGGACGCCCTCGTTGATCTCGGCAACCTCCACACCGAAGATCGCATTGCGGACTTGGGAAGCCGCAGCCTGGGGCGTCAGGCCGAAGGCCGAGAGCTCCTGCGGCTGGTATTCCACCGGGAGCGATTGGATCATGACCTCGCGGTTCGCGGCCACGTCACGTGCTCCCGGCAGCGGCTTCAGTGCCGCCTCAATGTCCTTCGCGATCGCGCGCAAGACATCGAGATCGTCGCCGTACACGCTGATGGCGATCGCGGCGGGCGTACCCGAGAGAATGTGGCTGAGTCGGTGCTCGATCGGCTGGCCGATGTTCGTCGTGATACCAGGCACGCGTTCCAGGATCTGAGAGATCTGTGCGCGTACCGCCAGATTGTCGTAACCCGTCTTCACCGTGACGTCGATCTCGGAGTTGCTGACCGGCTCGGCGTGCTCATCGCGCTCGGCCCGACCGGTGCGCCGCGTCACGCTCTTGACGCCTTCCACCTGAAGGAGCTGACGCTCGATGGACGACGCCATCCGGTCGCTGGCGGCGAGAGAAGTGCCGGGCGGGGCGAAAAGGCCGACCGTGAACGTGCCCTCATTGAACTCGGGAAGAAATGACGTGCCGAAGGTCGATGCGAGCCACAGTGCGAGGACGGTTGCGATGGCCGCGGCACCAAGGACGAGTGCACGGAAGCGAATGGACAGTCGGACGCTCGGCTCGTAGATCCGTTTGAGCATCCGGACGAGGAAGGCGTCGCGCGCCTCGCGCTCGGTCGGACGTGCGTGGAGCAGGTACCGGCACATCGCAGGCGTCACCGTGAGTGCCACGACGAGCGAAGCCAGAATCGACACGACGAATGCAATGCCGAGCGGCCGAAAGAACCGCCCCTCGATACCCTCCAGGAACATGAGTGGCAGGAAGACGAGCGCGATGATGATCGTTGCAAAGACCATCGCGGGGCGGATCTCATTACTCGCGTCGAAGATCACGGTGAGCTTGTCCTTCCGCTCACTCTCGGGCCGGGCGGCGTTCTGCTTCATGCGGCGAAACACGTTCTCGACGTCGATGATCGCATCGTCCACGAGACTTCCGACGGCGATGGCGAGTCCGCCCAACGTCATGACGTTGATTGTCTCACCCATCCAGTCCAGGACGAGCAGGCCCGCCGCAAGCGAGAGGGGTAGTGCCGTGAGCGTGATGATCGTCGTGCGCAAGTTCAGTAGGAACAGGATCAGGATCACTGACACGATGATCGCAGCATCACGCAGCGCATGGACGACGTTCTCGACCGACAGTCGAATGAAGTCCGCCTGTCGGAAGATTTGTCGGTTGATGATGACGCCATCGGGCAGCGATGCCTGGAGCGCATCGAGCATGCCGTCGATCTGCTCCGTGATGACCAGTGTGTTCGTGCCCGGCGCCTTCTGCACGGTCATGACCACGGCCGCGTTGCCGCCGTCGGCGCCAGTGCCACGTTTCGGCGCCGGCCCCAAACCCACGGCCGCGACCTGCCCGATCGTCACGGGCGCCCCGTCGTGGTACTTGATGACGGTCCCCGCGATATCGTCTGCGGACTGCACGCGCCCACTTTGGCGGATGGGAAGTTCGAGGCTGTCGACGTCCGCCAGGTAGCCGGCACTGAGCGTACTGTGGGCTTCGTCCGCCGCGGCGACGACATCTTTCACAGTGAGATCATAGAGCCGAAGCTTCGCCTGCTCGACGAGCACCTGGTACTCGGGCAGCTCGCCGCCGATCACCGACACCTGGGCAACACCGGGGATTGCGAGCAGTTTGTTTCGGAGGTCGTACTCAGAGTACGCGCGCAGCTCAAGCGGCTCGACGATCCCGTCGGGCGACGAAACGGCGAGGAGCATGATTTCACCGGTTATCGATGTAATCGGCGTCATCTCCGCGTGGGCATCAGGAGGAAGGTCCTCGCGAATCGTGTCGAGGCGCTCCGAGACGAGCTGACGCGCACGATAGATGTCCATACCCCAGTCGAACTCCACGTAGGCGATTGACAGACCGATGGCGCTCGATGTGCGCACGCGCCGCACGCCGGGAATGCCGTTCACAGAAGTCTCGATTGGGAACGTCACGAACTGCTCGACCTCGTCGGCGGCGAGCCCGGGCGACTCGGTCATGATCACGACCGTCGGCGCGTTCAGTTCAGGGAAGACATCCACTGGCGTGCGCGGCAGCTGGAATGCCGCGAATGCGATCAGNACGCCNGNGAGCACGAGNACCAGCNANGCGTTGTCGAGAGAGANNCGGATCAGTTTCTTCAGCATGGTCCGCCTCTCAATGTTCGCCATGGAATGTGCCGTCAGCGTGGAAGTGGCCGCCCTTTTGGGAGACGCCGCTCTGCTGACTGGCAAGTTTGAGTTCGTACGCACCGTCGAGGACGATCTCGTCGCTGAGCGCCACGCCACTGTTGAGCGCGATCCAACGACCGTCACTGACGCCGAGATCTGCCTCAATGCGGATCACCTTGTTCGCGTCCTTCGGGTCACGCCGGAAGATCACGTGGACGATGCCGTCCTTGACGACCGCCGCACGGGGAATCGCGAGGGCAGGTCCGCCGCTGGAATCGACGACGACCTCAAGGAAGGCCGAGACGCCGGGGCGAATCCATGGACGAGATTCCTCGGCCGTCGCCAGCAGCGTGACCGTTCGCTGCTCGGGGTGTGCCTCGAGACCGACGGTCACTTCCGCATCGATACCGTCGCCCATGTCGAGACCGGGCGTCGTCGGTGGGACGATGCGGGCTTCGCGGCTGTTGGTCAGGCGAACCAGATCGGCCTGGAGCGCCATCGCACGAAAGCGAACCTTCGTGGGATCGACCGTCGAAAGGACGATCGCCGGCGACTCGACGAATGAACCGTCGGTCACGGCGAGCGCCTCCACGACGCCGGGCTCCGTCGCGACGACGTCGATCCAGTCGATCGTGCGGTACGCCGGCACAGTACGGCTGTCATGCTCGACGGATGCCGACAAGCGTTCCTCGGGAATCCCGGTGACGGTCGATGCGCGATGGATCGCGTGCTCGCGGATTCCCTCGGCATTCGCAAGCTTGGTCTCGGCTTGTCGCACCTCGGCCCGGAGCCGCGGGAGACTTGCCTCAATCTCTGCCGCGTCCGCTTCGAGCCCGGCCTGCTTGAACTCGGCTTCGGCGAGCGTCTCGAGTCGCGTGCGGACGATCTGCAGTCGACGTTCGGCTTCGTCGACTCGCGCACGCGCCACGTCGATATCCGAACGCGCTGTCTCGATAGCCTGCTCTCCCATGATGATCGCTCGCTGAAGCTCGGGCCACGACGGGGATCGGAACCGGAAGAGCACGTCGCCGCGACTGATGGGCTGATACTGATCCACCAGGATCTGGACGCGACCCGGAAGCGTCATGCGATACTCGTGTCGCGCCAGCGGCTGAAGTTCGAAGGCACCCGGAACACGAATCGTGTCCTGTACCCATCGACGCTCGACCTTCGCAAATGTGATGCCGAGGTTGCTGCGAACGGTCGCCGGAACATCGATGCGGTTGGTGGGGGCGGTTTCGGCCTGTTCACCTGTGGATGTTTCACCGCCGTCGGGCGCATCGTTGTTCGTGCATCCGCCCAGCGCAACGGCCGCCGCGAGCAGGAGAGTCCATGTTGTCGTGTTCATTGCGTTACCTCGCCTTCGTTGGCGTCTGCGGACGCCGGTGTCGATTCCGTGGTCTGCCACTCCGGCCCCAGCAGGAAGTGTTCTTCCGCTGCAGCCAGTGCGAGTTCTCGTCGCAGATCGATGATGTTCAGTTTCGTGTCGTGGGATCGAATGAGGCTCTCGAGCAGGACCAGCCCGCCGCCTTCGCCGAGTTCGACGAGCCTCGTCGCATCGCTCACCTGCCGGTCAATCATCGGACCGATGACTGACGCGAGCTCCTCGTACTCGGCCCGCAGCATGCGTGACTCGGCACGCGCCACGGCAAGCGACCCTTCCAGTTGCTCGGCCGTGGTCTCAAACGCTGCATGCGCCAACTCGCGCTCGGCCGTCGCCTCGGCAATGCCCTGGCGATTCGCATTGAGGATCGGGAGGGGGATCGCACCGAGGAAGCCGATTCGCGACTGCCCCTGGTCCGTCTCGTACAACGGCCCGATCGTGAGATCGGGATACTGCTTGCGGATCTCGCGGTGCAGCGCGTGCTCGGCAACCTCGTATTCCTCACGCAGTTGCCGGAGTTCAAGACTCGACGCGATCTCGCGCCCTTCGACCGAGTCGTTGGGGAGGTCGATCGAAGGCAGCAGTTCGAGCGGCGCACTCGGGGACAGACCCAGCAGCATGCGAAGCCGCTGTTCAGCCACGGCAGCTTCGCCTTCGAGGCGGGTGCGCTCCTGCTGGCGCTGTGATCGCTCGATGACGAAGAGTGCTGCCTCGGTTCGAGGTAGTTCTCCGGCCTCGGCAAGGCGCGTGGTCGAGTCGGTCAGCCCGCCCATCGACTCAATGAGACGACTGGTCTCCTGCGCCCGCAGCAGTGCGGCGGACCAGGCGAGCCATATCTGCCGGACTTCGTGTCGCACGCGCCACTCGTCCTCGGCCACTCGGGTCAGCTCGGCTCGCAGCGCCGCATCCGCACGGGACTTCTCGACTTCCAGTCGCCCGGAGATCGGGATCGTGAACGCGAGCCCGGGCGTGATGACCCATGGGGTCGAGACGCTCTCGGTGATGCGGAGGAAGTCGATCGAGAATTCCGGATCGTCCCAGAGCCCCGCGTGTTCCGCTGTCGCGGCAGTCACTCCGGCCCGCAGCCGTGCGAGCCGCAGTTCCGGATTGAAGACGAGGGCGATGAGCTCAGCTTCGGCGCACGTGATGCCGTCGCTCGGGTCGTACTCCGATACGGGGTCGCCGCTGTCGGCAAGCTGCTGCGCGAACTCGACGACGCCCGCGCTCTGCGGAGATCGCTCGAGCCACCGTGCGCGGTGCTCTTCAGGATCAAGGGAGCGCGGTTGGTAGCGCTGGCATCCGCTCAGCACAACGCTGAGGCCGACCAGGGTCAATGAACCGCGGATTATCGATATTTGCACAAGGATCATCTCCACAAGCGGCAGGGGTAGCGCCGTGGCGGAATCGCCACGTGGCAATCAACAACGAACTCGAAGACTGGTTCGCGCGCTACAACCGCAGGACGATGGTCCTGAGCGAGGTCAGTTGTGGTGTTCGGTGGTCAACGAGAGGCGGCGGCTTGCCGCGTCGTGACGGCGTCCACTCCGACGGAAGAGACCCGGCGAGCACGGCCGGCGCGGGAGCGACCGGCGGCGCATCGATCTGAGCCGCGCGCCTCGGCGGCAGCCAGCGGACCTTCGGCGAATCCTCGGGGTGATCGAGGACGCCGTGGTCATGGTCAGGCTCGTCCTCGTCGTGTGACTCACCTGGATGGTGGTGGTGACCGTGTGAATGCGTCAGGTCGCCATGGCTATGCTCGTGGTGATGGGCGTCGCCAACACAGTGAGCATGCGGCGATTCGTCCTCACCGTGAGCGTGCGGCAGGAGCCACAGCGGACGCACCGCCGCCAAGGCGACGATGATCGCCAGCACGCTGATCGGGTTGAGCCGCCGAATCGCCATGCCATTTAGTATAGAGGACGGCCTGCGGCCCGGACAGCCAGGTACAGGGTGGCCCCCCTCGGGCGCGACTGACGTCGCCGGATCTAAATGCCGCTCTTTCGATCGTCCTTGACCCAGCATCTGGGCCCCGCTACGGACAAGATCCTACTACGGGGNAGAGCAGTCTGGCAGCTCGTCGGGCTCATAACCCGGAGGTCGCAGGTTCGAATCCTGTCCCCGCTATTCACACCACCCCAGGGTCACCGAGACCCTGGGGTTTTTTGTGCGCGGTCGGCCGCCCGCAATCCTTCGTGGCTGATTCGGGGACTTTGCGCGATGCCGGTCCGGCGGCACGATCGACCGTGGGCGCGGGTCGGTGATCCGGCCCGACGCACGCGGTACGATCCATCCGATTCGGCAGCNCCGGTTTCGATCACCAGACCCGGAATCCTGATGTGAGCGTCCCAAAATCATGCGCGGTGATCGGTGGCGGCCCTGCGGGGCTGATGGCGGCTGAGACCCTGGCCGAGGCGGGGTGTCTCGTCACCGTCTACGACCGGATGCCGAGCTTCGGTCGCAAGCTCCTGATGGCCGGCGTCGGCGGCCTGAACCTCACCCATTCCGAAGGAATGGAGGCCTTTCTGTCGCGGTATCGCGGGATGCCGCTCGATTCGATGGTCGAGGCCTTTCCGCCCGCAGCGCTGCGCGGGTGGTGCGAGGACCTCGGTCAGGAGACGTTCGTGGGCAGCTCCGGGCGCGTCTTCCCGAAATCGCTGAAGGCATCACCATTGTTGCGTGCGTGGTTGCGGCGTCTGTCCGAGCTCGGCGTGCAGTCGCGGCTCCGCCACCGGTGGACCGGATGGCAGGGCGACGCATTGGTATTCGACGCACCAGACGGCCCGGTCGAGGCGGTCCATGATGCCACGATCCTGGCGCTGGGTGGCGCGAGCTGGGCGAAGCTCGGATCGGACGGGGCCTGGTCGAGGATCGTGGAAGAGGCGGGCGTCGCGACCGCACCGTTCAAGCCCGCCAACTGCGGCTTCGAAGTCGGCTGGCGTGAGCACGTGGGGGCGAAGTTCGCCGGAACGCCGATGAAGTCCATCGCGCTGTCCTTCGGGGACCGGATGGTGCGCGGCGAGGCGATGGTGAGCGAGACCGGCATCGAAGGTGGAGCCGTCTACGCGCTCTCGTCGGATCTGCGTGACGCCATCGATGCAACGGGGTCCGCTCGACTGATCATCGATCTGAAACCGGACAACGACCTGGCACGACTTGCCGCCAGGTTCGAGGACGGCCGGCAAGGGGACACCGTCACCAGTCGCCTGCGCAAGGTCGGCTTGCCACCGGTCTCGATCGCGGTGTTGAGAGAGGGTGTGCGTTCCCTGCCTCAGGATCCGGCGGCGCTCGCGGGCGCCATCAAAGCGGTCCCGATCATGCTCACGGGGACGGGTGGCATGGCCCGCGCCATCTCGTCCGCCGGCGGGGTGCGGCCCGAGGCGATCGATGCGGCGCTCATGCTCCGTGCGAAGCCGGGATGTTTCGTGGCGGGCGAGATGCTCGATTGGGAGGCGCCGACGGGCGGGTACCTGCTTCAGGCGTGTTTTGCGTCCGGTCGGGCCGCCGCCAGGGGGGCGCTCGACTGGTTGGGGGCGACGAAGGGCTCGTGATCCGGGGAAACATCCCCGACCGCGGCTCGATTGGTGATCACCAGAGACCGTCCGTACCCGAGCCTTCCGAGAACACCGAGTCTCACGCTTTCGGCGCTCCGCCGGCCCGGGTCAATTCCGGGCCGANCGGACGGCGTATCAGGTCCAGGTGGCCGCAACGACGTCGATCGCGGCGATCAGGATCAGGCCCGGCCCCATCTCGCCCAGCAGCACGATCACGATCATGAACGTCGCCGCGTAATAGCGCGTCGCGACGGTCCATGGATGGAACCGGTCCAGTCCGGCGCGTGCCACCATGATGTAGTAGGCGCCGAGAATGGAGGCGAGCATTCCGACGAAGCGGACCCAGATGCCATCGCCGGCGGAGAGCCCGGAGAGGTCGAGGACGAACTTCGGAGCGAACATGAAGCCGGCGCCGACCGCGAAGATCATGTAGAGCCCGAAGACGAGCAGACTGATCGCGGCCCCATTCATCTTTCCGCCCACGCCCGGTGCCTGCCGATCGGTCTCGTGCATCACGTGTCCCTCCAGGGGTTCCAGTCGTCGGCCACCGGAACGATTCCCTTTTCCCTGGCGTAACGCTCGTAGATGGCGATCATCTTCTCGAGCCGCTCCGGCTGGTCGCCCTCGAGGGGACGGGTCTCGCCGGGATCGTTCTTGATGTCGTAGAGGTGCCACGTCCCGTCGCCGTACATCCCGGGACGCACCCGCATGGCCTTGTAGTCGCCGGCCACGACGTAGCTGTTGCCGAACGGTTCGAAGGCCACCCATTCCTCTTCCGTTCGTGGAGTCAACGCTTCCCCCGCGAGGAAGGGCCGGAGGGAGACGCCGGACGGCGGGGTGATCTTGCGACCCTTGAACTCGGTCTTCGGGTGATCGACTCCGGCATAGTCGAGGATGGTCATCGGCAGTTCCTTGACGAAGGCATACTCGTCGGTCATCTCGCCCGGCCGATCGAATGCGGTGTTCTTCGGCGGCACCACGATGAGCGGCACGCGGATGCCGCCCTCGCCGATGAACCACTTCCACCACTGCAGGCTCCCGTTGGCGACGCCCGCCCAGTCGGTGCCGAGGAAGACCATGCTGTTGCCGCGGCCGATGTCCTCGAACTTCTGACTGAACGCGGCCCGTGCCCACTTGGTGAAGGCGGCGTTGCTCAGATCGCCGCGAAAATCCGTTCCCTCGGGCCCGTTGTCCGGTGTGCAGATGATGAGCGTGTTGTCGAGCTCCCCGGTCTCCTTCAGGTAGTTGAGGAGCATGCCGATGTGGTAGTCCTGCGACTCCATCATGGCCGAGTAGGTCGCCATGGTCCGCGCCTGCAGGCGCTTCTCCTCGTCATCCGTTTCCGACCAGGCGCGGAGAAGCGGGTTCGACGTGCGCTCCGGGTAGGGGGCGTCCTGCGGAATGATTCCCAACTTCTTCTGCGCTTCGAAGCGGGTCCGATGAAGACCCTCGAAGCCGAGTTCGAGATAGCGCTCGTGGTACCTGTCGATCAGGAAGTCAGGCGCCTGAAGCGGGACGTGCGCCGTGGTGTAGGCCACGAAGGCGAAGAACGGCTACCCGGACTCCCGCCCCTCCTCGAGATACTCCATCATCTTGGAGGTCCAGAGATCATCCGAGTAGATGCCGATCGGACGTTTCACCAGCGTCCCGTCCTCGTGATACGGCTCCTGCGGGATTTCGCCCTTCCTTATCTTCGCCATCACTTCCGGATCGCGGGTNTTGATGTGGAAGGGGTCTTGATTTCAATGGTTCGCGCCCCCGGTGTAGATCCCGTAGCTGCGATCGAAGCCCCACTTCTCCGGGCCCTCGCCTCCGTGGCCGGGACCACCCAGGTGCCACCTGCCCACGGTGTAGGTGCGATACCCGGCGTCCTGGAGGATCTCGGCGATCGTCGCCGTGGTGCGGGTGAGATGCGCCTCGTAGCCCGGCTTGCCCTCGGCGGGCGGATAGATGGCGTAGTCGAACGCGGCCAGCCCCACCTCGACCGCGTCGTTTCCGGTCAGCATCATGGAGCGCGACACCGAGCAGACCGGTGACACGTGGAAGTTGGTGAAGAACGTGCCTTGCTTCGCCAGGCGGTCGAGGTTGGGGGTCCGCGTCACCGAGCCGCTGATTCCGAGATCGCCGAAGCCGATGTCGTCACCGACGATGAACAGGATGTTGGGCCTTGCCGAGTCGGTTCGTGCCTCGACGATGCCCGCGGGTATCAGGGTCATCCAGATCAGGAGCGTTCGCAGGAGGATCTTCATCGGCGGTTCCTTCGTCGAGTGTTCATGGTGTTCTTCCGAGGACCGAGCAGGGGCATCATTGAGGGGGGGAGCGTGTGAAATTCGCAGGTTCGGGTCTGCCGGACCACGGCTTGCCGGGCGAGGCCTCGTGTTGGCAGCATCTGGCTCACATTCCATCGCGGCGATGACCCCGCATCCCCGGGCCTCCCGACGTTGTAATCGTGTCCCGAAGCGGTCTGTGAGCCCACTCTTTGGAACCGAGACGAATCGGACTTCCGGACCGGTCCGTGCTCGGCCGGGATTCTTCACCAGCGTCGGCATGTTCCGCAGCGCACGACGTTTCCTTCGTCCTCCATGCTTCCGCTTTCGGACCACCCGATGAGCACTCGAATTCCGCCGTCAGGGGGATCCTTCATTCGATCGGGCGGTCGTCGGTGGTGATCGTCGGCACGGGACCTGCGATGCCGATGGGGTCGGTGCCCCCGCATCGCTCATTTCCGGCGACGTCGTCTTCCGGGGCCGGAGGACTTCGGTGATCGTCCGGCCGAGCGTTTCCGCTCGAGGCGTTCCTCACGCTCCGCGAGCGACTTCGTGTTCCGAGCCTGCTCTTCGTTGAGGGTCTCGAAGTTCTCGAAACGTCTCCGGTCCAGTTCGCCTGACGCCAGGGCGGGACCGATCGCGCACCCCGCCTCACCGTCGTGGCGGCAGTTGCGGAATCGGCAGCGGTCGGCGATTCGCACGACGTCGTCGAACAACTCGAGAATGCCTCGTTCGCAGTCCGCCAGCTGACACTCTCGAACCCCGGGGTTGTCGACCAGCACGCCGCCGCTCGGCAGCAGATGGAGTGACCGGGCGGTGGTCGTGTGCCGGCCCTTGCCGTCCGCGTCTCGAATGTCTCCGGTCGCCAGATCATCCGCCCCGAGGGCGTTGGCGAGGGTGGACTTGCCGACGCCGGAGGAGCCGAGCAACGCCACGGACTCGCCCGGACCGCACCATTTTCGCAGGCATTTCGCCTGATCCGNTTCGCGTGCGTCGAGCGACTCGACGATCAGGCCGGGNTGAAGCCGTTCAGCGTCGCGGCGACACGCCTCCGCGGAATCGCTGAGGTCGATCTTGGTCAGGACCACGATCGGACGGATTCCCGCGTCGAGCGACAGGGCGAGATACCGTTCGATGCGGGAGAGATTGAAGTCCTCGTTGCACGACGTGGTGATGAACAGCGTGTCGATGTTCGTGGCGATGATCTGCGGCTTGATCTCCTCGCCCGCCGCCTTTCGATACAGCACCGTCTTCCGATCCAGTCGTTGCAGCACGCGATCCGCATCCGCATCGAGCACGACCCAGTCACCCACGGCGGTGCCGCCGACCGCCTCCGCGGACTGGACCGGAATCCAGAATTCGCCCGTCTCGCCGAGGAGCAGAACCCGGATGCCGAGGTGCGATGACACCCTGGCCACCTTGATGGGGGTCGCGCCGTGGTCTGCGATCTGTCGCTGGAAGAACGGCTTCCATCCGGTTCTGAGGAGCTGGGCGTCGGTCATCGCCACCGACGATACGTCACCAGCCGCCGGCGTTCGCGCCCGGACCGCCGGAATCGCGTTCTTCCGGTCCTTCGGGTCGTCCGTTCGCAGGAAAACGGCCGCGCGCGTCGTCACGGCACGAGATTTCCGGGACTTCGTCGGGTTTCGACGTGCGTCGCCATCGGGCGGCCGACCATCAGATGAAGTTCAACTGCGCGGAGGAATCGCCATCGATGAGATGTGACTCCAGCGTCTCGTTGATCAGTTTCTTCGCGCAGCCGACGCATCGGCTCGGTTCGATGGAATCGATCATCTCCCGGTGGCGGGCGCCACCCCAGAGCCGTGGAATCTCCGTCCAGTCGTTGCGTGTGTAGTCGTCGGTCAGCACGTAGATCCCGCGGGCGTCGCAGCAGAGGTGGAAGGTGTGGCTCGCGTCGAAGACGCCGCCGAGCGGGGTGGCGTGGCACCGGGTGAATCGATACTTGTCCGCGAAGTCCCGGGGGTACGCGTTCTTGATGATGGCGCGGACGCCGAGGTCCGCCGCGACCTCGAGAACCTTCTCGACTTCGCCGGAATTGTCGGAATTGGTCGTCCCGGGGTCGACCACGGGGAGGAGGCCCTGGCCGAAGTCCTCCTTGCCGAGGTGTTCGGCGGCACTCCAACGAAGGAACTTGATCGCCACATCGAGCTTCGGGACCTTGGCGCGGACCGCGGCGATGTTCCCGAGGATCTTCTCGAAATTCCCGGCCGGGCTCTTCTTCAAGCGACTCCATGTCTCACTCGTGCCCGCGTCCAGACTGATGCCGAGCCAGTCCAGCTTCTCCAGTGAATCGAGCGTGACCCGTTCGAGGTAGACACCGTTGGTGATCAGACCCATGTCGATTCCGGCGTCGGCGCCGGAGGCGATGAGCGTGTTGATGCGTTTGTTCAGCAGTGGTTCGGAGTCTCCGGCGATCCGCCACGACTTGACGCCCCAGTCACGGGAGAAGGGGCCCAGTCGGCGCATCGTCTCTTCGGACATGAACTTCGTCGGACGATTCGCCCGGCTCGCGGCCTGGCAGCACCATTCGCAGTCCAGATTGCAGACCCCGTCGACCGGGTCGATGTCGACGAGAATGGGCGCCGCGAATCTGCCGGTCTGGATTCCCAGGAGTCGATCAGGATGCGCGAGCAGCTTCAGTCGATTGTCGACGGGTGCGTTCTGATCAGCCGGCTGACTGGAATTCGAAGTCATGCGTCTCGTTTCTTCCCGGTCGACGGCGGAACACCTCGGGACTCATCGATTCACGAGCCGGACCGTACCGCGGAGTTGCTGGAATCAATTAGAACCGGTTTCTCGGCCGTGGCATCGAAAAGCGCAATGAGAAGCCATGATTCCTGGTCGGTCCGGTCCCCGAGCGGGTCGCGGGTCGTCGTTCGATGGAACGCCGGGATTATCGGTGCGTCGTGTGGTGGATCCAAGTTCGGTCGGAGTCGAGGAGGCCGACCACTGCGAGCAGGATCAGCAGGACGAACCCGATCGGAATCAGCATCGCGAGACCGCCCGGAAGATCGAGCGGGAGGCGGTTTATCGGTAGGCGCCCGCCTCGCGTCGGCGTTGTGGTCGCTTCGCCGCACTCGTTCCCGTCCAGGCCAGCCGGTAGCCGGACGGTCGACAGCGGCCGGGACCGTGAGGGCGGACCCGTCCGATCCAGCACCATCGGAGCCCCGCGATGAGGAACGGCAGGCAGAAGGTGAGCACGGCGCACGTGGTGTTCGCGTAGCACGTGATCGAGCCGATCTTGTAGGCGGCGCGGTTCGTCCGGCCGAGAAGCGGACGGGTCATCGCGATCGCGACGGGCCAGCACCAGTCGCGGTGTTCCGGGTCGGCCGGCGGGCAGGTGGATCCGGGCACGGGTTGTGCGACCGACCGAACGTCGAGGTATGTCTGGGGCATCGTCGTCACCATTGGGGGGGATCAAACCTCGACGACCGCGGAAGCCCGTTCCTCGCCGGGCGGTGCATCTTTCGATTCAGGGATGTGCGATACTTCCGGCATGTTCTGCCGCTCATGTCGATACGGTATCGAAGGACTCAACGCCGGCCGATGTCCGGAGTGCGGACTCCCGTTCGATCCGACCGATCCCACGACGTACGTCGACTGGCGGTACAAACCGCAGGCGTTGATCGGATTCGGAGCGGCCTTCGGCGTGTTCGGGCTCGCGAACCTGGGCTTCCTGGGTGCCTTGCAACCGAGTTACGGGTACTCGCAGTCAGCGGCGTTCCTTGCGTTGGTCGGAATCGGCGTGATCTTCGGGACCATCGCGGCGATCCTGGCCGGATGGCACCGTTGGTGGCTCGTACGGCTTCCGCTTCTGCTGGTCGGTGTCTTCTGTATCTGGGCGGGTCTCTTTCTGGCGAGTGATCACGGGTACCGCGTCTGGCAGCGTGGTCCGAATCCACCGGACGAGGCCTTCGCCGACACCGCGCCCCTCGGCTTCCTGCTGGCCGGTTGGATTCCCGGTGGCATCTTCGTCGGGTTGGTGTTCGGCGTGGCGTTGCTTCTGTTCCGGTGGCAGCGAGCGCGTCGAAACGCGGGATCGGTCGCGAGATGAGCACGGATACCCGTCGCGCAACGCCGCCCACGATACCGCCACCCGACAACGCGCCTCCCGTTCGCGCTCCCTCGCCCCTCGGTTTCATTTTCCTTGGACTGGCGATGCTCGCCGGCGTCGTCGCGTTGGGCGGATTCTACGTAGTCGGGGGGCGGGATCCGCAGTGGTTCTTCCCTGCG
>NZFT01000034.1 GCA_002690755.1 Phycisphaerae bacterium
GAGCGCCGCCTTGAGCTCGCGACGGCAGTTGGGCGACTCGAAGTAGCTCCGGCTGCCGAGCAGGATGAGCATCGTCGCGCTCTCCTCGACGTAGTCCTCGATCGCCCGATATCGATCGACCAGTCGTTTGAAGAATCGGATCGGATCGACTTCCCCCAGCTCGTCCAGTCGAGCCACGAGCCCTCGGGCGTCGGACGCCGACGCGAGGGCACGGCGATCGCCCGCGGCTTCCGAGCCGCAAGAAGCCGCCGCCTGATTCGCCGACATCAGTCCACCGAGGACGAGGATTCCGCAGGCGAGCCGGACATTCGTTGAGGCACGGAATTCGAACATGGCCCGGTTCCCGTCGTGTCGGTGGAACTACCTGTCATTCCGCGAGTTGCGGTCCGAAGGAAGGATCATACCACCTCGGAGACCCGGTTCCGGGATCGAATCAGCCAATGAGCAGGACATTGAGGGTCATCACGAGGGCGTTGCTGAGCCCGTGCGCCACCATCGGAGCGACGAGCGACCCTCGAACCTCGCGGGCCACGCAGAATCCGACCGCCAGCCCCGCCAGCGGTGGAATCGCCACCAGCCCCTGCGGATGGATCGCCGCGAAGATCAGGCTCGAGACGAGTGCGGCCAGCACCATCGAGAGCGGGGCCGCCCAGGTTCGCATCATGCCTCGAAGGTGACTGTAGAAGACGCCGCGGAACATCGTCTCCTCCACGATCGGCGCCGCCACGCTCGCCAGCACGTAGATCTGCAGCAGACCCCAGAAGTTCGCGTCGGCGATCGCCTGCTGGACCGGATGGCTCGGTGCCGGGGTCTCTCCGGTCTGGGACTGGACGAGCCAGGTCAGAAACACCATCAGGATCGCCCCGATGAACAGCATCGGCACCGCCACCATCCACGCGAGGATTCCGTAGAAGACCTCGACGACGCCCCGGCCGAAGTGGAGCCCGANGTCCTGNCGCATCGTGGCGANNNNAACGCCNCGNANGGNCGGCCACGCNAGNGNGNNNAGGCTCGCGAAGAACGCGANGATGCTCGCGGGCAGNACCANGTCCTCGNNCNTGCCNNNNCCGNNGNNGGCNGCNAGNNNNGTGAGCGGNCNCAGCAGNAGCTGNAGTCCGAAGAACGNCANCATCCAGATNGCGAANGTCTCNGCGTACACNCCGTGNTGNGNCGTCGNTTCGACGCGACTCCNCACCCTGCCGAGCAGCGCTCATCACCAGCANCACGANNCCGAGCACGAANCCGGTGAGNCCNGCGAGNCCGAAGATCACGCCGAAGANGCCGAGCCAGANGACGAGNCGCNTCGCNNCNGCGGNCTGNTNCTNCATCGCCTNCGGATCACNGAGATCGCANGCGAGNTCNCCGAACCAGCCGAGNCGCGTNCGCANNACGTCCGCATCNGACTCGGGNATCGGCGTCTCGTCGGCGAGCGACCGAAAGGCCGACGCCGCCGCCGGTCGGAGGAGTTCGAATCGCGGATCGTCCTCGAAGTCGCCTTCGTCGAGCGCCTTCAGGCCCGCGTCCGGGCCGAGCATCGCCGCGGCGAGGACGGCGTAGGCGACCTCACCGGCCGGACCGGATCCACGAATCGCTTCCGCCTGCGAGATCACCGACGGATCCCCGCTCACGGAATACAGGCTGTAGGCCACCCGACCCATCAGCTCGTCTTGGCCGCCGGTCAGCAGGAGTCCATCCGGGATGGACTCGGCCGACACCTCGGAATTCAGGATTTCCTCTTCGCCCGCCAGAATCGCCGGCTTGGCCATCCACAGGATGGTGGCACCGAGAATCACAACCCAGGCGATCCCCAGCCCGAGAAGGCCCTGCCGGGTCCCAGAGGGGCGATTCACACCCACTTTGCGGTGGTCGGAAAGCTGGTCGGAAGATGGATCTGAGGGGGGATTCGGCATGGTTTTCAAACGATCTCACTCGTCTCATCGGCTCCAACGGACCTTGACAGCGAACCGTGGATGGCTATTCTTGGCGATTCTCGATCGGCCCCTCTCACGGGTCCGATCGGGCGCCCGCGTCTCGGGCGCGATTCATCCCCGGAAGAATCGTACTTCCATCCGCCTTCCCCCTCCGCCGATCGGGCCCACGACATGCCCCGCCAGACCTATCACGCGAAGCCCGGAGAGATCGAACCAGCCTGGCACGTCCTCGACGCCGAAGGCAAGATCCTCGGTCGTTTCGCGACGCACGCCGCCACGATTCTCATGGGCAAGCACCGCCCCGAGTACACGCCGCACGTCCTCAGTGGTGACTTCGTCATCGTGACGAACGCCGCGAAGATCGTGATGACCGGCAACAAGCTCGACGACAAGACCCTTCGGCGCTACAGCGGTTACCCCAGCGGCCAGAAGGTCGAGACCTACCGACGCGTGCTCGATCGCGATCCCACCCGCCTCGTTCGTCAGGCGATCGTGCGAATGCTTCCGAGCGGACGTCTCGGTCGCGAGATCGAATCGCGACTGAAGGTGTACGCCGACGACAAGCACCCGCATCAGGCCCAGCAGCCCAAGGCCCTCGAGATCGGCTGATCACACCGATCTTTTCCGAACGCGGCGTCGAACCTCCCGTTCAAGCAGCAACGCTCCACATCGAGCCCGGACCACGACCGACCATGACCGAGACCAACGAGAACATCGAAGCCACCGAAACCCCCGTCATCGAAGGGATCACCCTCGGTGACGTCGAATCGACCGCGACCGAGGTCGCGCCGGTCTACGTGAGCCGGGGCCCCGATGCCCACGGCTGGTTCCGTGGCACCGGACGTCGCAAGGCCGCCGTGGCCCGCGTCCGCATCAAGGCGGGTTCCGGCTCGTTCCAGATCCGTGGCAAGACCAAGGCCATGAAGGGCCTCGACGCGTACTTCACCGAGATCCGCGACCAGAACGCGATCCGCGACGTCCTGCAGAAGACCGGTACCGAAGGAAGCGTCGACATCTTCGTCAACGCCGATGGCGGCGGCTTCACCGGGCAGGCCGGTGCGATCATCCTCGGCCTCGGTCGAGCCCTCCGGGAATACGACCCGTCGCTGGAAGGCGCCCTTCGCGAGAACGGCTTCCTCACCCGGGACGCCCGCGAAGTGGAACGCAAGAAGTACGGTCAGCCCGGTGCTCGTCGCCGCTTCCAGTTCTCGAAGCGTTGACCCGGACGTCGACCGACACCGCCCGCTCGGGCGGCTCGCCCCGAAACATCGAACCGTCGCGTCCCCTCGGGGCCGCGACGGTTTTTTTCCCGGGGCCCGGGCCCGCGGATTTCAGTTCGCGTCCCGGTCGACCACCGCATCGATCACCGCGGCCCGGCGAACGGATCGAAGCAACGCCTCCACCTTCCCGGACCATCGAGTGGGCGGGCGGCCGACCAGACGCCCCGTCTCGACCAGCGAACGAGGACGCCCCGGCACGTCGAGTCCGAAACGAACGACGAAGGGCGCGAAGCCCGTCGCCTCCGTGAACGTCGACCGCCGCGTCGGACTGAGGGATCGCCACCATCGGACCGGGGCCATCAGGGATCGCATGGGTTCGGGAATCGCCGCCAGCAGGTCGATGCGCCGCCCCTCGATGCTGGTGGGACGACGCTTGGCCCCGGTGATCTCCGTCCAGCCGGGCTCCCGCGCAACCCGACGGGAGACCGCGAGTCCCACCGAACGCGCGAGTCCGTGCCCGGAAGTCCGGCGGGTGGGATCGAAACTCCGGACCCCGTCCGAAACCGCATCGAGCAGCAGATCGACCGCGATCATCGCCCGCGCGGTCGGGAGTTGATCGAGCCGTCGCCCCAGCGACTGCTCGAAACGCCGCAGGCCTGGATTGAGGCCGGCGAGCGTCGCCCGCTCCAACAGCATCCCCGACCACCGCAAATGGGATTCGACGAGATCGAGGTCCCGCTCCCGAATCGGCCCGCCCCCATCGTGGATCGCGTCGATGCCATGACGGGCCCGGGCGAGCGCGAAGTTCATCGCCGCGATCCGGGCCCGATCCGATTCCTCGTCACCGATCTCGTGATCCCGGATCTGCGCGAGCCACTCGAAGAACCGGAGCGAACCGAACGTCGACACCGCTTCGTCCAGCGCCCCCGCCACTCCGAACACCTCGGCCGCATCGGGTCGATCGAGGTTCGGGGGCGTCACCACCGGCGGTGGAACCGCGGCGACCGCGTCGACACGCCCCGCGAGCTCCAGTCGACGCACCACCGCGAGACTCCGACCGATCCTCGCCGCGATCTCCGTCGCGGGAATCAGTCGAGATCTCGCCCGCGCGACCAGACGTGCCGCACGGCGTCGACCTCCGGCGTTCCGCCCGGGGCGACGCGAGCCGCTGATGCGACTCGAACCGACCACCGATGCGCCCGGCGTCCGATGCACCGTGACCGGTTCGATGCGCTTCGAAGCCGACGTCGGCCGGGCGGCGCGTTTCAACCTTTCCTCGTACCGCGATGCGAACGTCGAAACGATCTCCCGACGGCACACCGAGCGGGCGACCCCGTCTGGAAATCGAGCGAGGATCATCGGAAGGCCGTCGTTCCGCCATCGCTGCAGGCTGCGACGCGACACGCCCCAGTCGGCGGCCAGCCCGGTGGCGGTGATCTCGACGCGCGGATCGTGGGGCGCCGGTCCGCGCCGCGACGCGAGCCGGCCGGCCAGCGAGGCCGCATCCGCCAGCAGATCGACCCCGGACACCACCTGCGCTTCGAGATCGTCGTCACGCGCGACCACGCCCGTCACGCGAAACACGAACCAGGAGACCGGATAGTTCCGGGCCGGTTCGATCTCCGGGTAGGCCGCGAGGAGTCCGTCGAGGAACTTCCCCAGCACCTTGGGCCCGGCGAAGGCGAATTGCCGGTCGACCAGCGACATGGCGGCGGTTCGGTACCGCCGGTCCGCGGTCATGTCGACGCCATCACGTCGGACGCGATTCGCAGCGACGGACACGACTCGCCGGACTGGCCGGGCTCGCCGACCGTCGATGCCGCTTCCAGGAAAGTGCGGATCGCCTCGATGGAGCGGGGCGTGCACTCGTAGCAGAGCCTCGTGCCCAGGTATTCGATCGCCTGTGCGATCTCCCATCCGTGCGACGGGGCGTGCCGCTTCGCGATGCTCGCGATGCGGTGTCGGTTCCGGCGACGCGCATGATCGACGAGGACCGCCAGTCGACGGGCCCGCTCCAATTCGTCACCGGTAGCGTCCGCGCGGCGAAACCAGGATGCGAAGACGAAGGGCAGTCCCGTGAGTTTCCGCCAGGCCTCGCCGAGGTCGAGCTGATACGGGTGCGTGTCGGTCCCGGGGCCGGATCGGACGACCTTGTCGCCGATGAGCAGCACCGTGTCCGGCCAATCCCGGCGATCCGAACGCGACGCGTCGAAAGGCTCGAACCGGGGCTGGAGTCCGTACTGCTCGCGGAGCAGGATCCGGAGCAGGGCGATGGAGGTGTGACTGTCGACGTCGCAGCCGACGATCTCGGTCTCCGAGAGCGGCCGCTTCGAGAAGAGCCGGACCGTCCACGTCGGACCGTCACAACCGATCTGACCGACCGGAACGAGTTCGAGCGGGACCTCGGATCGCTGCTGGTCGATCACCGAGCACAACGAGAGATCCGTCGCGCCGGCGGCGAGCAGTCCGGAAAGCGAGGACGGAACCGCAGCCACGATCTGCACCCCCCGGGCCCGCTCCAATCCGTCGATCAGTGGAAGCGTGTTGAGGTACGAGACGACCCCGAGGCGGGCGTCGATGGACGAAGGAGCGGTCATGTCTTCATGTTAGGTCGTTCCCGACCTCGAGGTGATCGGAACCACGCTTCGATTCAGCCGAAACCGATCCGCGGGCCACGAACCGCGGTCTTCGACTCGATCGGGGGAGCTTGATCCGGCGCCGCGAGCGAGCCGCCCGCGACCACGACGCGGGGAATCCGGGGGGACAGTCCGCAGAGCAGTTCGTACGGCATCACGTCCGCCCGAGCCGCCACCCGGGGGAGCGACACCACCGAATCGGCCTCGGAACTCACCACCTCGACGGAGGCGTCCCCATCGACCGGCCCGACCTCGGTGAGATCCACCACGCACTGGTCCATGTTCATCCGGCCCAGCACCGGCACCGCGACCGGCCCGTGCTTTCCATGCACCACGACCCGGTGCGTGCCGAGTCGACTCGGCGGCAGACCATCCGCGTAACCGACGGGAACCAGTCCCGCGACCGTGTCCCGTTCGACCCGCTCGGTGCATCCGTAGCCGATGGTCCGTCCCGCCTCGATCCGTCTGATCTGGATGAGCCTTGACCACCAGGAGATGGCGGGACGGAGCCGAAGACCGGAACGATCCATCGAAACCGGACGCGGAAGATGCCCGGTCCAGCCGAGCCCGATCCTCGCCATGTCGAAACGAAGCGAGGCGTCCTGCAGGGCGGCGGTCGCGGAAACGTGACGGACCGTGTCATCAGGCACCAGATCGCCGGCTTTCTCGATGAATTCGCGGAATCGTCGGCCGCGATCACGTGCGGTGTCCGGATCGTCGAGGGCGTCCGGAAGATGCGTCATCACGCCGGCGAGTCGCAAACGCGGACTTCCCGCGACGAATTCGAGGATCCGGCGGGCGTCGGGCTCCTCGCAGCCCCCGCGGCCCATGCCGGTGTCCAGTTCGAGATGCACGGGGAGGACGATGCCGAGCGGCGCCGCCTCGGCCTCGAGGTCACGAACCTGCTCCGGCGTATGGGCGGTGTAGTGCAGGCGACCGGCGGCCAGCAGATGCCTCGCGGCCCCCGCTCGTTCGAGCTGATGGACGGGCATGAGCACGAGCACGGAGGCACCGCGGGCGGCCATGGCGACCTCGATCGCCTCCTGGGGCTGGTAGGCGGCGAAAGTACGGATCCCCATCGAGGCCATGGAACCCGCGATTCGTGCGGCTCCGAGCCCGTAGGCGTCGGATTTGACCACCGCACAGATCCGATCGGACGCGGGATTCCCACCGCCGACGAGACGGGCGATCGCCTCGAGGTTGCCCTCCAGCGCGTCCAGGTCGATTCGAATGGAACTCGTCGTGGTCATGAAGAGTCCGAAAAGTCGGGGACTCGGGCAAGGTACCACCAGGATCCGCCGCGGTGGGGTGCCCTCTGCGGGTAGTATCGACGGATTGCTCCGACGTTCATCAATGAGCGGCGGACCCGACGCCTCAGCGAGTTCCACTTGTGACGACTTCGACGGACAAGACCCCGCCGCGTGAGAACGACCCCTCCACCGAATCCATCACCACGCCGGTGAAGGACGAGGCCGAGGAGACGTTCGACACTTCCAAGACCTTCGCCGATCTCGGCCTGCCGGACGACGTCCTGAAGGGAATCACCAAGAGCGGATTCGTGCACCCCACGAAGATCCAGGCCTCGCTGATCCCCGCCGCGCTCTCCGGACGACACGTCCTCGGGCAGGCGAAGACCGGTACCGGCAAGACCGCCGCCTTCGGGCTTCCGCTGCTGGCCGCGATCGAGCCCGGTGACCACTTCGCCTCGCTCATCCTCGTTCCGACCCGGGAGCTCGCGATCCAGGTCGCGCAGGAGATCAAGGACCTCGGCACCGGCACGCCGCTGCACGTCCTTCCCGTCTACGGCGGCCAGCGGATCACCGCACAGGCGCCGAAGCTCGAGCGCGGACCCGAGATCGTCGTCGGGACCCCCGGCCGTGTGATGGACCTTCATGAGCGTCGGATGCTGCCGTACGACACGGTTCGCGTCGCGGTGCTCGACGAGGTCGACCGCATGCTCGACATCGGCTTCCGGGACGACATCCGGAAGATCCTCGGTGGAATGAGGCAGCGACCGCAGACCATCTTCGTGAGTGCGACGATCTCCCCCGAGATCGAGAAGCTCGCCCGCTCCTACATGAACGATCCGGTCAAGATCGTCAGCAAGGAGAAGAGCCTGACCGTCGCGCGGGTCGCCCAGTCGTGGATCAACGTCGAACGGTGGGACAAGCGGAAGATGCTTCACCATCTCCTCGTCCACGAGAAGCCGGAGCTGACCGTGGTCTTCTGTCGCACCAAGCGGACCGTGGACGACGTCACCAAGTTCCTCAATCGCAAGGACATCGCGGCGCACGCGATCCACGGGGACCTGATCCAGAGCCAGCGGAACAAGGTCATGGAGCGGCTTCGCGGCGGAAATCTCTCCGTTCTGGTCGCCAGCGATCTCGCCGCCCGCGGCCTCGACGTGGATGGCATCAGCCACGTCATCAACTACGACCTCCCCGAAGACCCCGAGGTCTACGTCCACCGGATCGGCCGGACCGCTCGCGCCGGTCGGAGGGGCGTGGCCTGGAGTCTGGTCAGCCCCGACCAGGGCGATCTTCTCACGAACTGCGAGATGCTCGCGAACATCGAGATCCCGCAGCAGATCTACGAGGACTTCGTGCCGGGCACCGTCCCCGCGGACGTCCGGGCCGAGAAGGAACTCGCCGAGAAGCGAGTGCAGGATCGCGAAGCGTCCGTGAAGCGAACCGAGGCGCCGCCGGTCAAGGCCGACGACACCGCCGCCTTCCCCGGCGGCATCGTGCCCACCAAGATGCCGGCCCGCCGGATGCAGGGCAAGGTCCGAACCCGACGCCGATGAGCCGCCCGATGCGCAGTCCTTCCGACGGTTTCGTTCGAACCCACCCCGAGATCGCGGACGCCCTCGCCGACGGGCGTCCCGTGGTCGGACTCGAGACCGCGGTGCTCACCCACGGACTCCCTCGAACCGGCCGGGCCTCGCCCGCCTGCCTTCGGTCCGACGGCCACGTCGCCGGGCTGCTTGGAGGCGAGGTCGCCTGGGACGAAGACGCCCCCTTGAATCTGCAGGCGGTGGGACTCGTGTCACGGGCGGTGCGGCATGCGAACGCGGTGCCTGCGGTGATCGCCATGATCGACGGCGTGCTGCGGATCGGCCTGGAGGACGACGAAGTCGCCGCCCTCGCGCTCGACGAGACCGCACGCAAGGCCAGCAATCGCGACTTCGGAGCCCTGTCCGTCGCCGGCGCTTCCGCGGGGACGACGGTCGCGGCGTCCATGCACGCCTGCCGACTCGCCGCTCCCGAACCGATCCGGGTCTTCGCGACCGGTGGAATCGGTGGCGTACACCGCGGCTGGACGGATCGCCCCGACGTCTCCGCGGATCTCCGCGCCCTCGCCTCGGAACCCGTCGTGGTGGTCGCCTCCGGTGCCAAGGTGATCCTCGATCTCCCGGCGACGCTGGAGATGCTCGACACCCTCGGGGTGCCGGTCGTGGGCTACCGGACCGACGCCCTTCCAATCTTCACCGTCGGAGTCAGCGAGGAACTCGAAGTCCCCCACCGCCTCGATTCCGCGTCCGCGATCGCGGACGCGTGTCGACGTCACTGGGGTGAGTTCGCCCAGTCTTCCGGCATGCTGGTCGCCAATCCCTGTCCCGCCGAGGAGGCGATCGATCCCCACCGGATGGACGTCCTGGTCGACGCCGGCCTCGCGAGAGCGGCGGCCCAGGGCATCGACGGCTCCGGCGTCACGCCGTTCCTCCTCGGGTCGATGATCGCCGACGCGGAGATCGACCCGGTCTCCGCGAACCTCGCCCTCCTCGTCGCCAACGCCTCGCTCGCGGCGGAGATCGCGACCGCCTGGTCGGCCGACCGTTCCGGTTGACAACCCCGGGGTCGCCCTGCTCTACTCCGAACCGCGTCGAGCGGAAGAAACCCGGCGGGCAGACGCCTTCTCCCGCCGCTCGGATCCCCTCGACGCCCACCTTCAACGTGGTGCGGGGCGAAGGCGACGCTGCAAACGAGATCTCGAGGGCGGAAGCGGCGGGTCCACGCTCTCCCCGAAGATGATCGGTACCGACGCCTTCATCCGCCGAATCCGAAGCGACCCACCCCCGACGTTCCCACCCACCCGGCCGGAACGTTCCCCGACGTCCTCCACACCGTCGATTTCCGCCCCGAAGAGATGAGCAGGCGACACGATCCATGACGAGTTTCACCGGCATCCTCGACGTTCCCAAGGGCTCCGAACCCCGCCTTCGACAGATGGGTGACGGGCTGGTCGTGTCCGAGGGCGATCCGTTCGTTCCGGCGGAACTGGTCGAGGAGTTCACCCTCCGACCCTCGCAGCAGCTCGAAGTCGAGGTCGTGGAGCGAAAGCCCCGCCGCAGACGACGCTCCGGCGGACGACCACCGCGACCCACCGTCGATCGAATCCTTCGAATCGAGGGCCTCGAGCTCGAGGCGCACCGCGACCGGAAACCGTTCGAGGAACTCACGCCGATCGATCCCGCCCCCCGCATGGCCCTCGAGCATCGAGGCTGCCCCCCGGCGTGCCGGCTCATCGATCTCTTCTGCCCGATCGGCTACGGAACCCGAGGCCTGATCGTCGCCCCCCCGAAGGCGGGAAAGACCATCCTGCTCCAGCAGATCGCGATGGGAATCAAGCAGAACCATCCGGACGTGGACGTGGTCGCCCTGCTGATCGACGAACGGCCGGAGGAGGTCACGGACTTCCGCCGGAACGTGCCCGCGGAAGTCCTCGCCTCGAGCAACGACATGGACGTGGACACCCACTGCCGTCTGGGAATGCTCGCGATCGAACGTGCGAAGCGAAAGCTCGAAGCCGGTCGGGACGTGGTGGTCCTGCTCGACTCCATCACCCGGCTCGGACGAGCGTTCAACAACTCCCGGTCCTTCCGGCAGAGCGGGCGGACCATGTCCGGCGGCCTCGATTCGCGGGCCATGGAGATTCCGAAGCAGCTGTTCGGCGCCGCCCGAAAGGTCGAGGAAGGCGGCTCGCTGACCATCATCGCGAGTTGCCTGGTGGATACCGGCAGCCGGGCGGACCAGGTCATCTTCGAAGAGTTCAAGGGCACCGGAAACATGGAACTGATCCTGGATCGAGCCATCGCGGAGCGCCGGCTCTTCCCGGCGATCAATCTCGCCGCCAGCGGGACCCGGAAGGAACACCTTCTGATGGGCGAACGGGAATTGAAGACCTGCACCGCCCTTCGACGCCGTCTCACCTCGATGCCCCCACCCGCCCAGATCGAGCAACTTCTGCGTGCGATCGAGCGATATCCGGACAACGAGGCGATGGTCTCCGCCTGATCCGGGGTCACCCGCAAGCGCACGGCCGACCGAATCCGGCGATACTCCACGCATGGCCAGTGGAAGCGACAACCGACGAAACAACGTCCGAGCGGGGCTGTTCACACTCTCGGCGATCCTTCTCTTCTTCGCGACGATGGTCGTCCTGAACGGCAGCTGGCTGTCGTCGATTCTCGGAAGCTTCAACCGGTACGTCGTGCGCTTCGAACTCGCCGACGGCGTGTCGGGCCTCAACGTCGGATCGCAGATCCGCGTCGGCGGACTGGTCCGAGGCGCCGTGACCGGGATCGAACTGATCGGATTCGAGGACGGAAAACAGCCGACCGCGCTGGTGAGCTTCGAAGTCGACGAGGTGATCGACCTCTGGTCCAACGCGGTCGCGATCCGCACCTCGTCGATTCTCGGGGGCGGCAGTTGGATCAACATCTCGACCGTGGGTGGCGCGAACGTCGTGACCGCCGCCCCCACGACGAAGAACGGCGCGACTGCGGAACTGCTCCCCACCGATGGGAGCGGCACCATCGATGCGACGCCGGGGGACGGCCTGCTCACCACCATCGTCGGCGGCCAGAACGCCTCGACGACCAGGCAGATCCTCACCAACGTCTCCAACCTGACCGGCTTCGTCGATTCGAAGGTGAAGCCGGTCTTCGATGACCAGGTCGAACCCGCACTGGTCGATGCGCGCACCGTGGTGGGAAGCGTCCGCCGCGACTACGAGTCGTGGAGCGAAAGCATCGGGCGGACCCTCGACAACGTCGAGACGGCATCGTCCGACCTCGAGACGACGATGGAAGCCGCCCAGACCGCGATGACCGACGTCCGAAGGGATCTCCGCCTCGTCAGCGAACTCGTGCAACGAAACATCGGGCGGATCGACGAGGCGGTCGCCGACCTCGAGGTGATCACCGAAAACGGGGTCGCCATCACCCGTCGCATCAAGGACGACACCCTCGCCCGGGTGGACGAGGCCCTCGACGGTGGCGTCACGGCGATCGACGATGCGTCCCGGATCCTGCAGCGCCTCGAGATCCAGCTCACCGCGGCGATGCCGTCGATCCGGGCCGTTCTCCAGGACGCCATGATCGCTGCGGGAGAATTGAAGCTTGCGACGATCGAGATCCGCCGCAGTCCCTGGCGAATCCTCTACAAACCGTCGCCGACCGAACTGGCGAACGAGAATCTCTTCGCGGCCGCTCGAGACTTCACCATCGCCGCGGGCGAGGCCCGGGTCGCGGCCGAGAGCTTTCAGGCCGTGATGGAGAACCATCCGGATCGCATCGACCAGGACCCGGAACTCCAGGCGATGATCGAACGATTCCTCGCCGACACCTTGAAGCGACTCGAAGCGGCGCAATCCCGACTCTTCTCCGTCATCATCGGTGATCAGGACCCCGACGACTCCTGATCCGACGGAGGCCCCGTCCCACCATGCCTGCCCAAGATCGATCTCTCCGACAGGAACACGTGGCCGGCGCGGTGGTTCTGGGTGCGATCTTCGGAACGGCCTGGCTCGCCACCGAGATCTCCGGTCTTTTCGAGCCGGAGCGTGAGGCCTACGTGACGACGACCACCGCGGCCAGCGGCGCCGCGGGGCTGGCGGTCGGCGGCCCCGTGCTCTACGGCGGCGCCCCGCGCGGGTACATCACCTCCGTCGAGACCAGTCACTCGCGGGACTCGGCGGTGGGCCAGATCAGGATCGCCTTCGAGCTCGATCGGTCCCTTCCCCTCGCGAAGAACGCATCGATCGTCAAGTCCGTCGGGGTCGCGGGAAGCGGCGGCGCGCTGTCCGTGCTCGCCCCTGGTAACCCCGCGCTCGCCTTCACCCGCGGTGATCCACGGGTGATTCCGATGAATCGAGGATCCGTGGCGTCCCCCGACGGGATCGAGGTCCTGCTCGGTCGGCGCAACGCCGAACTGCTTCGCTCGATCGAAGTCTCGTTGAATCGATTCGGCGACGAGGCCAATCCCCGGATCGCCCGGGCCCGGAGGATTTACGATTCGATTCGGACGTTGCTCGATCAACTGGAACTGGACGTCGAGTCCGAAGATCTGCCCGGATCGGTCGGATCACGACTCACGGCCATGATCCGCCGGCTGCAGTCGGGCCTTCCGGAACTCCAGCGCACGTTGACCTCCAGCGGCGCCGCGATGCAGGCGATCGAGCAGGATGTTCGATCGAACGGTGGCCGGATTCAAGGTCGGATCGGCGTCGCGAGCCGCAATTTCGCCGACCTGCAGGACACCGTCGCGGACCTCGAAGTCCGGGCCGATGCGTCACTCGTTCCGAAGCTGCTTCGGGTCCGACGAGACGCGTTGCAGGCGATGACGGACTCGGAACGACTCTTCGCCGAGGGAACCGCGGTCGTTTCGGAAGCCGCGACCTCGATCCCGGACGTGCTTGCGAACATGAAACTCGCCGGCGGCCAGCTTGCGCTCGCCTTCGACGACCTGCTGGGACTGGTCCTCGAGGCGATCGTGATCGCCCCCGACGCCGACAGCGAGGCACGTCGACGCCTGCTCGAAGCCGTGGACCAATCCGTTCAGGCGGGCACGGACGTCCGACTGGCGGCGGACCGCATGCGCAACCTCGCCAGGCTCGACCCCTCGTTCTTCGCGGACCAGCCTGAACTTCGGAGTTCCTACGTCGAACCGTTCCAGGCCGCGGTCGACCGCCTCGAAACGACCCTCGTTCGACTCGCGAAGTTGGTTGCCGAGACCGTCGGGGCCGACGGGGACGCCAGTCCGACTCCGGTCCCGTGATCACCACCATCACCGATCCCGAAGATCCCCGCCTGGATCCGTTCCGCCGGATCCGGGATCGCGATCTTCGCGCCGACGGCGGGCGTTTCGTGGTCGAATCGCCTCGCGTGGTCACCCGATTCCTCGCCGCGGTGCGCGAAGATCGAGCCCGCGTCGATGCGGTGCTGCTCGCCCCGGACCAGCGATTGGTGGATCATCGCGAGATCCCGGCGCCCGTGTTCCTCGCGGACCTCGAACTGATCACGGCGGTGAGCGGATATCACTTCCACGGCGGCGCGATCGCGATCGGCATCCGACCACGCCGCGAACCGACGCTCGTCGACCTCGCGACGCGGATCCCGGCCTCGGGTCCAGTGGCCCTGATCGCCCTCGCCGGGGTGACCTCCATGGACAACATCGGAGGCATCTTCCGCATCGCGGCCGCCCTCGGCGGATCAGGCATCGTGCTCGATGGCGACGCCTCCGATCCCATGCTGCGACGCACGATTCGAATCTCGATGGGCCAGGTGTTCCGCGTCCCCTGGGCTCGCGTCGGCACCCTCGGCGAGGCGATCCCGACCCTCGCCTCGACCGCGAACATCGAGACGATCGCGATCGAGAATCTCGACGAGGCCACGCCGCTGCACCGGGCGGCCTTCCCCGAGCGGGTGATGCTGGTCATCGGCAACGAGGGACACGGAATCCCACCGGCGGTGCTCGCGCGATGTTCGAGTCGGATTCGGATCGAAGGCCCTTCGGACCTTCCCTCGGAAGAGGGTCCGGGTGGCGAGGACGAGCGGTCCCTGAACGCCGCGACCGCCGCCGCGATCGCACTTCATGCGGCCCTCCGACGTCTCGACTGATCGACCGCACGTCCTTCAGCCCGACGTCGGATCCGCCGCCAGAAGCTTGTCGTCGATTCGTTCGACCGAGGCGCCGAGCGCGTTGAGCGCCTGCTCCATCCGAACGTAGCCGCGATCGAGGTGGTAGACCCGGTTGACGATGGTCTCTCCGCGTGCGGCCAGTCCGGCCATCACGAGTCCGGCGGACGCTCGAAGATCGCTCGCCATCACCGGCGCCCCGACGAGCGGCTCTCCCCCGACGACCATGACGGTGGGCCCCTGGCGGATGAGGTTCGCACCCATTCGCGAGAGTTCGGCCACGTGCATGAACCGCTCGGGGTAGATCTTCTCGGTCACGATGCTGTTGCCCCGGGCCAGGCAGAGCAGGGTCATGAACTGGGCCTGGAGATCGGTCGGGAAGCCGGGGTGCGGCTGGGTCGTGATGATCGACGGGCGAAGTTCCCGCTCGCAGGTCACTCGGACGCTGCAGCGTCGAGAATCCTCGGTGGGATCCTGGCGTTCNACCCGAACCCCGATCTCCGAGAACCGGTCGACCGCGGCGAGCAGGCTGTCGTAGGGGAAATCGTCGATCATGACGTCGCCATTGGTCACCGCGGCCGCCGCCGCATAGGTCCCGGCGACGATCCGGTCCGGCATGACTCGATGCGTCGCGGCGCCGAGCCGTTCGACACCCTCGATCACCAACCGGGGGCCTCCGGCACCCGTGATCCGGGCCCCCATCGAATTGAGAAGCCGGGCCAGATCCGCGATCTCCGGCTCGCAGGCCGCGGATTCGATGACCGTGGTCCCCTTCGCGACGCAGGCGGCCGACATGATGTTGGCGGTTCCGAGGACCGTCGAACCGAACGGTCCCCCGAGGAAGATGGTGGTACCGACCAGCTCGTCGGCCTCGCAGTGGATGTCCCCCCCGTCGAGCCGAATACGGGCTCCAAGGGCCTCCAACCCGCGAAGATGCAGGTCGACGGGTCTCGAGCCGAAGGCGCACCCGCCTGGCATCGAGACGATCGCCTTCCCTCTTCGGGCGAGAAGTGGTCCCAGCACGCAGATGCTGGCACGCATGGTCCGGACGATGTCGTAGCGAGCGTGGATCGCCTCGGGGTCGACGGTCCGAAAACGCATCCCGCCAGCGGCGGTGCGGGCGACCTCGACGCCGAGATCCTCCAGAAGACGGACCATGTTTCCCGTGTCGCTCAGGTCGGGGACACCGTCGAGTTCGACGGGACCGTCACTCAACAGGGCCGCCGCCATCAGGGGGAGCGAAGCGTTCTTTGACCCGTCGACCGTCAATCGCCCGGCGAGTCGGCGGCCACCTTCGATGCGGAAGCAATCCATGAAACGTCGCGCCCTCCTTGTTCGTCTTCGAAACCCCGCCCCATCGACATCGGCTTCACGTACCCGTCGGCTGCAATGCCGGTCGCACGACCGGAACAGGTGGAACCTCCCGCCCAGCCGGCACGGTCGAGCGCGAATCCGACGAAACGGGTGAACCTTCGTTTCATTCGTCGGAATTCGAATCGTAGCCTCTTCTCGTCGGAGGCCCCGCATTCGCGAAGGCAGCCCGTGAGGAGAGAAAGCATGAGTTTCATTCGAACGACCACCACCGTATTCGCAGCCGGCCTCGTCGCCGGCTTCGTCGGGGCCGCCGCCGCCGGCTTCCAGCCGATGCAGCCCGACGAGGATCTCCAGTCGATCACGCTCACCGGCGTGGTACGTGACTTCCACGAACGAACCGCCCCCGCTGGTCATCCGGACTTCGAGCGACGACCGAGCGGCGGCTTCGGCCTCTATTGCGGAAACGTGGCCACCCAGCTCGACGCCGACGGAAAGCCCGTCTTCTCCGGGAGCGGTTACAAGGTGCGGGCCCAGTGGAGGGACAGCGCCAACCGACCGATCTGCTGGAATCTCTTCGATTCGAGCCGGGGCGACACCGCGGGAACGACCGGGGTGTCGAACAGCGGTGGCATTCAGGACAACGAGAGTTTCAATCTCTGGTACCGGGACGATCCGCGGGTCAACCGGTCGAAGCTGCTCGAAATCACGCTCAATCGAGCGCCCGACGGCTCCTACGTGTTCGATTCGGACGTCGACGCCCAGAGCGCGGAACGGGGCGGCTTCTTCCCCATCGACCATCAGCTCTTCGGCAACTCCGGCGGTTCGGGTCCCGACCACAACTATCACTTCACCTTCGAGCTCCAGACCGAATTCACCTACGAGGCCGATGCCGCCCAGGTGTTCACCTTCCGCGGTGACGACGACGTCTGGGTCTACATCAACCGCGAGCTGGTCATCGATCTGGGCGGAGTCCACTCCGCCCTCGAGCAGACCGTCGATCTGAATCGCCTCGACCTCACGGACGGCGAGGACTACGAACTGAGTTTCTTCTTCGCCGAACGCCATCGAACCGCGTCGAACTTCCGCATGACGACCAACCTGAAGCTCCGNANCATCGAGCTTCCCACCGTGACCGCGGCGTACGACTGANCGNCGCCNNCCNATNNGNATCTCCCCGTGAAGCNANCNCGGCCCGGCGTTGGAGACGCCAGGCCGNGGTNGCGTTNNNGNGGTNCNTCGCCNGATGCCCCTCCGACGTCTAGTAGACCTCGAGCATGCAACGATGNGTCGGNCGGACCCGTCGCTTGATGTCCGCCGCCTGCCAGTCGGCGGGCGGGACGTCGGCGAGCTCCTCGTGGATCTTGAGATACGAGCCACCGACTCCGAGCCTGGCCATGGTCTGGAAGACACCGGTCTGCATGCCCGCGAGCCCGCAGATGTAGAGCAGCGTCCGATCCTTGGCGAGCAGATCCGCGTGGAGACGGGTCTCCCGATCGAGGTAGTGGTGGATGTAGCCCTGCGGACGACCGTCCGGCATCGTCTCTCGACTGATCACCGTGTGGTAGTGGAACCCGGGGTGCTTGTCCGCGAGGGCGCGAAAGACATCGTCGTAGAGCAGATCGCTGGTGTACGGCGCTCCCATGACGAGATGGATCTCGCTCTCGAACGGAGTCTCGCGTCCTTCCAGGAGTTCGAGGATCATCCCGCGGAACGGCGCGATGCCGGTGCCCGTCGCGAGGAAGAGGTAGTCGTGCTTCTCCGGTTCCGCCGGAAGCACGAACCGCTTGCCCACCGGCCCGGTCACCAGGACCTCGTCACCGGGGGAGAGATCGCACACCTGATTCGAACAGACGCCGTGGAACAATCCCGTTCGCGGCTCGTCCCGTTCCGTCTGCGGTCGGTATTCGTCGATCAGGCGCTTGCAGGTCGTTGAAAGGATCCGTCCCGCGCCATCCTCGCCCCGGGTCGGCGAGGCGATCGAGTAGAGCCTGACCTTGTGGGGCTTGCCACGCTCGTCGACCCCCACCGGTACGACGCCGAAGCTCTGGCCCGCCTGAAAGCGTCCCTCGAGCGGCGTTCCGCCGACGTCGATGCAGACGTGCCGGATGAAACTCGCCGACTTGCCGCGGAGACAGAGCTCGTTCGCGGTGACCACCCCGGTGACCGGCGCGGTCGGTGGGACGATGTGCATCTCGACGTCGACGAGTTTCGGATCGAAGGCCGGGTCATGGACGGTGCCGGAAGCGGTCATCGTTTTCCTCCCCGCCGAGCGGTCGATCGACCTGTCTTTCGAGATTTCCCGGATCCACCGGAATCCGGTTCGGTCATCGAGGCCGGATCGAGGTGCGTCGCGAGCGTCTCCGGATCGAGCAGTTCGAGTTCGAGCGCCATCTCGCGGATGGTGAGCCCTCGGGCATGGGCCTGCTTCGCGAGTTTCGCCGCGTTCTCGTAACCGATCACCGGCGCGAGCGAGGTGCCCATCATCAGGCTTCGTTCGACGTAGCCCTCCGCGACGGAACGATCGAGTTCGAGGTCGTCGATGCACTTGTCCTGGAGGATCGTCGCGGCGTTGGAGAGCAGCCGGATCGAATCGATCATCGCCCACGCCATCATCGGCATCGCGACGTTGAGCTGAAGCAGCGAACCGGTTCCGCCGAGGCCGCCGGTGGAGATCGCGAGGTCGTGTCCCATGACCTGGCAGGTGACCTGCATCACGCTCTCGCAGATCACCGGGTTGACCTTGCCCGGCATGATCGAGGATCCCGGCTGGGTGGCGGGAAGCACGAGCTCGCCCAGTCCGCATCGCGGGCCGGAGCCGAGCCAGCGGATGTCGTTCGCGATCTTCGAGAGGCTGATCGCGATCGTGCGCAGTTCGCCGGAGGCCTCGACCACGCAGTCGCGGGTCGCCTGGGCCTCGAAGTGGTTGGTCGCCTCGGCGAAGTCGATTCGAAGCCGCTTCTTGAGCGACGCCGAGACACGACGCCCGAAATCGGCGTGGGTGTTGATCCCGGTGCCGATCGCCGTGCCGCCGATCGGGAGATTCTCCGCGAGGCGTTTCATCGCCCGCTCCGCACGCGTCGTCCCATGCTCGATCTGGGCCGCGAATCCCGAGAATTCCTGCCCGACCCGCATCGGCGTCGCGTCCTGAAGATGCGTCCGCCCCGTCTTCACGACTCGATCCCATTTCCGGGCCTTCTTTCGAAGACCCGCGGCGAGTCGCTTCAAGGCGGGGATCAGCGACTCCCGGATCGTGACCGCACCCGCGATCTGCATCGCGGTCGGGAAGGTGTCGTTGCTGCTCTGACCCTGGTTGACGTGATCGTTCGGATGAACCGGGTCGCGACTGCCGAGTCGGTTTCCGGCTTCCAGCGCCGCGAGGTTCGCGAGCACCTCGTTGACGTTCATGTTCGTGCTCGTCCCGGAGCCGGTCTGGAAGACGTCCACCGGGAACTGCCCTTCCCACCAGTCCGCGGACCGATCCCCCTCGCCTCGAAGTCCGGCCTGAAGGCTGTCGCATGCGGTCACCACGCTGCGGGCGACCTTCTTCGGAATCACGCCGAGTTCACCGTTCACGCCGGCGCAGGCTCGCTTCAACTCCGCGAACGCCTCGATGACCTCGGTGGGGACCCGGCGGCCCGACACCGGGAAGTTGAGGACCGCACGCTGCGTGCTCGCTCCGAACAGTGCGTCGGCCGGGACCGACATCTCGCCCATGGTGTCCCGTTCGATGCGAGTTCGATTGGAGGATTTCCGGGGAGCGCCCTTTTTGGCGGCAGGCATGTTCGTTCTCCAGACGGTCTCGACGACGACTTGGTTCGGTCCATCCGCGGCGCGGTGGACCGGAAGTCGCAGATAATAGCGACGAGTCCGGGATCCAAGGCGGATCGATTCCGTCAGACGCCGTCGGCGGTGCTCTGGGAACCGCCGTCGCCACCGACATCGTCACCAGCGTCTTCGCCCGCGTCGACGAGCAGCCCGCGGGCCGCTTCGACCGCGACCCGCTGGGGGTCGTCGAGCGAATCGACGAATCGACGATCGATCTCCTCGAGCAGCAATCGTGCAAGCCGTGGATCCGGGATCGCGGACGCCTCCAGGAACGCCACCCAGGCCGGCGGGTCGGGACGGACGGCGTCCGCTTCGTCCCACGCTTCCGCCAGAACGAGCGCCTCGAAGAGATCCTGACCGAGGGCGGAATCGGCGTCGGCGCCGAGCAGCCGGAGTTCGTTCGCCGCCTCGATCGGTCGCCCCGCTTCGATGAGCCGACGGGCGAGGCGGCGGGCCGCGGCGTCTCGATCAGGCTTGGGGAGTGATTCCGACATCGCCGCCCGGACGAGCGCCGCCCGCCGGTCGTCGAATCGGGTGGGTTCCTCGCCCAGCACGTCGTCGGCGGCGAGCACCTGCTCCACCGGAAGTCGTTCGAGCACTCGGGAGATGGCGAGCCCCCAGTTGACTTGATCCGCCTCCTCCGCATCCGCCGGCGGCCGAAGTTCGAGGAGGACCGAGAGGCCTTCCGGGTCAACGGCATCGCCGGACCAGGCCTGCCACGCGATTCGCCGGACCTCCGGCGTCTCCGAATTCAGGCGGAGCGCCTCGCGCTGTCCACGACCGAGAAATCCTTCCGCGGCTCCGCGACGGACTCGGCGATCCTCGTGACCGAGCAGACGGACCAGCGAGGGCTCGCGGGGATCGACGGCCACCAGCACCAGAAGTCGGGCGATTTCCGAGTCGCCGACGCGATCCGCGGTGGGAAGCGCGGCGCGGATCTCGGCCATTCGTGCCGGATCGAGGACCCCGGCGGCGGCGACCGTGGCCACCGCCCGCGCTGATTGCCGGACGACCTCCGGATCCCCACCGGCGAGATGCCGGATCGCCAGGGGCACCACCGCGGGACGAGCACGGTTCCCGAGAAGTTCGAGTCCCGCCGACAGTACGGCGGGATCGGCCTCGTCCTCGAGCGAAGCCACCATCTTCGCGGCGAAGTCCTCGACCCCCACGGTCTCCAGCAGTCGGGCCGCGGTGATCCGAATCGTCGGATCCGGGTCATCGAGGGTCGAGAGCAATCCGGTCCGAAGGACTTCCGGAAGGATTCGACCGTTGCGGAGCATTCGCTCGACCTGGGCGATCGCGGCGGCCCGAAGCGGGAGTTCGTCGTCCTCGAGAAGTTCGAGGATCCGTTGATCGCGATCGGACTCCGGCAGCGTCGCAAGGAGTCGGGCGTGGAGTTCGGCGAGCCTGATCGCGAGTGCGCCGGCCCGGGCTTCCGCCTCGGCGGCTCGTCGATTCGCCCGCTCGATCCGATCGACCAGTTGTCCGAGCGCCTGCGAGGCGGATCCGTCGATGTTCATCCTGGCCCACCACGCCGCCCACGCCGCGGCGTCTCTCGTGGAAGAGGTGTCGGACCAGCGACGCAGGGCCGCATCGATCGCGATCGCATCGGCGGTGCCGGATCGGGCCTGCTGCATCGCATCCACCAGGGCCCGGGCCGCCGCGGGATCGTTGATTCCGCCGAGCAGTTCGAAGCCACGGGCTCTCGCCGCCGGATCGGCCTCCTCGACCACGAAGACCATCATCCGCTCGATCGCGGTCGATCCCGATCGGCCGATGATGAAGGAGGCGTCGTCGGCTCCGATGCGACCGGCCATCGCGGCGTTCGCGATCCGATCGACGATGGCGTCCGAGGCTCGGCCGTTCTTTCGCACGCCCTCGACGACGATGTTCCGGGTGTCGGTCGAATCCGATTGGAGCGCCGTGCCGATGGCGTCGGCGGCTTCAGGGGATCCGAGCCGAGCCATCCGCTCGGCCGCACCGACCCGTAGTTCTCGCGGCACCGCGGGATTGGCGAAGACCGACGCGAGGTACGCGACGTCCTCGTCGATGAATCGATTGACGCTCGTTCCACGCGGCGCGTCGAAGCCTTCTCCCGCGGAGACCGTCGTCGCACGCTTCGAGATCGAAGCCGCCGGAACCGCGGAACAGTTGATCGCGAACACGCCGGCGAGCAGCACGCCGCCTCCGATGCTCCGCCGGACCGTCACGAACCGCCGTGGCCGCATGGCGGCCCGGAAGCGGATCGGGTTGGCGTTGGGGGCGGACATGTGCTCGGTGCTCCATTCGGTCCCGGCCGGAATGCCCGGGGAATCCCATGTTTCGCGGCGTTCTGGATTATCGGGCAGGCCGTGATGCCCAACATTCGTATGTGGATGCGGTTCGACGTACTCTATCCCTGGCGGGCCTGACGGCACTTCTTCTACTTCGGCTTTCCTTCGTGCAAGGGATCATCAAATGAGCGACTGGCACCAGTCGGAGGATCACGCCGAACGAGCCGAACGACTGCTGGCCCATGGCCGCGGTCCGGAGGCGGAACAGGAGATTCGGCGAGCGATCGAGATCGACCCGGTCCGCGGCGAGTGGCACGCGGCACTTTCGCTGGTGCTCGATTCGATGGGCCGGCTCGAAGAGGCCCTCGCCTCCATGCGGCAGGCCGCACTGCTCCTGCCGGACGACGATCGCCCCACCGCTTCCTGCGCCGAGCTCTCGCTTCGGCTCGACCGACCCGCGGACGCCGCGGAACACGCGCGTCGCGCGATCGAGTCTCCGGACGCGGAAGAGCGGGTGCACGCGATCCTGATCGCGGCCCTCCACCGGCTCGAGCGACATGACGACGCCGAACTCGCGTACTACGAGGCACAGCAGCGATACGAGGAGATGCCGTGCTGCCTCGTCGCGATGGGCGATCTGAAAGCGGAGACCGAGGCCTACGACCAGGCCAGCTGGTGCTATCGCGAGGCGATGCGCCAGGCCCCGAGCATGCCGCAGCTCCGGTCGAGAATCGCCGCGGTCCTCGCCGCGACGGGCCGTCCCGAACGGGCCCTGCAACTCCATCTCGCCGAGCTCCGTGAACATCCCGCCTCGATCGAGACGCTCCTCGCCTGCGGACGACTCCTCGTTTCGATGGACCGTCAGCCCGAAGCGGTGGATCGATTCCGTCGCGTGCTGGAGATCGAGCCCGCCAATTTTCCGGCGCACTGGGAACTGGGGCTCGCCGCCCTCGCCCTTCATCGGTTCGACGAGGCACGGGTGGAGTTCGAGATCGCCCGTCGCCTCGACCCCGAGATGCCGCTGGCCCGCCGGCGGCTCGCGGAAGCTCTCCTCGGGTGCGGCGAACCCGGACTCGCCCGGGTGCAGCTCGATGATGCCGCGGATCGGCTCCGGGACGACGAATCCTTCGACGAGATGTTCAATCTGGCCTCGCTGCTCCTCGAAGTCGGCTCCACCGCGAATGCCCACCCGGTGTTCCAGCAGCTCGCCGAAATGAAGCCCGACGATCTCGAGATCCTTCGACGCCTCGCCGTGTGCCGCTATCGCCTCGGTGACGCTGATGGCGGCGTCGCGATCTCGCGACGGATCCTTCGGCGGGCCCCCGACTGCATCCGAAGCATGCACAATCTTTCCGTCGCCGCGATGGAGGACGACCGGATCGTTTCAGCGTTCCTCTGGACCAGGCGCGGTCTCGACGTGGCACCGTCCGATCCGGGTCTTCGCCGGCTTCGTTCGCGGATCCTCACCAGGCTGGCGTGGAACTGGACCCTCGGGCTCCCCACCATGCTTCGAAACCTCCTGACTTCGGGAATGGCGAGAATCCGGTCGATCCGCCACCGCCGTCGAGACTGATCGGAATCCCTGAAACGATCGGCCCGTCGATCGAACCCCAGCCGTTTCGATCCCCGAATCCATCGTGCATCCGGGATGTCCGCGAGCCGGACCGAGACTCATTCAAAAAGAGACACGAGCGAGGGCCTCGGCCCTCACTCGTGGTTTCGTTCCTGATTCCGGACTCGATCTCAGTTGGATCGGTCTCAGAGCGTGGCGCTGGTGTAGGGCAGGAGCGCCATGTAACGGGCTCGCTTGATCGCCTGAGCCACGCGTCGCTGCTCCCGCGCCGATGCGGCGAGACGCTTCCGCGTGTAGATCTTGCCGTTCGGCGTCATGAGGCGACGAAGGTCATCGACGGACTTGTAGTCGACGTAGTGCTTGCCGTCGGTACCGGTCTTCAGCGGGATGGTGGGAGCGGCCTGGAATTGAGTCATGGGTCTGGATTCCGGTGTGAGGATCGGAGAAAAGCCCGATCCGATGCCGTGGATGTCCGAGCTCGTCTTCGAACGAGCCGTTTCAGACAGCCGCCAGGGGTCCGGGCCCGAGGCGGCGACGAACCGGAGATCGTACCGAAATCGCCATTGATGGACAAGTGTCCTTGCAATTACCCCCGGCAGGGTGCAGCATGTGGAGGACGGTCTTCGGACCGTTCAATCTCCCCAGATCCGTGGCGTACAACGATTCCGGCAGGTTTCGGGGCCTTCGACCCGTTCGAGCCACCGTCTTTCACGGAGATCCNTCCCATTTCAACGACCCCGCATGGCCGACCGCTCATCGGTGTCACCGCCGATCTCGTCGACGATCAGATCCGGCTGCGGCGGAGTTACGCCAGAAGCGTCACCGACGCCGGCGGGATCGCGATTCCCATCTTCCCCTGCCCCGGATCCGCCGCCGAGATCATCCCGCACCTCGATGGGGTGATCATGAGCGGTGGCGACGATCCGGACACTGCACGCTTCGATCAACCGGTTCATCCATCCGCGACCCTCGTCGCGCCCGATCGCCAGGCCTTCGAACTCGAGCTGCTCGACCGGCTCGAGCAGGCGGCACCGGACCTGCCGGTACTCGGAATCTGCCTGGGAATGCAGATGATGGGTCTTCACGCCGGCGGCCATCTCGACCAGCATCTCCCCGACCATCTCGACTCCGCCGATCAGCATCGCGACGGCACCACCCACCCCGTCCGTGGTCGCGGGTTCGAAGGCGTCGTTCACAGCCATCACGTGCAGGCTCTGGATGATCCCGGCCGCCTCGACGTCGTCGCGACCGCACCGGACGGCGTGATCGAAGCCGTCGAGGCGAAGGACCGTCGATTCATGGTGGGCGTCCAGTGGCATCCCGAACGAACCGATGATCCGATCACCGGCGCGGGGGTCTTCGGCGCCTTTATCGAGGCCTGCCGCGGGAGCCGCCACGCATGAGCGTCGAACCCCTCGATTTCGGCTGGAGCGATCGCCGACGGCTAAACGCGGTCCCCCATGATCTCCAGCCGGATTTCACGAGGGGCCCTTCCGATATTCGCGTATCCAGCGGGAACCCCGAACGTGATTCCAACTTCGTCGGGCACCGGGAAAACCGGGTGCTAAACTTGCGGTCGGGAGACCTCGCGGTGTCGGATTCCACTGGTGATTCAATCGACGACGACGCTTCGACCGTGAAGTGCGTCATGTTGATCGCACCGGACGAACACCCTCCCCAGCAACTCCTCGACCTGCTTCGACAACCCTCCGCATCATCTTTCGAACGAGCCGAGCATCCGCTGCTCGCGGTGGCCCGACTCGCGACGCTGGAGCGAGCCCGACGAATGCGGGCGGAATGGACGCCCGGCCTCGAAGAACGGTCGGTGCTGGTGGTGGTCAACCGGGACGCCTGGCGAGACCTCGCCCCCCTCTTCCAGACGATCCGCGAGGTCATGCCGAGCGTCGGGATCTGGGTCTGCACGGAGCGGGTCGCGATCGAGGTGCATGCCGGCCAGCAGGTCGACGTCCGGGAGCCGCACGACGCGGATGACGCCCACCAGCCCCTCGACCCCCCCGACGGCTCGGCCCCTCCCATCGCCGATCCGTCCGTCCTTCCGACCGACCCGGTTCCGCCCGCCGGGGACGAACCCGAGGATCGCGAGGAACGTACGTCACTGACCGAAGCGGAGATGCGAGACCTCCTCGACCTCTTCGGAGGCGACGATCTCGACGACCCGCCGTCGCTGGGAATCTCCGGAAGGGATGATCCATCGTGACCGGTCCCGCGACCATCAAACCCGACTTGTCCCGCGGCGACGTGGAGCGGATCCTTCTCGTCCATGGTGGCGTGGAGCACACCGACACGCTCGAACTGATCCGCGACACCGTCTCCGGGAGGACGGAGACCGTCGACGACGTCTACGAGGCGGTCGCCCGAGTCGGCCTGTGCCGGGCGGACGAGGGAATCTCGACGGTGGTCGTACCGGTCACGATTCCCGAGTTCTCCGCGGGCCGGATCATCGAGGCCTTTCGACTCGTGGACGGGCGGGTCCGGCTCGTGCTGCTCGTCCCCACCGGTCGACACGACGCCATCGCCGCCGGACTCGACGCGGGCTTCGACGACGCGATCGAGATTCCATCCACCTCGATCCGCCTCCGGACCGCGCTCGGCGTCCCGACGCCGCGTCGTTCGACGCCGGACCGACCGACCGCGACGTCGGTGGGGCGGTCTCCAGCCGAAGTCCCCACCCATTCGTCACTGCCGACCTCCGGCGATGTTCCCGCCGAGGATGACGACNCGCTCGACCATCCCGAGACCTCGGAAGACCTCGGGGACGTCGATCTCGTCGGAAGCGTCATCGAAAACGACGGCATGGTCCGGTCGATCGCCCTCGCGATGATTCGAACCCACCTTCGGACCCAGGACGTGCATCTGCTCCGTCCCGAGGACGATGATCCCGGGGATGCCCGGCCTTCCGCGCCGATCCGGTTCGCCGGCAACATGCTGGGCACGCTCGTCAGCACGACGATCGGAATCGACGATCTCAAACGCTGGGCGGACTGGCTCGGGCACTGGCTCGCGCTGGATCATCACCTTCGCGGCCTCGAGATCCTCTGCGAGACCGATGAACTCACCGGCGCCGGCAACCGACGGGCCTTCGAGCGGATCCTGCTCGAGACGCTCGATTCCGCGCGACGGGAACGACGGGTCGTGACCTTGATGGTCTTCGACATCGATAATTTCAAGAAGTACAACGACGAATACGGTCACGAGGCCGGCGACGAGGTGCTCCGCGAGACCGTGGAACTTCTCCGAGTCACGATCCGGCGCGGCGATCACGTCTTCCGAATCGGAGGCGACGAGTTCGTGGTGATCTTCAGCGACCAGGAAGGACCTCGCGGCGAGCGATCGACCCCTCCGGAATCGGTCGAACAGATCGCACACCGGTTCCAATCGCAGGTCTGCGACCTGCGGTTCCCCCAGATCGGCCTGAACGCCCCCGGAACGCTCAGCATTTCGGCGGGGCTTTCGACGTTCCCGTGGGACGGTCATGACGGACCGACGCTCCTCCGTCACGCCGATCAACTCGCCCTCGAGTCGAAGCGTTCCGGCAAGAATGCGATCACCTTCGGTCCCGGAGCGCGATCCAGATGCGATGCCGTGGATCCGCCCGCCGAAGACTCCGGAGCGTGACGCCTTTGCCGAAGCGACGACCGATCCTCATCATCTCGGACATGCATCTCGGCCGGGCGGGGATGGTGGCGACCGCCGACGAACTCGCACCCCTCATCGACGCGGTGGAGATCCTCGTCGTCAACGGCGACACCGCCGAACTCCACATCGAGGAATGGGCGGCGGCGGCACGACGAGAACTCGACGCCCTCCGCGATCGTTGCCGTCGTGCCGGCACCCGGCTCGTACTGCTCTCCGGCAATCATGATCCGGGTCTCTCCCCCCACCGGCATCTCATGCTCTCCGGCGACTCCGTCTTCGTGACGCACGGGGACGCGGTCGATCCCGCGGTGGCCCCGTGGTCGGATTCCGCGGGGATCATTCGCGATCGGCGTCGCGAGGTCGAAGCGGCACAGACGCCGGAGGAACGCAACTCCCTCGCCGGCGTGTTCCGCGCCTGTCGAGAGGCCGCGGAAGCGGAGTGGGAGGTGCACGGCGACCTCGGAAAACCCAGCACGATTCTCGACACCCTCTGCAAACCTCGAAGACTCGCGGCCATCACCCGGTACTGGGTGCGGAATCCCCGGCGAATGAACGCATTCGCGGATCGCTTCGCCCCGAAGAGCCGCGTGATCGTCGTCGGCCACTCCCATCGAGCTGGAATCCGACGAATCGGCAGACGAGACGTGATCAATACTGGCACCTTCGGCATCCCCGGACCGGCGCTCGGCGTGCTGATCGACGAACGCGGCCTCCACGTGCACCGGATCGTGAAGCGGAACGGATGGCGTCTCTGCACGACGGTGGTCCACCACGACCCCCGTTCGACCGCCTTCTGCGAAGAACTTCACGCTGCGATCCCCGCCGACGTCGCCTGAATTCGTCCCGCCCTCAGACCCGCCCGGTGATTCGATTCGCGATCACGGCCGCCCGTTCGACCGCGACTCGATCGATTCCGGTGTCCCAGCCATCCTCGTCGAGCAGATCGAGCAGGGCCCCGGTCGCCAGGTTGCCGCTGGCCCCCGGAGCGAACGGGCAACCGCCGAGACCGCCGCAACTCGAGTCGAAGGCGCGGATGCCGCATTGCAGCGCCCGGTCGACGCCGGCGAGCGCCCTCCCCTTCGTGTCGTGCAGGTGGAGATCGATCTCGGAAACCGGCACCAGCGAAGCCACCTCGTCGATCACCGCCTCGATCTGGTCCGGNTCGGCCACGCCGAGCGTCTCGCCCAGTGCGATCTCGATGTCGCCGCCGGTGAGATCGAGGAGCAGCCGAACGGTGCCGAGCACGTCCTCGGGATCGACCGGGCCGTCATACGGACACCGCACCATGCACGAAACGTATCCCCGGATCGGAAGGGAGGCCCTTCGGGCGAGATCCACCACCGGACGAAAGCGTTCGATCGATTCCGCGATCGACGCGTTCAGATTCTTCCGACAGAATCCCTCGCTCGCCGCGGTGAAGATGGAGATCTTGTCCGCGCCGGACGCGAGGGCGGCCTCCGCCCCACGCTGGTTGGGACAGAGCACCGAGTACGTCGTCGACGTCCGACGGGCGATTCCCGCCATCACCTCGGCGGCATCGGCGAGCTGTGGAACCCATTTCGGACTCACGAAACTCGTGACTTCGATCTCCGGGAAGCCCGCCTCGCCGAGCGCGTCGACGAAGGCGATCTTCTCGGCGACGGGGACGATCGCCGACTCGTTCTGAAGTCCGTCCCGGGGACCGACCTCGGTGATTCGCACCCGACGATCCTCGCTCATTCGGTTTCGTCCTTCCGTTCGGCATCCGCGACACCGCGTTCCTCGCGCACGATCGAGACGATCAAGGCGGCGACGAAACCCACCACGAGCAGCGTGAGCAGGATCGCCGCGATGAAGAGCGCGACTTCGGCGGTGAACTCGAAGAGACCCGTCTCGCCGCCTTCGATCGGCGCGGCCGGCGGCATCATTCCGACGCCTCCCCTTCTTCATCGCCTTCATCGGGAATCTCGAAGTCGAAGCCGGTCACCACCGCGGACACGACCTCGCCTTCTGCACTGACCAGCACCGGTGTTCCGGCCGAGGCGTGGGAGGATCGGAGCGAAGCGAGGCCGATCACCGTCGCCCCGCGCATCGGTGCGACGGTGCTCCCGGTGACCACCCCGATCTGGGTGGAGACCCCTTCCGCCGCGTCGAAAACCTGGGCGCCGGCGACCGGAAGCGCATCCGTGGTCCCCCGGAATCCCACCACCTTCCGCTTCGAGCGACCCCGGCTCTGCATGCGGGCGACGATCTCCTGCCCCGGATAGCAACCCTTCTTGAAACTGACCCGCTCCTCGATCAACCCGGTCTCGTGCGGAAGGGCGTCCGGGCCGAAATCCAGATGGAAGAGCGGGGTGCCGGCTTCGAGCCGTGCGATGTTGCAGGCGTTCCAGCCGATCGCCCGGACCGGGCGGCGGCCCGACGGCGTCGTCTCGAGAATCCGGCTCCACACCGCCATCGCGTCCGCACGAGCGACGATGAGTCCGAAACCCGGTTCGCCGACCGGTGATCCGGTGCCGGAGTCGAGCGCGAAGACCGTGACCGGCGATTCTCCGATCACAAGATCGACGGCGTGTCCACCGCGCGGCGTGTCGCCGCAGAGTGCGTCGATGATCGCCGGCGATTCGGGCCCCAGCAGGTCCATCCGGTGTCGGTCCTCGGCGTGATCGATGATCTCGACGTCCTCCGAGAACACGAACCCGCCGAGCGTCTCGACCACGCGTGCCGCATCACTCCGATCGAGTTCGACCAGCACCCCCCCTTCACGCCGGATCAGGACCAGATCCCCGATGATCCGTCCGTTCCGGGCGAGCAGGAACGCCCGCACCACGTCCGCGGCGACGCCGACGAAGGCGTTGGTGACGAGTCTTTCGAGCAGATCCTCGGCATCACCGCCCGCGATCTCGATCACCGCCCGGTCGGGCCGGTCGAAGATCGCGCTCGCCCGACGGAGCGCCGCGTATTCCGCTTCGAGCTCACCGAAATCCAGAATGATCTCGCAGGTCGGGGTCGCGCCGTCACCCACCACGCCCCACGGCACGGTGTCAGGCTCCAGCGTCCCGGGCACGTGACGGTCGATACCCTCGCCTCGGACCGAGGAAGCGGCTTCCGCCGCCTCCCTTCGATGCTCCAGCAGGCGTCTCATCACGAGTCGATGGGCGTCGTTCAGGGGGCTCTGGTACATGCTGCTCGCCGTCGACCGATGCCTTCTCGTCCGGAAATCCCGACGGTCGACGCACCGCGATACCGCTTCTCCGGACCACGACCACGGACCCGACGTCCGACCCGCACCGGAGGTCGCTAGTCTATCCCGTCCCGGGTTTCCCGAGGGCTTCCGAACCAGAACCGAAAGGCGAACCGAAGATGAACGTCGACCTGCTGAAGCGACTGTGCGAGATTCCCGGCGTCCCCGGACGCGAAGAACGGGTCCGCGAAATGATCGAGAAGGAGATCGACGGTCTGTTCGACGAGATCGAGGTCGACCCGCTCGGAACCCTGATCTGCCGCCGCAAGGCGACCAAGAAGACCCGCGGCCGCAAGAAGGCGGGATCCGTGCTGATCGCTGCGCACATGGACGAGATCGGCTTCTACATCCGCCACGTCGACGAGAACGGCTTCCTCTGGGTCAACGCCGCCGGCGGCTTCGATCCCCGGAATCTGTTCTCCCGCCGGGTCATGGTGTGTACCGACAGCGGTGATTTCGTGGGCGTGATGAACCCGGGCGGCAAGCCGATCCACATCTCCAGCGCCGCGGAGCGAAGCAAGGTCCCCGAAGTCTCCGAGTTCTTCATCGATCTCGGGATGCCGGCCGCCAAGGTCCAGAAGACCGTGAAGATCGGGGACTACGTGGTCATGCACGAGCCGTTTCTCGATCAACCCGAGAGCGTGGTCTCGAAGGCCCTCGACAACCGATTCGCCTGCTGGACCGCGATCGAAGCCGTCCGCAAGCTCGACCGCGCCAAGGGTGCCGCTGGAAACCACGCCCTCGACATCGTGGTGGCCTTCACGGTGCAGGAGGAAGTCGGCCTTCGAGGCGCGATCGTCGCTGCGAATCGCGTCGGTGCCGACTACGGCATCGGACTCGACGTGACCCTCGCCTGCGACACCCCCGGCGTGCCGACCACCGAACGTGTCACCAAGCAGGGCGACGGCGCCGCGGTGATGGTCCAGGACAGCTCGATGATCGCCGACCATCGACTGGTCGACGAATTCTGTGCCGTCGGTCGGAAGCACCGGATTCCGCACCAGCGATGCATTCTCGGCCGTGGTGGCCAGGATGGCGCGGCGATCCAGCGTGCCGGGCAAGGTGCTCGTTGCGTGGCGATCACATCGGGGACCCGATACATCCACACTGTCACGGAATCGATGAACAAGCGCGACGCCCAGGCCGCGGTCGACCTTCTCGCCGCCTGGCTCCACCAGGCGAAATGAGGGCTCGAAAAACGGGCGGGCGATCAGCCTTCGAGCAACGTGCGGGCGAATTCCGCGGCGGCGTCTCCGGGTGTCGGACCGAATGCCACCGTCATTCGAGTTCGTTCGTCGGCTGATTGCAGCAGCGTCGCGAGGCTCGATTCGAGCGGCGGCCTCGCGACGGGTCCGCGGACCGGGTCCGCTCGAACGAGCACGGCGCCGGCCTTCGCGAGCGTCGCCGCGTTCTTCGCCTGGTGCTGGTCCTCGTGCCACGGGTACGGGATCACGATCGCCGGGGTCCGACTCGCCGCGACTTCCGCGATCGAACTGGCGCCACCTCGGGTGATCGCGAGGTCGGCGGCCCCCCAGGCATCGCCCATCCGCTCGAGAAACGGCCGAACGACCGCGGGGATCGCGGATTCCGAATAGGCCCGGACCAGGGTGTCGACCATTTCACGGCCCGCGAGGTGCAGGATCTGCCAACCCGCGAACCAATCCCGGTGCCGGATCGCCAGATCAACCATCATTCGATCGATCGACACGGCCCCCTGCGACGCACCGGTGACCAGCAGGGTGGGAAGATCAGGTCGCAGTCCGAGTGTCTCGCGATGCCGGGACGCCGGACCGTCGGGAAGGGCCGCCCGTCGGAGCGGCACGCCGATCGCGTCGACGACGTCGGGAAGATCGCTCGGCACCGCCGTGAAACAGCGGGTGGCACGACGGGCGATCCATCGGTTGGCGCGACCTGCGACGGCATCGAGATTGAGCAGATCGACGGGTACGCCGCGGCGAATCGCCTCGCGAACCACGGGTGGCGCGACGAATCCGCCCAACGCCAGAACACGGCAACCATCGACCGGGTCGAGCATCGCTCCGGCGATCCGACGCGTTCCACGCCAGCCCCGGAGGAAGCGGATCGCGGCGCCGGGCCGGACGCCGGGGCTTCGGGCCGGTGTGCATCGGTACCCCCAGCCTCCGGGCTCGAGCAGCCGACCGTCGACGGGGCGATCGGAACAGAGAAAGACGATCTCGACGGACGGCGCGATCTCGGCGAGGCGCTCCGCGATCGCGATTCCGGGCCCGACCGTGCCGCCGGTACCGCCTCCGGCGAAAACGATCCGTTTCGGCACGGTCGTTCGGGTCGGCATCTCAGGCATTGACCGCCGTGGTGGGGATCGGTTGGTCCTCGTCATCGGCGAGCCCGGCGCCCCNGGCGATTCGCCATGCACGGCGNTCCATCGAGATCAGCAACCCGAGCGAGAAGGCGGTCAGGATCCAGCCGGTGCCTCCCCTGCTCACCAGCGGCAGCGCGATTCCCTTGGTGGGTGCCATGCCGGTCGTGACCATCAGATTGATCACCGCCTGCAATCCGAAGGTGAGCACGATTCCGAAGCCGACCAGCCTCGAGAACGGCGGGACCGCCTCGACGGCAAGTTCCACGTCGTTCCCCGCCGGCGTCGACCGCCCGCCGATGATTCGACATCCCACCAGCACCAGACCGACGAAAAGCCCGATCACCAGCGCCGCCCCGAAGGCACCGAGTTCCTCACAGATGATCGGGAAGATGAAATCGGTCTGATTCTCGGGCAGCCATCCGTACTTCTGGATCGAATTTCCGAACCCGACGCCCTCGATCCCCCCAGAGCTGATCGAACCGAGTGATTGCACCAGTTGAAAGCCACTTCCCTGCGGATCCGCGTAGGGATCGAGCATCGTCATCACCCGCTTCACCCGGTACGGTTCCGCGAGGACGAGGGCCACGAAGGCGAGCAGGCCGACGGGCGCGAGCCCGAGCACCTGCCAGAGTCGAACGCCGGCGACGAGCAGCATGCACACCGTCACGGTCATCACGAGGGCCGCGGTTCCGAGGTCCTCGAGCGCGATGAGCCCGCAGATGAAGCCCGAAAGCAGCAGCGGCGGAAGCATGCCGGTTCTGAATCGATGCATCGACGAGGCATGCCGGATGCAGTGCCACGCGATGATGATCGGCAGACCCCACTTGGCGATCTCGCTCGGCTGGAACTGCAGCGAGCCGACGCGAAGCCATCGATGCGCTCCCTTGACCTCCGGTGCGAGTTGCGGCACGAAGGTCAGGAGCAACGTACCGACGATCACCGCCAGCAGCCAGGGAATCGGCGACGCGAGACCGCCCGCACGCCCCAGACGCTCGACGGGAATCCATGATCCGATCACCAGGGCGGCGATGGCGAGCAGGGCGTACCACGTCTGCTTGCCCAGCAGCGTGTCCGCGACGCGACGGCCGGCGAGATCCGAGATCGCCGAGGCGTCGATGGCATAGGAATGGTCCGCACCCTCGAGCCGAACGGTCGACCCCGGGTTCTCGAGTCGCTTCAGCGACGCGGAATTGACCATCACCACGCCGAAGATGAACAGCGTGACCACGAGAAGCGCGACGATCTGACCGGATCGCATCATCGTCTCATCGGCCTTCCGGGCCTGCAGAGTGGAATAAACAGGGACGGAGCGGGTCTACATCCAACCCTTTTTCCGGGAGATGATCATGTACGCGGCCACGATCCCGCCGAGAAAGACTCCGACGCCCACCAATGCCAGAATCTCTCCGGTCGTGAAACTCATCGAACGCCTCCCTGCGGCCCTTTCGCGGTGATCGTGCCGACGGCACCAACCGAGAATAGCCGCGGCGTCTCACCGAAGTCGGTCGATCTGGCGACCGCCTGCGGATTTCGAGTCCGCGCTGATACGATTCCCGACCCGAGGCAGTCGCCCGGCTCCTGGAACCCACCATTGAAGACCGTTTACCTCGAGACCTTCGGCTGCCAGATGAACGAGCTCGACAGCGAGCTGGTGAGAGGCCATCTCGAATCCATCGGCTACGGGTTCACGACCGAGCCCGGCGACGCCCAGATCCTGCTCTTCAACACCTGCAGCGTCCGTGAGCACGCCGAAAGCAAGGCCTACAGCCGACTCGGCATCGTCGGCAAACGAAAGAAAGCGGGTGAGGATCTGGTACTCGGAGTCCTCGGGTGCATGGCGGAACGGGATGGTGTCGACATGTTGCGCCGGTATCCACAGGTGGACCTCCTGTGTGGCCCCGGTGAACTCGACAAACTTCCGATGCTGATCGACAACGTGGCGAAAACCGCGGTTCTCCCCGGCGATCAGCCGGCCGAGGACGGACGCGTGGCCCTCGCCGGCAACACCAGCCGCCGGTCGGCGTCCCTCTCCGCGACCAAGGACGATCTCGAGACGCTCGATCTCGCCCGCGCCTTCGATCCTGATCGGGCGACCAGCGCGGCACGTAGCGCCTACGTCCGGATCACCCGAGGTTGCAACAAGTTCTGCACCTACTGCGTGGTCCCCTACACCAGAGGCGCCGAAGTCCACCGTCCACCCGATTCCATCGTCGAGGAGTGTCGTCGGCTCGCCGCCGCTGGGGTGCTCGAAGTGACCCTGCTCGGCCAGACCGTGAATCACTACCGATACCACCATGGCATCGCGGTGACCATCGATGGCCGCGAATCACCACAGATCGGACCGGGGCTGAAGGCGTTCAGAAACGAGCCGATCGATGATGCGGGGATCACGACCTTCGCCGGTCTGCTGGCTCGAATCCATGACGAGGTGCCCGAAATCGCGAGAATTCGGTTCCTGACCAGTTATCCCCGGGACTTCGGGGACGACGTACTCGAGGTCATGGCGAGCCGCCCGAGGATCTGCCGGTACCTCCACGTTCCCGCCCAGAGCGGTTCGAATCGGATTCTCAAGCTGATGAACAGGGGTTACACGGTCGAGGAATACCTCGAATTCACCGACCGCGTCCTCCGCCATCTTCCGGATGCCTCGATCGCCGGCGACATCATCGTCGGCTTCCCGACCGAGACCGACGAGGACTTTGAAGCGACCAAGGATCTGCTCCAACGAGTCCCTTTCAAGAACAATTTCATCTTCAAGTACTCGCCAAGGCCGGGAACCACCGCCATCGATCGCTTTGAAGACGATGTGCCCGAATCGGTCAAGAAGCTGCGAAACAATGAATTGCTGGCCCTTCAGGCCGAAATCGGTGCGGCCGTGCACGCCGATTGGGTCGGCCGAGAGGTCGACGTCCTAGTGGAACGAAAGACGAATCGCCGCCCCCCGAACGCCGCCCCGCGATCCTCGGCGGATGCACGCGTCAGCCTCGGGGCGGGGATCACCACCACACCCCGCGGAGACGGAGCCCTCCCTGAACCCGTGCAGGTCGCGGGCAGGACCCAGGGTGATCTGATCACGGTGTTCGACGTCGTCGATGCCGACACCGCCGACGCCATGATCGGTCGCATCACCCGAGTGAAGGTGGATGGAAGCGGGCCACTCCTGCTCCAAGGGAGCCTCGTGGAAACCGGCTCATTCGCCTCATAGTGCCGATAACACCCGAGAATCCAACCCATTGTTTTCGGTGACCACACCAGCCTAAAAGCCCCTTAAAAGGCCTCTTCGGGCGGTTTATTCTGCATGCGAGGTGGATTGTCCTGGTGACTCGGATCTCGGGGAGCGCAAAAAGGACGTCCGACTGACGGACCCGGCTTGACTCCGCCATCTGCCGACGCACCTTTCAGGCATTGAGGGGAGGGATTTGGAGCTCGCCGACGTGGCGGCTCGAATCTACCTCAGGTTCTTGTTAGAGGAAAAAGAGAAATGAAGACTCGTGCCCTTAGTCTTGGACTCGGACTCGCCATCGCCGGCACCTCGTTTGCCGACATCACTGGCGCTGTGACTTACAACTACTCCACCACGGCCGAAGACTTCGGCGGGACCTCGGTCACCGTCAACGTCTCCGATCTCTACCTGCTGAGCGACGACGGTGCCGACACGGTGCTCAACGTCTACAACATGCAGATGGCCACCGCCGGCCAGGTNANCTACTTCCAGAGNGNCACCGGCACCGGCTGGACNCCNANCAACCTGGGNGGCATCTTCGACACCNCNGCNCTNCGTCTCGCCGACTCNTTCGTCACCATCGGTGGCTTCNNNCAGGACACNCTNCTCCCCGAGCAGGCTCCCGGTGCGGGNGCCGGTACNGGNCTCGACCCNAACTTCGGTGGNAACGNNGCCGCCTTCCCCGGTGACCTCGCCGGNTGGTACAACGGCAGCCCCCCGAGCCTCAATGGCCAGGTCGGCATGCTCCCCGGCACCATCGGNATGGGCGTCCTCATCGGTCGCTTCGCCTACGACGGTGACTTCGATCTGTCTGGTACCTCCCTCGAAGTGACCTGGAACCAGGGTCTCGGTACCCCGGGCAACCAGGCCGGCTTCATCGTCAACATCCCCGCTCCG
>NZFT01000035.1 GCA_002690755.1 Phycisphaerae bacterium
GCTGTTCGACGGCAGGCTGCTCGAGGACGGCAGGGCGCTGCGGGACTGCGGGATCACCCGCGACGCCACGGTCCGGGTGCCCAGCGTCGATCTGCACACCATCGCCGCGGGCGGTGGATCGATCTGTCGGGTCGTCGACGGCCGGTTGGAGGTCGGTCCCGAATCGGCCGGCGCGTCGCCGGGGCCGGCGTGTTACGGCGGTGGCGGGCCCCTCACGCTCACCGATGTGAACCTCCTGCTCGGCCGGGCGGATCCCGCGCGGTTCGGCGTGCCGTTGCATCTCGATGCCGCGGAAGCGGCGATCGAACGCGAGGTCGTCTGCAGCGAGCGGACGCGACGCGATCTCCTCGAGGGATTCGTCGCACTCGCCGACGAGCGGATGGCGGAGGCCATTCGAGTGGTCACGACCCGCCGCGGCGAGGATCCCGCGGATCATGTCCTGGTGGCCTTCGGAGGTGCGGGCGGGCAGCATGCGTGCGGGGTCGCCGCGCGGCTCGGCATGAAGCAGGTGCTGATTCCCGCGGACGGTGGGCTCTTGAGCGCCGTCGGGCTTCACGTCGCGGTCCGGGAACGAAGCGTGGAATCCGTCATCCTGAAGCCGCTCGATGCCGTGGATCTGGAGTCGGTGCTCGATCGCGTCGGTGTGGAGGCGATCGAATCTGCGCGGACCGCCGGCGTTTCCGACCCCGTCGTCCGGCGGATCCAGGTTCGCAGTCGACTGTTCGGGCAGGACACGACGATCGACCTCGAATATGAGACGGCGTCCGACGTGACGAGATTCGCCGTCGCCCGTGACTTCGAATCCAGATACCGCCGCCTCTACGGCCATCCCCCCCCGCTGCGTCCGATCGAGATCGCGGGGATCCGAATGTTCGCCGGGGATGCGACTGGATCGCCGCCTCCAGATGCCGATCCATCGGTTCATTCCGTCGAGGAGGTGGTTGGATCACTCGCGACCGATCGTGCTTCACTCCCCCGGGAGACCGATCTGTCCGGACCGCTGCTGGTCGCCGATGCGACGAGCACGGTGGTGGTGCCCGAAGGTTGGACCGCGCGTTCCGACGCACGTGGCGGACTCACGCTGAACCGTCTTGAAACGGGACCGACCGGGATCGCCGGTGTGGCCTCCTCGGAGATCATGGCGTGTCGACTGGAATCAATCGCCCGCGAGATGGGCGAGACGCTGCGACGGACCGCGCTCAGCGTGAACGTAAAGGAGCGTCTGGACTACTCATGCGGGATCGTGGATGCCCGGGGAAGGCTTGTCGTCAACGCGCCGCACATGCCGGTCCATCTGGGGGCGATGGGTGACTGTGTCCGCGCCGTCGTCGCTCGGCTCGAACTCGGGCCGGGCGATGTCGCATTGGTCAATCATCCCGGGTTCGGAGGCTCCCACCTGCCGGATCTCACGATCGTGAGCCCGGTCTTCGCCGACGCAGGGGACTGCATCGGCTACGTCGTCAATCGTGCCCACCACGCCGAGATCGGTGGAACGAGGCCCGGCTCGATGCCCCCCGACGCGACGCGGCTCGTCGACGAGGGTGTGGTGATTCAGCCGATGAAGATCGTGACCGAGGGCGTGCCGGCCTTCGACGTGTTCGAATCGATGCTGCGGGACGCCCCACATCCCTCCCGCGCGGTGACGGACAATCTGGCGGATCTGGCGGCGCAACTCGCCTCGAACGAGCTTGGCGCACGTCGGCTCGCCGCCCTCCAGCGGGAAGTCGGTCCCGTCGAATTCGATCGCGATCTCGACGGGCTGCGACGTCGATGCAGCGCTGCGATCGGCCGGCTGATCGAGGCGCGGCAGGGATTCGATCGAAGCGTCGAGGAGCGACTCGACGACGGTACGCCGATTCGAGTGCGGATCAGGGTCGAGGGCGACCGGCTGTCGATCGACTTCACCGGCTCGGGGGATGTCCACCCGCGGAACCTGAACGCGCCATTCGCGGTGGTTCGGGCGGCGACGCTGTATGTTCTGCGGGTCGTCGCGGCGGAGGCGATTCCGCTCAACGAGGGGGCCCTCGAGCGGGTGGATCTCCGGTGTCCGAAGGGATTCCTCGATCCACCGTTTCCGGGAGATCCCGAGTCGGATCCGGCAGTCGCGATTGGAAACACGGAGACCAGTCAGCGCGTCGTGGACGCCCTGCTCCACTGCTTCGGCGTGGCGGCGGGGAGTCAGGGGACGATGAACAATCTCCTGCTGGGAAACGATCGCTTCGGCTACTACGAGACGATCTGCGGCGGTACCGGTGCCGGTCCGGGCTTCGATGGTTGTGACGCCGTTCACAGTCACATGACGAACACCCGGCTCACGGACCCCGAGGTGCTCGAGCACCGGTACCCGGTACGGTTGGAATCGTTTTCGATTCGACGCGGATCCGGTGGCCAGGGTCTGCATCGTGGGGGCGACGGCGTCGTTCGGACGATCCAAGCGGCCGAATCGCTGCAGGGCTCTCTGTTGGGCCAGCATCGGGTGGAACGGCCCTATGGCCTCGCGGGCGGTGATCCGGGCGCGGTCGCGAAGGCGATCATCGAACGCGTGAACGGTTCGATCGAGGTACTCCCCGGCATCGCCGCATTCGATCTGCAGCCTTGGGATCGGCTTCGGATCGAGACTCCGGGCGGTGGTGGATTCGGTTCGCCCGGCAACGCCTGAGAAGGAAGCATGGCGCTTCGAGATTCCGTGGGCGCGGCCGGCTCGACGAAGGAGATGCTCGCGCTTCCCGATGGCCCCCAAAACGGCCCACCGGTCCTCGATCGAAAGATCGAGGACCGGTGAGCGAACGAGTCAATCAAACGTCAGGGCTGATCAGCCGCGTCGACGACGACCGGCNAGGCCGGCCACGCCCAGCAGCGCGAGGGCGCCGGGGGCGGGAACGAGGTTCACACCGAAGAGGGTGAACGTGCCGTTCCAGGTGCCGTTCCCACCAGGGTTGTAGCCGTTACCGATTCGCACGAAGAACGGCGAGTCGATCGGGCTCGCGAGGTCCTGGGCGTCGATGCAGGTGGTGCCGTCGTCGCCCGAGGCGCCGTTGGCCCAGCCGATTCGCTCGAGTGCGCCCTGGTCAGTGAAGCCACCGGCCTGCAGCGCGGCCGGCAGACCGAAGTCGGCGTCCGTGTTGACCAGGATGGTGAAGTCATCAGCCCAGGTGAAGTTTTCAGAACCGGTGAGGACGACGTCCACACCGACACCGGTGAGCGTGCCCGTGAGCTCACCACTGGCGAAAATCTGCTCGAAAACACCACCGCTGGCACTGAATTCAATGACATCGACGGTGACATCGGCCGAAGCCGCACCAGCGATAAGGGCCGACGCGAGGCCGACGGATGCAAAAGTTCCACAATTCATATCTTTGATTCCTCCATTCGAACAACACGAAAACACTGGAGAACGCAGGAATCCAAATCCTGAACCGTTCCTCCGATTGAAAGTTAGCCTGCCCCGCCTCGAATCAAAAATAATTCCAGAAAAAAACGAGGAAAGACCGCCAACCGGCGGCCTTCTGGTCCGGTGACGCGGGCACGTCCGATTACGTGGGCGTCATGCTTTTCGATCGCGTGACTGGTGCCTCGCATCGCCCCCCCCCGCCCCCCGCAGCCTGTTGTGGTCGAGAGGCCGTGGGCGGTTGCATCCGGCGTCGGGCTGGCTTCGAGCTGCGGCTCGGTGGTGACGCCTCGATCATGCCTTCGGCCAAAAAGAGCCACCGGTCCCTGACCGTAGGGTCGAGGACCGGTGGAATAAGTGCCCTAAAGCGAGTCGCGCGGTGATCAGCCGCGTCGACGACGACCGGCAAGGCCGGCCATGCCCAGCAGCGCCAGTGCGCCGGGGGCGGGAACGAGGTTCACACCGAGGAGGGTGAGCGTACCGTTCCAGGTTCCGTTACCGCCGGGGTTGTACCCGTTGCCGATCAGGACGGTGAACGGAGCATTCAGCGGGGTCGCGAGGCTCTGGGTGTCGATGACGGTGGTGCCGTCGGTGCCCGAGGCGCCGTTGGCCCAGCCGATTCGCTCGAGCGCGCCCTGGTCGGTGAAACCACCGGCCTGAAGCAGCGCGTTGGAACTGTCATCGAAGACCATGATGGTGAAATCATCGGCCCAGGTGAAGTTCTCAGAACCGGTGAGGACGAGGTCCACACCGACGCCGGTGAGCGTTCCGGTGAGCGCGCCCGAGGCGAAGAGCTCCGAGAACTGACCGCCAACGGCACTGAAGTCAATGACATCGACGGTGACGTCGGCCGAGGCCGCACCCGCGATGACTGCCGACGCGAGGCCGACGGTTGCAAAGGTTCCACACTTCATAACTGAATCCTCCTAAACGAAAATGAGAGCTGACTCGCCCAACAAGCTTGGGAATAGGGCACGAGTCGTTAATNGGACGNTTGAGATTAACCGTCCGATGAAGAACTGGAAGAGGAATCCCAAGGATTTACATCAAATTCGGCAAATGCGGGGCAACAGCCCCCCCGGCTCAAACTGCAACTCAGGAAACGCTGATTCGGTATTGGTTATCAGACGTCCATCCGGGCGCTTTTATCGGTTTCGACCTTCTGTTGGGGATTGGTCAACTCATCCATCCAGTCGATCGCCGTATTGAAACGCGGTGATCGTCGAGGCGAGCCGCGAGCTGGTTCGGAACGTGACCAGGGTGCCACAAAGGCGTTCGTCGCCTGAACCCATCTCATAGGGGGTGTGGACCGAGGTCCGCATGTGTCGAATGACCTGCTCTGGGTCGCGTCCGATGATGGACGCGAACGGGCCGCACATCCCGACGTCCGACTGGAAGGCGGTTCCTCGNCTGAGGAGTCGGTGATCCGCCGTCGGAACGTGGGTGTGGGTGCCGAGGACGGCCGAAACCCGGCCGTCGAGATGAAACGCGAGCGCGGCCTTCTCGGCGGTCGCCTCCATGTGGGCATCGATGAGAACGCCCTTCGCCCCCGGATTCGCGGCAAGGAGTTCGTCTGCGGTCTGGAACGGATCGTTGGCGGGAAGTCCCATGAACACCCGCCCGAGCACATTGAAGACCAGGAGTTCCCCCCCGCCGGCCTCCGCGGGCAGCGGAAGACGAAAACTCCGCTTTCCGGGCGCGTCGTTGGAAAGGTTCGCTGGACGACAGACCGGTTCGCTCGGATCCTCGAGCAGCGGAATGATCCGTCGATCGCGATAGACATGATCGCCCAGCGTGACGCCGTCGATCCCGAGGTCTCGAATCGTGCGGTAGAGCTCCGGGGTCAATCCCGAGCCATTCCGAAGGTTCTCGGCATTCGCAATGATCAGATCCGGCGTGTGATCACGCCGCACTTCGGCGATGCGGGACGCCACGACACGTCGGCCCGGTCCGCCGTTGAGATCGCCGAGGAAGGCAACTCGGGCCGGTCGAGGCGTGCCGGAGATCGCCCTTTCACGAGATTCATCCCTCGATTGGCTATTCATGGGAGGATTACGGTACACTCTGCTAGTCGGGAATGGAGTTCGTTCGCAACGGCGAACGAACCCCCGACAACTCAAGAGCCGAAAATTCAGCGGGGTCGGCGGTCTGCCAGTCGGATCGCGAGGATCCCCCCCCCAGCATCGTCGCTCGATGATGCGTCCCCGACGGACATTCCATCCGTCCCCCCGCTGCCGCCGGATCCGATCGACCGTATTAAGCCGGCGGCGATGCATGCGGGCGAGCCGCAGGAGTGCACCACGTTGAAGCACAAGCAAGGTGATCAAGTACGCCATCCCGGTCGTCCCGAATGGGGATTGGGTGAGGTGATGAAGGTGGAGCTCATCACCCGGGACGGTCGCCCGGACCGTCGGGTCTGGATCAAGTTTCCGAGCGAAGGGACGAAGACCGTGCTGGCCAGCGTCGCCGGGCTCGAAACCATCGAGAAGCCGTTGGCCGAGATGGCCGCATCCGGCGAGACGCTCGCGGACCGCGAAGCGGACCACGAGGGTGGTTGGCTCGGTGCGATCGCGAAGAATCGTCCGGAAGATGCGATGATCGCCGTTCCGGACCGTGCCACCGATCCCTTCGTCGCGGTCAGCGGGCGTTTGAAGTTCATCTACGGCCTCTACCGCTTCAATCGAAGCGGCGGCTCGCTCATCGACTGGGCGATCGCGCAGACCGGCCTCGACGATCCGCTTTCCCGTTTCAACCGGCACGAACTCGAGCAGTTCTTCGACCGGTGGTGTTGGGAACGCGATCGAGTCCTCGCGCGCACGATCGACGAGGGCCGCCGGAGCGGCGACACGCTCGACAGCCTGCTCCACGGCGCTCCCCCCGCCGCCCGCCGTGGTCTCAAGAAGGCCGCCCCGGCCCGCTGATCCGTCCGGAAACCATCACTTCCTGCGTCACGACCGACCACGTGGTCGGTCTGTTCGCTCTGTAGGGCCTCGGCTTCGACCGAAATCGGCTTCCGAGATCGTCGGCGTGGCATCCGCGCCGGTCGGTGGCACTTGTAGGAGCGTCGCCGACGGAGATTCGTCGGGGCTCCCGAGCACCGCAATTGGAAATCGAAGAGATGGATGAAATCACCTTTCAGCGGAAGATGCAGGAACTCATGTCCCGGATCCAGGCCATGCCGGAATCCTCGGACGAGCCCGAGCAGGCCGCGGCCCTCGCCGGCGAACGTCGAGATCGAATCAAGGCCTCGGTCGCCGAACTTCAGGAATCCCTCGACTATCTGAGGCTCAGCGTGAAGTACCTCGTCTTCGATCTCGAGGCAACTCGACGCGAGAATGCCTATCTCCGGAGAATGCTCGGGCAGTCGAGTCGCGACGCCCAGCGACAGATCGAGGACGACGAGACCTTCGAGGAAGGCGACGAAGAGCGCTTTGACTGATTCCTGTTCCCCCGTCTCCGCCGGATGAGCGGAGGCGCCCGGCGTGACCGGACACTTTCCCGATGCGGCCGATCCAGGTTCGAGATTGCCGGTCACGCGACCCGAAGGGCGTACCGTTTCCCCGGTACGTCCTTCGTTCGTGGGCCGACACCCGTCCCGAAGGCGGGTAAACTCCGCCTCGTGATCGGCAACCAGATAAGAAACATCAAGCGGTGGAACCAGATCATCCGGGTGCTCGCCCGTTACGGTTTCGTGGAGTTCCTGCGGGAGATCGGCCTCGGGAACATGGTCGCGGACCTGCTTGACCGCGTTCGCATCGGCCGGTCCGAAGCGACGCTGGTCCGGATGCCCACCCCGGTGCGGCTTCGACATGCCATGGAGGAGCTCGGCCCGACCTTCATCAAGCTCGGGCAGGTGCTTTCCACGCGTCGAGACCTCGTCCCCGACGACTGGGCGGACGAATTCGCGAATCTGCAGTCCGGATGCCCGGCCCTGTCCTGGACCGAGATCGAAGCGCAGCTGCGAGAAGCGTATCCCGAAGGTATCGACGCGAAGTTCGCGTCCGTCGATCAGGAGCCGATCGCTGCGGCGTCGATGGCCCAGGCGCACCGCGCCGTGCTGCTCGACGGCACGCCGGTCGTGCTCAAGATTCTCCGGCCGAACATCCGGGAGATCATCTCCGGCGACATGGAAGCCCTCCGCTTTCTCGCCCGCCTGGTCGACGAGCATCTCCCCAGCATGGGGTTCGATCCGAATGCGACCGTCGCGGAATTCGCGCGCGAACTCGACCGGGAGACGGACCTCACCAACGAGGGCCGCGCGACCGATCGGCTGTCCACCATGTTTGCGGACCAGCCCGAGATCGACTTCCCCACCATCTACTGGCCGGAGACGACCCGCGACGTCCTGTGCGAATCGATCGCCGAGGGGACGCTGCTCGCCGACCTCGACGTCGCGACGCTGGATGCCGAGCAACGACGATCCATCGTCTCGATCGGTGCCGGTGCGGTCTTTCACCAGACCCTCGAGGTCGGATTCTTCCACGCAGATCCGCATCCCGGCAACATCTTCGTGCGACCGGACGGTGGCCTGACCTTCATCGACTGCGGCATGACGGGCTTCGTCGATGAACAGACCCGGCTCCGGCTCGCGGAGATCGTCTACGGCGTCACGCGGAACGATGCGGACATGGTGATGCGGGCTGCGATGAAGCTCGCCGAGGTCGACTTCGACCACGTCGATCTCAAGGCCGCCCGATCCGACGTCCAGGAACTGGTCGGCCGCTTCGTCGGCATGCCGATCGACCGAATCGACATGGGGTCGGTGCTCGACGACTTCTTCCAGACCCTTCGCCGGCACGATCTCCGATGTCCCGCCGACGTGGTGCTCCTCATCAAGGCGCTGACCACGATCGAGGGCGTCGCGATGTCCATCGATCCGTCGTTCGATCTGATCGCCTTCACGCGTCCCTACATCGAGAAGCTGCTCAAGGGACGGTTCAGTCCCAAGGCCGTCGGTCGCCGAGCCCGCGAGGTTGCGATGGAGGTGATGGGGCTCGGAGAGACGCTGCCCGGCGAACTGTTGACCTTCCTCAGCCGCGTTCGCCGCAATCGGCTCCGTTTGCAGCTCGACGTCGTCGCGATCGAGGATCTCGTGGTCGGTCTCGAGGACGCTTCGGAACGGATCGGCTACGCCCTGCTCATCTCGGCCCTGGTCATGGGCAGCGCGATCCTGGTACTCGCGAGTCGAGGCCAGGGGATCGCCTTGCACCTCGGCGTGGCGGGATTCGTGATCAGTGCCACGTTCGCCTTCGGGTTGCTCTTCAACAGCTGGAGGAACCGTCGACGACTGAAGCGTCGGACCCGCGCCCTGCGGAAGGCCCGCGGCGATCGTTTCTGAGTTTCGAGGAAACCGGGCCTCGGTCGATTCAGGCCTCGGGGAGCTCGGGAAGTTCGGGATCCGCCGGCACCGGCTCCCCGGCCAGCGAGGCCGCGATCCGGTGCGCGTGAATGTGCGCATTCTCGATGTAGACCTGGAAGCTTCCCTGCGTTCCGTTCACCGCGGTACCGGCGACATGCACCCCCGGCACGGTGGTCTCCATGGTGCTCGGATCGTGGCGAACCGCCGCGTTCTCGCCTTGGAACTCGCAGCCCAGGACTTCGAACAGTGAACCGTCGGCTTCGAACCCGATCTGGAGGAGCACGTCATCGACTGGTACCTCGGTCCGCGCTCCATCCGCGACCCCTTCGAGCGTGACGGAGCCGGGACCGATCTCGACGACCCGCGTGCCGAGCCGGGCGTGGATCAAGCCCGATCGGATGGATGATTCGATCTCCGGACGTATCCAGTACTTGATCCGCGGATGCAGCGCTTCGCGATGGTGGACGATGGTCACCCGGGCGCCGGCCCGCCAGAGTCGGATAGCCGATTCGGCCGCGGAGTTCTTGCCGCCGACCACGATCACCCGACGGCCGAAGCAGCGATGCGGCTCGCCGAGTTCATGGGAGACGAAGGGGCGGTCCTCGCCGGGCACGCCGAGCCTGCGGGGACGTGCGGTACCTCCGACCGCGAGCACGATTCGCTCGGCCTCCACCACGCGCTCGAGCCCCCCCAGCGTTCGCGTCCGCGCTTCGAAGCCATCGTCGGTCCGGGTGATCGAAGCCACGGACTCGTAGGTCCGCACCGGCAGATCAAAATGGGTCACGACTGCCCGGAGGTACGCGAGGTACTCCTCTCGAGTCGCCTTCTCCTGGTCGACCGTCACCAGCGGCACCCCCGCGATCGAGATGCGTTCGGGACCGGAAAACCATCGGGTGGCGGGTGGAAAGGCCATCACTTGGGCTCCGAGGGGGCCCTGGTCGAGGTTCAAGGTTTCGATCCCGCGCCGTCGGAGCTCGATCGCGGTTTCGAGCCCGATGGGACCGGCTCCGACCACCAGGACCCGCGTCGCCGACCGGGCGAGCGGATCCGAGCGGCGGGAAAGGTCGTCGGGGGTGGTCATGATTCGGATCCGGCGGAAGGACTGAAGGAAGATCGCTTTGCGAATCAGAGACGATAGACTCGGAAACGTGCCGTTGCGAATCGCTCATGCCCGCATGTTCCTTGCGACCGCGATTCTGATCGCCGCGGGGTCGTCGAACGCCGCCGTGGCGACCGACGATCCGATCTCCTTCAACCGATCCATCCGCCCGCTGCTGTCGAGGTGCCTCCCCTGTCACGGGCCTGATGAAGCGGCGAGACTCGCCGGGCTCCGACTGGATCGACGCGCGGACGCGATCCTCCCACGTCGCCGCGGGGCCGCCATCGTGCCCGGTGATCGAGACGCGGGATCGCTGCTCACGCGGATCACCAGCGAGGATCCCGATCGAGTGATGCCTCCGCCCGGGGCCGGTGAGCGGTTCGACGATGCGGAGATCGAACTGCTCCGTCGATGGATCGAACAAGGCGCGGATTACGAGACCCATTGGGGATGGCGACACCCCGAGGAATCGGGTGATGTTCCGACCGCGGGNGACGGCTGGGCGCACCGCGATCTCGACCACTTCGTCGCGGCCGCGCACCTGGCGGCGGACCTGAGGCCTTCACCGGAGGCCGATCGGGCGATGCTGGCGAGACGCGTCTCACTCGATCTGACCGGGCTGCCGCCGGCCCCGGAGGCGGTCGATGCGTTCATCGCGAATTCGCGACCGGACGCCTACGAGCGTTTCGTCGACGAACTGCTCGCCGATCCGGCGTTCGGCGAGCGATGGGCCCGGGTCTGGCTCGACGTGGCCCGATACGCCGACACCCGCGGGTACGAGGCGGATCGAAGTCGGACCATGTGGCCGTGGCGGGACTGGGTGATCAACGCCTTCAACGAGGATCTCCCCTTCGATCGGTTCACCGTCGCCCAGCTCGCCGGGGATCTCCTGCCGGGGGGCGACGATGCATCGGTCCTCGCCACCGCATTCCACCGGAACACGATGACCAACGACGAGGGCGGCACGCGGGACGAGGAGTTCCGGGTCGCCGCGGTCGCCGACCGGGTGAACACCACGCTCACGACCTGGATGGGCCTGACCGCGGAATGCGCTGCGTGCCACGATCACAAGTACGACCCGATCTCCACCGAGGAGTACTACCGGCTCTTCGCCTTCTTCAACACGACGCAGGATGCCGATCGCCCCGACGAGCAGCCTCTGCTCTCCTGGATGACCGCGGCGGATCGAATCCGACGCGACGAGCTTGATTCGGTCCGCGACCGGACGAAGCAGGTCCGCGATCACCGCGTCCTCGAGGCGAGGGGGTCGTCGATTCCGGTCGATCGGATTCCGATCCTGCCGGACGCCCGTCCGCCCGGTGCGATCCCCGCCGGTGCGCTGGTTCGAGGGGCCCTGCCCTGGGACGATCAGGTCGACCCGCCGCCGGGCTGGCACCGGGCACGAAGACTCGAGGCCTCGGCCGGAACGTTTCAACAGCATTTCATCCACGACATCGCACCACCGGCCCGCGTGACGACCGCCGAAGGCGATCGGCTGGAAGCGTGGATTCGAATCGATCCGGACCGTCGTCCCACCGGGATCATGATCCAGATCCAGGCCGTCGATGGCGGTTGGGAACACCGGGGGTACTGGGGAACGCTCGAGCATGCCCTCGGCGTCGAGGACACCGGATCGCGTCGAAGGATCGGTGATCTCCCCTCGGACCCGGGATGGGTCCGTCTCGACTTCTCCCCCACGGCGCTCGGCCTTCCCGCGGGTTCGGTGATCACCGGCCTCGCCGCGTCGATGCAGGCGGGTGGCAAGACCGCGGTGGCGCACTGGGGACCCGTCGGCGTGGTCCGCGCGGGCGCGGCTTCCCCGCGCTGGCTCGAGGATGCCGACGCCTGGATCGCCGCGGAAATGGAACGCGGTGGTCGACACCTGCCGGAGGAAGTGCGGTTCGCATTGATGGCCGCGGCCGATCGCGATCCGGCGCAGCGCGAGTTGCTCGAGGCCCACTGGCGGGCGGAGATCGCGGCGTCGGGACTTGCGGTGACCCGTGCGGACCGGGTGGAACTCGCCCGACTCGACGCCGAAATCGACGGGATCCAGGCGGCGGCGCCTCGGGTTCCGGTGCTCCGGGAACAGGCGGGCTCGGATCGGCGCACCACGAACATCCTCGAACGCGGCGACTGGCGGAGTCCCGGCGAGGCGGTCGAGGCCGGCGTCCCGGGTTTCCTGCATCCGCTCCCGAGTGACGCGGCGGCCGTGCCGGATCGGCTCGCCTTCGCACGCTGGGTGGTGGATGATCGAAACCCGCTCACCGCCCGCGTCCACGTGAACCGGGTGTGGGAGCGGCTGTTCGGTCGCGGACTGGTCGAGACGCTCGAGGACTTCGGAACCCAGGGCGTGCCACCCGTGCACCNGGAACTGCTGGATCATCTGGCGGTTCGATTCATGGCGGAGGGATGGAGTCACAAGCGGTTGTGCCGGGAGATCGTGACCAGCGCGACGTATCGACAGTCGTCCGTGATGGACCGGGACGCCCTGACGCGGGATCCGGACAACCTGCTGCTCGCCCGCGGGCCGCGATTCCGACTCGAGGCGGAAGCGATTCGCGACGCGGCGCTCGAAGCGTCGGGGCTTCGCTCACCGAAGATGTTCGGACCGCCGGTGTACCCGCCGCAGCCCGACGGCGTCTGGCAGGTCGTCTACAGCGGAGAACGCTGGATGACCGCGGAGGACGATGCCCGCCATCGGCGGGGTCTCTACACCTTCTGGCGTCGAACCGCGCCGTACCCGGCGATGATGGCCTTCGATGCGGGCAGTCGCGAGACCTGCGTGGCGCGTCGGATCCGGACCAACACCCCGCTGCAGGCGCTGGTG
>NZFT01000036.1 GCA_002690755.1 Phycisphaerae bacterium
CTACGCCTTCATGGTGGGGCTGGTCGGGGTGGCGGCGGCCGGATTCACCTTGGTGCAGATGCACCGAAGCCGGGAGCTGGTCGCGATCATGGCGGCCGGCATCCCGCTGCACCGGATCGCCGCCGCGATCATCGCGGCGCAGGTCGGCCTCGTCCTCCTGCAACTGGTCGATCAGGAACTGATCCTGCCCCGGCTCGCCACGAAACTGAACCGGGTCCATGATCGAGTCCTCCAGCCGGGCGTGGAGACGTTCGAGGTGCCGCTCGCCCGGGACGTCGATGGCGCGTTGATGTTCGCCGCCTCGATGGATCCCAACACCGGTACCGCCAGTTCGCTGCTGGTCCTTCGACGGGGCGAGAACGGGGTGGCCGAGGAGCGGATCACGGCACCTTCCGCGATCTGGGACGAGGCGATCGAAGGGTGGCGACTCGAAGGCGGCCGGGTGGTGGGCACTCGTACCGGTGACGACGGAAGAATCGCGCTCCGCAGCGAGGTCGACGTCTGGGAGACCGATCTCTCGCCGCGCAAACTGCTCGCGCGGCGCAGCCAGAACTTCGCGCAGATGCTCTCGATCGGACAGCTTCGGTCGATGCGGGGGGACGGCGGAGAGTCTGATGGCGGACTGGACCGGGTCATCTTCGGTCGCTTCAGCGGGGCGCTGGTGAACCTGCTGGTGATGGCGATCGTGGTGCCGTTCTTTCTCGAGCGGACCGCGGCCGTCAACATGCTGGCGCAGTCCATGAAGGCGGCGGCGGTGGCGATCGGGATCCTGGTCGGCACGCTGGCCGCGACCACGGTGACGATCGGTGACCTGCCCCCCGGCGTGGGGGCGTTCCTGCCCGTCGCGCTCCTCCTGCCGATCGCCTTCGGCCGTCTCGCCTACCTGCGGAGCTGAACCGGGTCACTCCCCTCGGGGCATGCTCCAGCGGAGCGATGGATCGATCGGATCGATCGCATCCGCCGGCACCATCCGCCGCGCCAGGCGATCCATCAGAAGCCGTTCGATCGCGAGTCGCGCGGCCGCCTCGGCCTCTTCGCGACCGGCGTCGAGGGTGACGCCGGTGCCCGGACGCTCCTCCTCCACGAGGACCAGCAGGGTCCTTCCGTCGATCCGGACCGGTTCCGACACCCGCCCGATCTCGGCGTCGAACACCGCGTTGCGAAAGGCGATCGGCCACGAAGGATCGAGTCGGCTCACGGGGGCGAGCAATCCGCCTCGGTCCGCGCTCGCATCCAGACTTCGTTCCACCGCGACGGTCGCGAACGGCGTCCCGGCATCCAGTCGACGACGAGCGTCCGACGCGGCGCGGAGATCCTCGACCACCACGATCCGCGCGACGCGTCGGGGACCGTGCGCGAGATCGTGCGCCCCTTCGAGCGCGGCATCCGTGATCTCGACCTCTTCGGCCACCAGTCGTCGCAGCAGCGCGGTCCGCCGCAGGAGGGCTTCGAATCGAATCGGTCCGAGCCCGCGATTTCGTCGGAGCTCATCGAGCAGACGTTCGGCGCGATCGGGATCCTCCGCGAGGGTCGCGGTGAGGACATCCCGCTCACGCTGGAGATCATCGGCATCGATCTCGATGCCTGCGCGAGCGGCGGTGCGGGCGAGTCGCGCGTCGAGGACCCGTTCCCGAACGATTCGTCCGCCGACCGCCTCGAGCAGCTGCGGTTCGATTTCGGCGATGGTGACGCGTTCGCGGTCCACGAGGGCGATGGGGCGGGGTGGCGGCGTGGCCGGGACGTCGTACCGGGAGGCGCCGGTCGACGGTGGGGCGTCGCATCCGCAGATCCCGAGGAGGGAAAGGACCAGAAGGACCGGGAAGACCGTGGCGATGCGGGATCCGAGCGGTGCGGGGGGGATCGACATGCGTCGAGCCTCCCACGGACGGGCGGCATTCGTCAAGCGCCCCGACGTGACGTACCCTCCGGGGATGTCGGAGTCGAAGTCCAGGAAGGTCGTGGTCTGCCCGTATTGCGGGAAGGGCCAGCCGGCGTCGGCCGGCTGCGTGGCCTGCAACGGAGAGTTCTCGCCGTTGAGCCGTCAGGCGACCCAGAACGAGATGGGCCCGTGGTTCATCCGCGACGAATCCCGACCGTTCCGACCGGGGGTCGCGTACGAGCGCCTGCTCGCGATGATCGACGAGGCGCGGGTCACCCGGTACACGGTGCTGCGCGGACCCACCACCGGACAGTTGTGGACGGTCGCGAAACGCGTTCCGTGCGTCGCGCATCATCTCGGCGACTGCCACGCCTGCCGGGCCAAGATCGAACCTCATCTCGCCTCGTGTCCCGCGTGCGGCGTGCGCTTCGGCGCCTGGCTCGATCNGAACCACCTCGGACTTCCGGACATCCGACCGCTTCCCTGGGATCCGGACGGCGTCGAGGACTGACCGCGCGTGCTCACGGACGGACGATGAACCCTCGGGTTCCGAACACCGCCACGGGGGGGCGGCCGGCCGCGATCGCTTCGACGAGTTCGGCGGACAGAAGCGGATCCGACCAGCCGGCATCACGCCACCGATCAAGCATCGCCCGGTCGATGTAGAGGTGGCTGTAGCCCGCCGCCGCCAGCGCTTCGAGGGCCGCCTCCGCCCGCGCCGTTTCACCGAGGTCCGGGTCGATTCGCTCGAGGATCCGTTCGAGCGGGCCACGGGTCCAGACGGTCTGGTACGAAAGACGTTCGCTGCCTCCGGTCTCGTCGCGGAAGCCGAAGTGGAACGGATCGGCGCGGCCGACGAGCAGCACCCGCGCATCCTCGTCGAGCCCGTGGTTCAGAACCCACGCGGGGCTTGCCGACTCCATCAATTCGCGTCGTCGGGCCGGGGTGACGGCGTCCATCAGCTTCGACTCGAGGCCGCCGTCGAAGAGCCCCGGGTTCTCGATCGCCGCGGTCGGGTTCCCGAAGCGTTCGGTGCCCAGCACGATCGCGGGAATCAGCGACACCGTCCACGCGGTGACGATGACGCCGACGCGGACCGGGCGGCCCGAACCGATCATCGTCCGGCTCGCGAGGGCCGCGGTCGCCGCGGCGAGGAGCGGGGCGACCGGCAGGAGGAAACGGGCCTTCGCGTGGGTGAGGAAGGCCCAGAGGAGGACCATGGCCACGGTCGCCGCGAGCATCGCGGCACCACGTCGGTTCGAGACGCGGCTTCGCACGATCGTGATCATCGAGACGAGCCCGACGATCGGCAGCCAGACCCACTGCGGTCGCCATGGATCGACGCCCGACGGTCGCCACCAGTCCTCGACGAGGAACTCGGTCGCGATCGCGCGAAGTCCTTCGGTGAACCCGGTCTGGTGGCCCAGGTTGAAACGATCGACCTGCGCCGACGTCCACTCGCCACGTCCGAGCAGTCCCGTGCCGAACGGAAACACGGGATTCCCCGTCCAGCTCCAGTTGCGAAGAAGCCAGGGCAGGCAGATCCCGACGCCGGTGATCGCGGTCCAGAGGATGATCACGGGCCATCGTCGGGTCGGGAGGATGATCGCCGCGGCGAGTGCGACGGGGGGCAACAACAACAATCCCGAAGACGCCTTCGCGAGCACCGCGCCGCCGAGCAGCAGGCCGAGCGTGATTCCCAGCCTCGATCCCGATCCCGAGGTTCGATCGACGAAGATCACGGTGAAGGCGGCGGCACCGAGCATGAGCACCGCGGGTTCGTCGTAGGCGAGTGAGCCGACGACGACGATCCAGGGCGTCGCGAGCAACGCGACGAAGGCGAGCCGTCGGGCGTCCGGTCCCGTGTTCTCCTCGTCGCCGAGCAGGGTGGTCGCCAGTTCCCCGGTGGCGAACGCCGCGCCGAGCACGAGCAGCATCGCGAGGATCTGGCCCGACCGGGCGGCGGCGTTTGGATCGCCCACCAGCGTGTTCAGATGGAGGAAGGCCGCCTCGACGCCGTTCGGCAGGTACCCGTAGGCGTTGTGCGGTGTTTCGATGATCGCCCCGGCGAGCCACCATTCCCGGGGAAGCTGCAGGTGATACGAGAGGGCGTCATACCCGCCGAACTCGGTCTCCCACAACCAGCCGGGAACACTGGCCGCGGCGAGCGTCATCGTTCCGATCGGGATCGCCGCGGCGAGGGCGACGCCCGGGGGGCCGGGACGCCAGTCTCGAAACGACCAGACGCCCATGGCGGCGAGTCCGAGCGTGATCGAGCCCAGCAGCACTCGGTTGGTGCCGAATCCGGACCAGCCCAGCCCCAGATCGACGGCGAGCAGGAGCGCAACACCGATCGCCCAGTCTCGAACCCCCGGCTTGTCNGCGTCCAGGCCGGTCGATCCCAGCAGTCGGGCGACACCGTGCCCGAGTCCCGCGGCGGCCAGCATCCAGAGGACCGCGGGCCAGCCGGATTCGATCGCCACGAGCACGCCCACCGGGCCGATGAGGCCTCGATCGTCCCCGGCACCGAGGAGGAGCATCGTGACGATCACGATCGCGGCGCCGGCCAGCAGCCCGGGCAGACCTCGGCGGTCGTTCGGGGCGTCGAGGGTGGGGGATGACGGTGGGGGCACGGACGAAGGGTAGGGGATGACCGGCAGGTCGTCGATGCGGCTCCACGTCGCCCTCGGGCCACCTTCCGCCGGGATTCGAGGCGGATTGGCACGGGATGTGCCTCTGCTCGATGTCTCTCACGGAGGATCCGCATGAAGACGCACCATTTGCGCATTCGTAGTCTCATTCCGCTGTTCGTTGGCGCGTTGTCTGCGCTGACCTGCGTCGAGCTGGTGGAACCAGCCGCGGCCCAGACCCAGCTCCAGACGCTTCTGACCGCTGATTTCGAGCGTGAAGAAGCGCTCTCCGGCATCGGACTGGTCACCGGCCTCCTCGGCACCGGTGATTCGAAGGGCAATCTCGCCGCCGCGAGCCTCTACGCCCAGCGACTCGCCGACGCCGGATTCGGCGACGAACCGCTCGAAGCGATCAGTCGTGGCGAGGGCGTCGCCTTGGTCCTGGTCACCGCGAAGCTCCCGCAGGTGTGGAGCGAGGGCATGGAATTCGACTGCGAAGTCGGTGTCGCCGGTGGCGGCGCGACCTCGCTCGTCGGCGGGCGTCTCTGGACCACCCCGCTCAAGCGAGCGATGTCCGGGATCTTCCGCGACGCGAACGGAAACGCCCTCGACTTCGACGTGATGGCGTTCGCGGGGGGTCAGGTCGAGGTCCGTGATCCGGACGGCAACCCGACCGCGGGTCGGATCGGGCTGGGTGCCCGGAGCCTCGGCATGCCCGAAGGGCTGCGGGAGTACCACGTCGGTCGCCGTGAGTTCACGCTGAGCGTCACCAAGCCGGCCTTCCGGACCGTGGTGATCACGAAGCAGATCGTCGACCTGATCAACGACAAGATGTCCGAGCAGGGATTCCGTTCCGGTCGCGGTTATTCGGAGATCGCGGCGCTGCTGGGCGACGGCATGATCCGGCTGCGGATCCCCGACGACTCGGACTACGACCCGCTCACCCTGGCCGCAGAGGTCCTCGCGTTCTACTTCGACTTCGGTCAGATCGAGACGCCGGCGGAGATCCGGTACTCGAAGATCGGGCAGAGTCTCACCATCTCGGGAAACACCGAACTGCTCGACACGCTGATCACGGTGAACGGCCTGACGATCCAGACCGTGGCACCGGAGCCCGAACCGACCATCCGGAATCCGAAGGTCGTCACCGAGCGATTCATCGCGCTCAGCGGCACCGATGTTCCGCGGCGTTCCCTCGTCGCGTTCAAGTCGCAGCTCGATCGCCTCGGCATGCCGCTCGTCGACCAGGCCGCGGTCCTTCGACAGATGTGCGTGATGGGCCGCATCAACGGTCGCTTCATCGACGAGGACCTGAACGGATGAGCATCATCGAAACCAGCATCACGCCGCCGCCCGTGGTCGGTGGACAGTGGACCGGTCCGCTTCCCGCGAACCCCGGGGCGCCTCCCGCCCGCGGGATCGACCGGACCGCCGGACCGCCCGACCAGGCTTCCTTCCTTCGGGGCATGGTGCGCGAACTCGGCGGTGATCCCGACTCCGCGGAGGCCTCCACTCGCGAGGGGATCGTCGCGGTGGCCGCCCGACGGCTGGTCGCGGACGCCTTCGTGGAGCCCATGCTTCGCGAGGCGCGCGAGGCGGCGCAACCCACCGGGATCTTCGCGCCCGGCGCGGGCGAGAAGCGTTTCTCGCATCTCGTCGATCGCGCGATGGCCGATCGGATCGTCGACGGACACCGGTTCGGGCTCGTCGACGCGCTCGAACGCAGTCTGCAGCGGCAGGTGACGGGACTCACCGAGCCCGCGTCCCAGAGTGGTCTCGACCCGGAGCTCTTCGCATGAACACCACCCCTGACCCGTCCGAATCGACGCCGCGAATCGAGACCGTTCCGATCCTGGTCCGAGGACTGGAGGCGACGCTCGCCACCCAGACCGAGGGCTATCGCCGGTTCCTCGAGACGATCGCGCGGAAGCGCGACGCGATCCGGAACGCGGAACTCGCACGACTGCCCGAGATCGCCGCGATCGAGGAGCAGATCATGGATCGACTGGAACGACTCGATCATCGCCGCACCGCGGAGGCCCGCCGGCTCGCGGAGGCGCTCGGGATCGATCCCGAGTCGACCGTCTCCGAGGTCGTCGCGGCGGTCGGCGAGGCGGATGGTTCGAAGCTCGCGGTGCTGGCGACCCAGCTTCGGGAACTCGTCGAACGGACGAAGCGGGAGCACTCCGTGGTTCGAGCCGCCGCGGATTCGCTGGCCCGTCACATGGCGGGGATCGTGCAGAGCGTCACCGGGGCGCTCTCCGGCACCGGAGTCTACGGACGGCAAGGCCGGCTGCGCGACGGTTCGTCGCTCGCGGCCGGTCTCGACCTGACCACTTGAGGAGCCTGCCATGGGATTGAACGGAGCACTCCAGATCGGCCGCTCGGCCATGCTCTCCAGCCAGGCCGCGATCAGCGTCACCGGCAACAACCTGGCGAACGCCGCGACGCCCGGGTACCACCGGCAGATCGCGGGGCTCACGCCGAACGGTTCGAGCCCGATCGGACGGAACCAGTTCGTGGGCACGGGCGTCGCCCTGACCACCATCAACCGGGCGATCGACTCGGCGCTGCAGTCCCGGTTGCGTGATGCGATCAGCGATGAGAACGCGGCCGCGATCGACGAGCGGTTCCTCTCCTCGGTCGAGGCGATCCAGAACGAACTTTCGGACAACGACCTCAGTTCGAAGCTCTCCGCGTTCTTCAACGCGTTCAGTGAGCTCGCGAACAATCCCCTCGACAACGCGGTTCGCTCGGTGGTGGTCCAGCAGGCGGTCAGCCTCACCGATCACGTCAATCTCCTGCAGGACCAGTACACGATGCTCCGGACCGAGTCCGATCGAGCCATCGGCGCGTCGGTCGAGCGGGTCGACGGTCTGCTCGGTGAGATCGCGGTGCTCAACGGCCAGATCGCGATGGCCGAGGGCGGCGGCGGCGGTGGTGGTGCCAACAGTCTTCGCGATCGGCGGGACCAGTTGATCGACGAGGTGTCGGGCTTCATCGACATCGACACGGTCCCCCAGGAGAACGGTTCGGTCGACATCCTCGTGGGGTCGATTCCCGTGGTGCTCGCGGGCGAGAGCCGCGGCATCACGATGCGGACCGAGAGCGGGCCCGAAGGCCTCGAGGTGTCGATCCGCGTCGCGGAGGACGGCACGATCCTCGATGCGAAGTCCGGCTCGATCGGAGCGCTCCAGCGTCAGCGGGAGGAGACGATCCTGCCCGCCATGGCGACCCTCGACGAATTCGCCTCGGAACTGGTCTTCCAGGTCAACGATCTCCACGCCCAGGGTCAGGGGCTCGTCAATCGAACCGAGGTGGTCGGTTCCGTGGTGGGGATCGATGCGGACGAGAACCTCAACGCCACCGGGTCGGGCGTTCCCTGGGAGATTCGCAACGGCGTCTTCGAACTCCACGTGGTGAACGCCTCGACGGGACTTCGGGCGACCTATCAGGTCGCCGTGGATCCGGACCAGATGTCGCTGCAGGATCTCGTCGATCGAATCAACGTGGACCTCGGCGTCTCCGACGCGACCGCGTCGATCGGACCCTCCGGGGAGTTCCGGATCACCGCGGCCCCGGGACACGAGATCGCGTTCTCCGACGACTCCTCGGGCGTTCTCGCGGGACTCGGCGTCAACGGACTGTTCACCGGCGCCAATGCGAGCGAGATCACGGTCGACCAGTCGGTGCTCGACGATCCGTCCCTGCTCGCCACCTCGAAGGACTTCACCTCCGGCGGGAACGACACCGCGCTGGCCATCGTCGAACTCGAGAACCGCGCGGTGGACGCGTTCGGTGGTCGCAGTCTCCGGGAGAAGTGGCAGTCGGAGGTCAACACCCTCGCGGTCGCGACCGGCGCCGCCCGCACCCGTTACGAATCGAGCGTCCTCGTTCGCGAGAGCCTCGAGGCGCAGAACCAGACGGTGAGCGGCGTCAGCATCGACGAAGAGGCCATCGATCTCATGACGCTTCAACGGCAGTTCCAGGCCGCGGCCCGTTTCATCACCGTCATCGACGAGGCCATGCAGGTCCTCCTGAGCATCGCCTGAACCGACGGAGCCCATCTCTCATGAACAGCATTTCATCCGTCATCGGTCGCGTGCCCAACCTGCTCTCTTCGCAGATGATGGTGGGTTCGATCAATCGAAGCAATTCCCAGCTGCTCCAGCTGCAGATGCAGCTCGCCTCGGGACGTGCGGTCAACCGGGCGAGCGAGAATCCCGTCGCGGCGGGGACGATCACCGTCCTCGACGACCTCGTGGAACGACGCGAGCAGCGGGTCCGCAACCTCTCCGAAGCCGGTTCGCTGCTGGGAACGATCGACTCCGCGCTCTCGGAGATGGGGGATCTCCTCCTCGAGGCCAAGGGCGTCGGCATGTCGCAGATCGGCCTCGGAAGCGACACCCAGACGCGGCGCAACCAGGCCCTGGTCATCGACTCGATCCTCGAGGGCATGCAGTCGCTCGGGAACCGCGAGTACCGCGGCATGTACCTCTTCGGTGGATCCGAGGTGGGGACCCGACCGTTCGACGGACTGCTGGGCGGGGTCCAGTACACCGGTTCGGGCGACGGCATGATCACCGATCTCGGCCTGGGCTCCTCGACGCCGGTCACGCTCGCGGGGGATCGGGCGTTCGGCGCCCTGAGCGCCCGCATCGAGGGTGATCGCGATCTCGACCCGGGGGTCACCGGTGACACGTTGCTGGCGAACCTGAACGGCGGACGAGGTCTCGGCATCGCCGCGGGCCCGATGATCCTGACCGTGAACGCGGTCCAGGTCGACCTGGATCTCGGGCATGCGATCACCGTCGATGACGTCCGCACCGCGCTCGAGGACGCGATTCGCACCGTCGACCCGGGTGCGACCGTCGACATCGATCCGGGCAGTGGCGATCGATTCCGAATCACGCCGAGCGTTGGCTTCGACGTCGACATCGCCGATTCGATCGAAGGAACGACCGCCGCGGATCTGGGACTCACCGGCACCTACGCGGGGGGCGGATCGACCTCGGGCGCCGATCTCGCGCCGCGGTTGACCTGGAACACCCGGATGGACGCCCTTGACGGCGTGACCACGCCGCTGGGAAGCCTGCGGATCGAGAACGCCGGTCAGGTCCGGGTGGTCGATCTCGCCGGCGTCGAGACGATCGGTGATCTGCGGGACACCGTGGAGCTGCTCGACATCGGGGTGCGGATCGAGCTCGGCGCCTCGGGTGATCGAATCTCCGTCAAGAACGAGCTTTCGGGCGGCGCGATGTCGATCTCGGAGGTCGGTGGTGGGGCCACCGCGACCGAGCTGGGGATTCGGAACTTCTCCGCCGACACGCTCCTCTCGGACTTCAACGACGGTCGTGGCGTCGAGATTCGAAGCGGTTCGGTCGATCCGATCTCCGGAAATCTCGATCCCGATGCGGACGTCGATTTCACGGTCTCGCTGCACGACGGTCGCGCCTTCGACGTCGATCTCGCCGGTGCCGAGACCGTGCAGGACGTGCTCGGTGCGATCAAGGCCGCCGCGAGCGGGATCGGGCTCGCCGTTCCGGGCGAATTCGACGCCGGGCTCGCTTCGGACGGCAACGGCATCGAGTTCACCGACCTGACGGTCGGCGGTGGGGAGCTGACGATCGAACGACGGAACAACAGCAACGCGGCGGCGGATCTCGGGATCCAGGGATCGACCGCCGGCGCAACTCTTGCCGGAACCGACCGCGCAACGGTGGCGGTCGACGGGGTGTTCGGGCACCTGAAGGCCCTTCGCGACGCCTTGTACGCGGATGACGAGTCTGGCATCGCCTTTGCAGTTCAACGATTGGAAGCGGACATCGCTCGTTCCACCGAGGCAAGAGCCGAGGTGGGCGTGCGGGCCCGGCGTGTCGAGGACGCAACCGTTCGGGAAGAGGACCTGCAGGTGCAGGACCTCAGCCTGAAGTCGACCCTGCAGGACCTCGACTACACCGATGCGGCCATCCGCTTCTCGCAACTGCAGCAGCAGTTGCAGGCCGGGCTCAGTACCGCCGGCCGGATCACGAGCCTCACGCTGCTGGACTATCTCCGGTAGCGACGAAGAAGCGGCGCTGAACGGCGCCAACATCGAGCCCACCTCCACCGACCGGATGGGTTCGAGGACAGGAAGTCCACGCCGGACGGATCCGGCGGGCACCAAGGATTGGTGGTCGGTCGACCAGGAGCTCGACATGCAACTCGAGACCACTCGTTTCGGAAACGTCGAAATCGACGAAAATCGCGTGATCACCTTCCCCTCCGGCCTGCTCGGGTTCTCCAGCTTCACGGACTTCGTGCTGCTGCAACCCGACGAGCAGGGAGTCTTCTTCTGGCTGCAGTCCACCGAGACGCCGGATCTCGCCTTCGTGGTGACCGACCCGGCGCTGTGGGTGCCCGACTACAAGGCCAACATCCGCCGCGAGCAGATGGAGGATCTCGGCATGAACAATATCGACGACGCGCAGGTCCTGGTGGTCGTCAACAAGCGCGACGACCTGCTCAGCGCGAACCTCCAGGGCCCGCTGGTGGTGAACGTCGACGGCAAGGCGGGCATGCAGCTCGTCCTCGCGGACAAGAAGTGGAGCACGCGACACGAGCTGCTCCGGGTCACGGAACCCGCGCAGGCCGCGTCGGCCTGACCGCGACGGTTCGGATGTGAGCCGCCGGGCGAATCCCGGGGGCGGACCCGCGAGCTCGAGACCCGGTCCCACGGAGTTGGGACGACACGGGTATCCACGGAAGGAGCCGGCACATGCTGGTGCTCTCTCGACAGCGTGATGAAACGATCATGATCGGAGACGACGTCGAACTGACGATCGTCGACATCCGGGGGGACAAGGTGCGCATCGGCATCTCCGCGCCCTCCAGCGTCTCGGTACACCGCAAGGAGGTCTACGAGGCGATTCGGACGGAGAACGAGCAGGCCGCCGCGATCAGCGGCGGGTTGAACGCATTTCACTCCGGGGCGTTCCCGCGAGTGAATCAGGGCGGGACGGTCCCGCCGTCGGCATCGCGACTCGTCGCGGGGACCGACATCCGGCGGGTGACCGCCTGAAGCTCGACCGGCACGACGGCGGACGAGGATCGATTCCGCACCGTTTCCGGATGGATTCAAGCCGAAATCACGGAGGATCTCCATGGCTCGGATCAATACCAACGTCTCTTCGATGATCGCTCGAAACAACCTCGGGCGAACGAACGAGAATCTCTCGGTCAGACTGCAACGGCTCTCGACGGGACTTCGGATCAACCGGGGTGCCGACGACCCGGCGGGGCTGATCGTCTCGGAACGTCTTCGCTCGGAGATGCGCGGCATCGACCAGGCGATCGACAATTCCGAGCGTGCGAGTTCGGTCATCGCCACCACCGAGGGTTATCTCGCGGAGGTCGCGGACCTGCTCAACTCGATCAAGAGTCTCGTCGTCGAGGCCGCCAACACCGGCGGCGTCAGCGACGAGGAGGTCGAGGCCAATCAGCTCGAGATCGACTCGGCCATCGCGTCGATCACCAGGATCTCCAACACCGCGAGTTTCGCGGGGCTGCAGCTGCTGAACGGCAACCTCGACTACACCACCAGCGGCGTGGATTCCTCGAACATCGAGGGCGTCCAGATCGACGGTGCCCAGTTCGGCTCCAACGGCGATCTCGACGTCAGCGTCGAAGTGGTCAATGCGGCCGAGACCGCGTCGCTCTTCCTTTCCGGGGATGCGGGCGCCACGTCGGGGGAACTCGACGACAGCGTCACGGTCGAGATCGCGGGTTCGCTCGGTGTCCAGTCGGTGACCTTCGCATCCGGCACCACGATGTCGGCGATCGTCGCGGCGGTGAACACCCTTTCGGACACCACCGGCGTCACCGCGCAGCTCGTGTCGGCGTCCGACCAGAGCAGCGGACTGGTCTTCAGTTCGACCGGCTACGGCTCCGACGAATTCGTCTCGGTCACCAAGGTGGGACCGGGCGGCACCGACTTCGACACCCTCGACGCCCAGGGTGGCACCGCCACCCAGCGTGACGAGGGTGTGGACGTGACCGCGGTGGTGAACGGTGCGGTGGCGGTCGGCGACGGCCTGGAGGTCTCGCTCAACTCGCCGGCGCTCAGCGTGCAGCTCGATCTTTCGCAGAACTTCGCGACCACGGTGTCCGGAACGGCGAGCGTCTTCTCCATCACGGGTGGCGGCGCGCAGTTCCAGCTGGGACCGACGATCTCGGCGACCCAGAACATCGGGGTCGGCGTCCAGTCGATCGCGGCCACCCGGATCGGCGGGACCACGGTCGATGGAAGCCGTTTCTTCCTCGACAGTCTCGTGGGTGGGAAGGACAACTCCCTGCTGGCGGGCAACTTCAGCGATGCCAGCGACATTCTCGAGAACGCCATCACCGAGGTCTCGGTCCTTCGGGGTCGACTCGGGGCGTTCGAACGGAACACGCTCCAGACCAACGTCCGGAGTCTCCAGATCGGACTCGAGAACATCACCGCCGCGGAATCCAAGATTCGTGACACGGACTTCGCGGACGAGACCGCCAAGCTCACCCGGGCCCAGATCCTCACCCAGGCCGGGACCTCGGTGCTCGCCACCGCGAACGCCTCGGCTCAGAACGTGCTCGCCCTCCTCCAGTAGTTCCCCAGGATCGGCGATCATCGACCCGTCTTCGACGACCCCCTCGCAGGAGGGGGTCGTTTTCTGCGCGTCGGTGCCGACCTGCGGACGCGTCGGGGCGTCGTCAACCGCCCTGGCGACCCCATAAACGGCCACGCACTCGCTGTTTTCGAGGATCGCCGCAAATATGAACTCGATTTGAGGGGTCGAGGTGAATTCGCGCGTCAGTCGGTTCGATGAAAACTCCGCGGTCGGGCCGAACCATCGGACTCGATCGACTGAAGCGGAGGCCGGAGGCCGCCGGGCATTCAATTCAGTCGGCTGCGGAGGATCCGCCCCGATGACCGGTCCCCTCGCGTGTTGCGGGGGGCGTCACTGGATCGGCCAAGGACGCTTAGGGGCCGGTCGAATCTCGGGTGGTTCGAGCACAAGGGACATTCGCTCGAACCGGTTCACGGAGGATCTCATCCCATGAGTCGCATCAATCAGAACATTTCCAGCATGGTCGCCCAGCGAACCCTCGGTTCGCAGAACATGAACCTCAACAAGAGCCTTCAGCGGCTCTCGACCGGTCTTCGCATCAACCGTGGTGCGGACGATCCGGCGGGTCTCATCGCCAGCGAGAACCTTCGCAGCGAGAAGGCCGCCATCAACTCGGCGATCAACAACGCCGAGCGGGCCGAGCAGGTCGTGAACGTCGCCGAAGGCGGCCTCCAGGAGGTCTCGAACCTGCTGGTCGAACTGCAGTCGCTCGTCTCCTCGACCGCCAACGAAGCGGGCGTCTCCTCCGAGGAGAAGGCCGCCAACCAGCTGCAGATCGATTCGATCCTGCAGACCATCGACCGGATCGCCAACGCGACGTCGTTCCAGGGCGAGAAGCTGCTCAACGGCAACTTCGACTACCAGGACACCGCCGCGGCGGACGCGACGGAGCTCTCCGACGTCAAGATCAACTCCGCGAAGCTCGCGGATGACGGCACCGCCCTGTCGGTCGACGTCACGGTCGACACCGTCGCCACCACCGGTACCGCCGCGATCGTCGGTGGCACCGGCACCGGCAACTTCGACGCCGGCGTCGACGGCAACGGCGACGACATCGGCAGCTACACCATCGAAGTGACCGGTTCGAAGGGCAGCCAGCAGTTCACCTTCGCCGACGGCACCGCGATGACCGAGGTCAGCAACGCGATCAACTCGTTCGCCGACCAGCTCGGCGTCAGCGCCAGCCTGAGTGCCAACGCCGACGACGTGGTCATCAACTCCCAGGCCTTCGGTGGCGACTCGTTCGTCCGGGTGAAGGAACTCAACGACGGTACCACCGACGGTAGCGGCGGCACCTTCATCGGCAACGAAGCCAGCACCTCGGGCACCTTCAGTGCCAACGCCGACTACAAGGACTACGGCAGCGATGCGGTCGTCCTGATCAACGGCAGCCAGGCCACTACGGACGGCCTGACCGCCCGCGTCTCCAGCGCCGGCTTCGACGTCGAGATCACCCTCGACGCCAACAACGGCGGAAACGCCCTCGGCACCTTCAGCTTCGACATCACCGGTGGCGGTGCGAACTTCAACCTCGCCCCCAGCGTCGATCTCGCCAGCAAGGTCTCGCTCGGAATCGGCACCGTGACCACGGGCAACCTCGGTTCCGGCTCGGCCGGCTTCCTCTCCGACCTCAAGTCGGGTGCGGGTGCCAACGTCCAGAACGGCGACCTCTCGAAGGCCCAGTCGGTCATCGACGACGCCATCAAGAAGGTCTCCAGCCTCCGTGGCCGACTCGGCGCGTTCCAGAAGAACACCGTCGGTTCGACCATCAGCTCGCTGGGCGTCGCCCTCGAGAACACCGCGGCGGCTGAAAGCCAGATCCGTGACACCGACTTCGCGGCCGAGACCGCGGAGCTCACCCGGGGCCAGATCCTCCAGCAGGCTGCCATCCAGTCGCTGTCCCTGGCCAACTCGAGCCCGCAGGCCGTGCTCTCGCTGCTCGGCTGATCGAGTTCGGTTCGAATGGAAACATCCGACCGGCGGTCCCTTCGGGGGCCGCCGGTTTTTTCATGGCCGGATCAGGGGCCTTCGGCAGGTCGATCGGAACGGTCGGCCGGCGGAAACGACCAGCGGAGGCGTCGGGGTTCGAAGCCGATCCGGTGCGCGAGCAGCTGGAGCGTCTCGCCGGCATCGTCGATCGGAATCGGACCGGTCACCGGCGTCCACGCGTCGTCGCCGGCACGCCGAAAGCCGAGGGACGCGCCGGGCGTGGGGCACTCGACCCGCACGTTTCGGCCCGCCGGCGTCGCCACCACGCTCGGTACCGCGAATGCGGTCCGCGGTTTCCGGACGGCGCCGTTCCAGAGCCGGGTCCGGACCATGACGCCCTCGTCCTCGATCAGTCCCAGGTCACCGGTCCGGACCAGCCACGCGTCCAGGCGGGTTCGCATGGCGTCGATCCGTGCCCGGTGTGACGGGTCGTCGATGAGATTGTTCACCTCGTGGGGATCGGCGACGAGATCGTAGAACTCGGCCGGAGGCTTGGTCGGATCGACGAGCTGCCACTGGTCGGCCGTGGCGCGACCCGATGCTCGGAGGGCGTGGACGTCGGCCATCATCGGAACGTTCTCCGAATAGGCGACGTGATAGAGCCTTGGTCGCTCGGGCATGAAGTTCCGGATGTATCGATGCCGTCCGTCGGTGATGGCCCGGGTTCGATCTCGAACCGAGTCCATCCGGTCGGCGTGGATGAACGCGTCGCCCGTCCCCGGTCGGGCGAACGGACCGGCGAAGGCCACGCCGGACATCCAGGCGGGCGGCTCGACGCCGCAGATGGAAAGAGCGGTGGAGGCGAAGTCGACGAATGAGACCACGCGGTCGTCGACGCCCCGGCGCTCGAGCGTCTTCGGCCAGCGGATGATCAGCGGTACCCGGGTTCCCGAGTCGTGGACGCACCGTTTTCCGCGCGGAAGGCCGACGCCGTGGTCGCTGAAGCACATCACCACCGTGTCCTCGAGGCGACCGGCCGCCTCGAGCTCCGACAACAGGCCGCCGACCTGGCGATCCATCGCGGCGATGTTGTCGTACGTCCGCGCGATATCGGTCCGGGTCGACGGCGTGTCCGGGAGGTAGGGGGGCACGGTGACCGTGGCCGGGTCGCAGACCTTCGCGGTCCGCTTCCGATTGGCGAACGTGCCGCTCTCGTGGGTGACGCCGAGGTTGAAGACCGCGAAGAACGGCTGGTCCGAATCGGTCCGGCCTCGCCAGTGGGCCCGGCCGCCGGATCGATCCCAGGTCGTCGCGGGCGCCTGGAACTGGTAGTCGGTCTTCGAGCGATTGGTGCAGTACCACCCGCGGGCTCGAAGCAGCTCCGGGAAGCACCGGACCGCCGGCGGGGGCACGGCCTCGTAGTTCGGAATCCCCGCGTACGCATCCGGATTCCTCGAGAGGGCGGCGCCGCTCGGCGCTCCCGTCCGCATGTGCATCGAGCCGATTTCGGTCGCCCAGCATCCGGTGATCAGGGTGGATCGGCTGGGGGCGCAGACCGGGGTCGTCGCGAAGGCGTTCGTGTACCGCACGCCTTCCGCCGCGAGTCGATCGAGATTCGGGGTCGGCACGGTGTCGTCCCCGTAGCACCCGAGCCAGGGACTCATGTCCTCGATCGTGATCCAGATCAGGTTGAAGGGGCGGTCCGCTCCGCCGACGGGCGGATCGGCGGCAGCGGGCCGGAACATCGCGTGGAGAAGGAACACGAGCACGAGGGGAGTGGATCGATGCATGCCACGAGGATACCGATCGATCATCCGGGACTGCGACGAGTGCGATTCGGCGCAGAAAAACGACCCCGCCGAAAGGCGGGGTCGTGGTGCTCGCAATGTCGATGTGCGGCCGAGGCCGCAGGGGTCACTTGACCGCGACGGTCGCGCCGGCCTCTTCGAGGGCGGTCTTGAGCGCCTCGGCCTCGTCCTTCGAGACCTTCTCCTTGACGGCCTTGGGAGCGCTGTCGACGATCTCCTTGGCTTCCTTGAGGCCGAGACCGGTCGCTTCGCGGACGGCCTTGATGCACTGGATCTTCTTGTCGCCAGCGGCTTCGAGGATGACGTCGAACTCGGTCTGCTCGGCTTCGCCGCCAGCGTCGTCTCCACCACCACCACCGGCCATCATGACGGCGCCACCGGCGGCGGGCTCGATGCCGTAGGTGTCCTTCATGTAGTCGGCGAGGTCGACGGCTTCCTTCAGGGTAAGACCGGCGATCTCGTCGCCCATCTTGGTGATCTTCGCGTCAAAGGTCTTTGCTTCGGTTGCTTCTTCGGACATTGGAAACTCCGTTCCACTTGGGTTGCCCCCCGAGAGGGCTCGAACGTTCGAGCTTTAACCCTGGGGCCAGTCGGGGCGGCGGGAAAGGTACTTGATGAATCGGAAGGGGACGATGACGTTCGCGGGGTCAGCCGACCTTCGTGACGGTCTCCCCCTTTTCGAGCTTCTCCTCGAGCGACTTGACGACGCCCATCAACTTCGAGCCGGGGCTCTTCGCGGCGCCGACCAGGTTGCGGTAGGGCGAGAGGAGCAGGGTCACCACTGTGCCCTGGGCCTCGTCCCGGGTCGGATACTTGGCGAGGGCCTTCACGCCCGCTTCGCCCTCGAAGTACACGCCGTCGATCGACGCGGCGCAGAGTTCGAGTTCCTTGACCTTCTTGGCCCACTCGACGATCTCGCGGGCGACCTCGACGGGGCTTTCGGCGCCGTAGGCGATCGCGGCCGGGCCGTTCAACGCGGGGAAGAGGGCTTCCAGATCGGTGTCTGCGAACGCCTTCTTGGCGAGGGTGTTCTTCAGGACCGTGATGTTGATGGACTTCTTCCGGAGTTCGTTGCGGAGCACGTTGTTGTCCAACGCCTCCATGCCGCGAATCTGGAGGATCACTCCACCTTCGACGCCTTCGAACCGGCGTTGGTAGTCCTCGATGATCATTTCCTTGACGGTCTTGCTCATGGTTCGTCTCCAGCGGGGGTCAGACGGCGATCTCGACGCCGGGCGTCATGGTGCCTGACACCACGACCCTCTTGAGGTACACGCCCTTGGTGGACGCCGGCTTGATCTTCTCGACGGTCTCGAGGAAGTGGTTGAGGTTCTCGAACAGGTCCGCCTCGGAGAAGCTCATCTTCCCGATGACGAGGTGGATGTTGCCGCCGTCGTCGTTGCGGTATTCCTGCTTGCCCGCCGCGAACTCCGCCACCGCGGTGGCGACGTCGGGCGTCACGGTGCCTGCCTTGGGACTCGGCATGAGTCCCTTCGGACCGAGGACCTTGCCGAGTCTGCCGACGAACCGCATCATGTCCGGACTGGCGATCGCCACGTCGAACTCGGTCCAGCCGCCCATGACCTTGGTCACGAGTTCCTCGCCACCGGCCTCCGCGGCACCGGCCGCGATCGCGGCTTCGGCCTTGTCGGTGTTGCAGAACGCGATGACCCGGGCGGATCGACCGATGCCCTTGGGCATGGCGATCGAGCCTCGCAGGGCCTGGTCGGCCTGCTTGGGATCGATTCCGAGACTCGCGACCACGTTCACGGACTGATCGAACTTGGTGGGCATGAACCCCTTCAGAACCTTCACGGCCTCTTCGGCCGGCACGGGGTTCTCGGGGAGCATGTCGAGGTTGGCCTTCTGTCGCTTGGTGAACTTCGGCATGTCAGTTCTCCTCCACGTCGACGCCCATCGAACGCGCCGTNCCGGCGATGACCTTCATCGCGGTCTCGATGCTGCCCGAGTTCATGTCGGGCATCTTCTCTTCGGCGATCGCCCGGAGCTGGTCCTGGGTGAGCTTGCCAACCTTCTTGACGTGGGGCTCGCCCGAACCGCTTTCGAGCTTGAGCGCATCCTTGATGAGGATCGCGGCCGGGGAGGCCTTGAGCTCGAATTCGAAGGAGCGATCGTCGAACACGGTGATCACGCAGCCGACGACCTTGCCGTTGAGATCCTTGGTTCGATCGTTGAACGCGGTGATGAACTGTCCNGGGTTGACGCCGTTGGCGCCGAGCGCGGGACCGATCGGGGGCGCCGGGGTCGCTTTGCCGCCGGGTGCCATGATCTTGAATACCTTGGTGACCTGCTTGGCCATGATTCCTACCTCCCACCGGGTTCCGGTCCGCCTCTTCGGAGGCTCCGGGGACGACGGCCGGTCAAGCGGGACGTCGAAACCCTGTAGTTCCTGCGGTCTGAGTTGAGCCGAGCACTGTAGCGAAACGCCGGCCCGGTGCCAAGCCGCAAAACGACGGATTCCGGCCGCGAGGGCCGGAATCCGAAAATGGACGAGGTTTCGGCGGCGGTGCGGCTCGATCAGGGCATTTCGCCCCACGCGACGAGGAGCAGCCCGAGATCGGCGCCGTCGGTGGTGCCGTCGCCGTTGAGGTCGGTGGGTCCGGGTTCACCCCACCCCGCGAGGAGCAGGCCGAGGTCGGCGCCGCCGACCGTGCCATCCCCGTTCAGATCCGCGGAAGGGGCCCCGCCTTCGCCGTGTGACCACATCGAAGCGGGGATCACGTCGTAGGGCATGCCGGGACCGCTGGCCCGGNCGATGCAGCCCGCACCGCCGCCACGCTCGAAGAAGTCGACCATGATCGCGTGCCGACCCGCCTGCAGCCCGATCGAGCCGGTGCGTTCCTGCATCCCGTGAAGGCCGTCGTTGTCGACCAGCGGCTGATCGGCGATCCAGAGCCGGCTTCCGTCGTCGCTCTCGATTCCGAACGTCCATGAACCCGAGGCGGGGACGTCGATCCAGCCGGTCCAGCGAACGCCGAAGTCGTCGGATCGACCGGTGTCGCCGAACTCGCCGCCGGTCGAGGGTGCGTCGATGTTCTCCCAGACCTGTTCGTCGAAGGGCTCGAGCGCGTCGAAGTCGGGCAGCACGGACGGATTCGCGAGGTCGTAGTACCGACCGAGCACGCCCGGTGTGGTTCCGGTCGGGTTCTCCGGGGGAAGCAGGCCCTCGATCTGGACGGTGACCGACGCCGAGTCGAAGACGGCGTCCGCCCGCATCGTGTAGTCGAAGAAGTCGTAACCGGTGTATCCGGCCGGCGAGGTGTAGAGGACCGCGGCGGTGCCGTCCGGTCCCCAATCCGGAATCAACTCGATCGTGCCGCCGTTCGTGGAGACGGCGTCGATGTTCGTGATGTTGCCGGCCGAGCAGGCGAGACCGGAATCGTTGCCGAGCACGTTGATCACGGTCGGGACGGATTCCTCGACCAGCATGAAGTCGTTGAGGGCGATCGTCTCCGGCGTCACCTCGTAGTCGCAGGTCAGCGAGTTGAAGGTCTGGGCGACGTTGGCGATGTTCTCCGGGCAGAACTCCATCCGCATGTTCGCGAGACCGCCCGGACAGGTGTGGCAGTAACTCATGATCGTCGCGTTGGGAACGACCGAGCAGTCACCGCCGGCGCAGTTGTCGACCCCGATGTCGTGGGTGTGCGGGCAGCCGACGTTGTGGCCCAGCTCGTGGGTGAACACCATCAGATCCCAGTTCTGGCCCGCGTTGTTCTCGATCGGGAAGGGGAAGCTGCCGGCGAGATTCGCGCTCAGGCCGTAGGCGTAGCTCCCGCAGAGGCCCGGAAGCCAGGCGACGCCGCCGCCGAGACCGCGACCGCTCAGGAAGTGGGCGAGATCCCGCTGGACCGACCCCATGTTCTGGTTCCAGTACTCGCGGAACGCCACGAGTTCGTCACCGGTGCCACCGGCGCTCCACGGGTCCTCCTCCGACCAGAGTCGGATGTAGCCCAGGCCGAGCCGGACGCCGAAGTCCCGGTTGTAGATGTGGTTCGCCGCCGCGGTCAGGGTCGCGATGTACGCGGTCGCGGCGACTTGATCGCCGCCGAAGATGCCGAGCAGCTCCTGATCGGTCTCGATCGCGAGTCGGACCCGCTTGCAGGGGCCGCCGGAAGTCGAACCGGCGATGCCGCCGCTCGCGGCATCGGGATGGATGGGTCCGGGATCGATGCCGGGACGCGCGGGTTGTTCGAGCAGNTCCGTGCCGCAGAAGTTCTCGAGCAGTTCGGGTGGGATGGGCGGGAGGGCGTCGAGCCGGTGGACCTTGATCGGACCACCTTCGCGTCCGTCGGACACGCCCCATGCGATGCCGTCGGCGCGAATCCAGCCTTCGACGCCGGCGGCGCTGAAGCAGAGGAACGCGTCGCCGTCCGGGTCCCCTTCGACTTCGCCGCCGAGGGCGAGGACGGTGGGGACCGCGAGGTTCGTGTCGCGACCCCGGGCGTCGGTCACGAGCACCTGGGCGTCGTCGGTGAACGGATCGAACACATCGAACCGCAGGGCGATCGAGCCACCGAGGGGCAGGGGGAAGTTTCCGATTCGCACTTCGCCCCGGAGTTCCGCGGCGATCCGGGCCTGGTCGAGCAGCATCGGGTCGATCGCGAGGTCGAGGGAGGTCGCCGAGCCGGAGCCCGCGATGGGACGAAGGGGGCTGGGAATCACGTCGGCCGGCATCGGCGTCTGCGGCGGTCGGACCTCGGTCGGCCGGGGTTTCGGTCGTCGCTCGTCGGACGACCGCGCGTCGAGGGTGAGAAATCCGAGACCGATCGACGCGGTGAGGGCCAGAAGGCCGGTGGAGGCAAGCCGGTGGGAGGAAATCATGTCTTCGGGATCTCGGGCGTGTTGTCGGGGCCGATGGTCCCAACGGAACCTTTCGGGGGAAGTTCAAGCGTAGTGTTCAGACCCGCGAATGCGGGCGGAAGTTCCCAAGAACGTGGATTTCCGCGTCGTGAACGACGTTTCAGGTGTGGCGGGCCCGTCTGATACGACTTCCAAGGTCATGCCCGGAGGGCCACCCCATCGAAGGGCGGGATGGTGCGGGCGGAACCCGTTCAGGGGGCGAGGGCGATCCGTCGGAAGAGCCGGACGCCGGTCTCGATGGTCGCGTCGTTGAAGTCGTATCGAGGCGAATGGAGATCGGGCATCGGATCGGTGGGAGACGGACGCTGGCCGAGCAGGAAGAAGCTCGCGGGCACGACCTGCCCGTAGTAGGCGAAGTCCTCGCCGCCCATCGTCGGCCGGTCGACCTCGACCAGCCGGTCGGCACCGAGTTCGTCGTCGACGATCGTTCGCACGCGGTCGGTCGCGTCGGGATCGTTCACGGTCACGGGATATCCGCGGTGGTATCGAACCTCGGCACGACAGCCGTGTGCGGTGGCGATCGCGGCGGCGACCTCTTCGATCCGTCGCTCGACGAGGTCCTGGATCTCGGGACGCAGGCTCCGGGCGGTGCCTCCGAGCCGGGCCGACATCGGAATGACGTTGAACGCGGATCCGGCGTCGACCACGGTCACGCTGACCACCGCGGCGTCGAGCGGATCGACGTTGCGGCCGACGATCGACTGCAGGGCCGTGACGATGGCGGCGGTGGCCACCACCGGATCACGGCCGAAGTGCGGTTGGGCGGCGTGGCACCCTTCGCCGTGCACGTCGATCTCGAAGCGATCGGAGGCGGCGAGCAGCGGACCATCCTTCACGCCGACCATGCCCGCGTCGAGCATCGGCCAGCCGTGCAGTCCGAACATGCGATCCACCTTGAACGGGGCGACGCGGCCTTCGAGGCATCCATCCTCGACCATGCGTCGGCCACCGCCGCCTCCCTCCTCCGCGGGTTGGAACACCATGACCACGGGTCGTTCGAGTCGGCCCGCCTCGGATTCCACCGCGAGGGTCCGGGCGGCGCCGAGCAGGATCGTGGTGTGGCCGTCGTGGCCGCACGCGTGCATCCGGCCGGGATGCGTCGATTCCCAGGGCAGGCCCGTCTCTTCCTGGATGGGCAGGGCGTCGATGTCGGCGCGGAGCCCCGTCGCGGGGCCGTCCGCGCGGCCGGGGATCCACGCGAGGACGCCGGTGCCGCCCGCGAGGCCGCCGACGTGTTCGATGCCGGCCGCGGTGAGTTCCCGCCGGATCACTTCGCTGGTGCGGTGTTCCTCGTAGCCCACCTCGGGGTGGGCATGCAGATCGTGTCGGATCTCGACGAGCGATTCCACGAGTTCGTCGGGAAGGCGTCGGTCGGCGGGAGCGTCGTTGTATCGGGACATGCCCACAGCCTATAGCGGTGCGGGAAGCCGGGAGCGTCCGTTCGGGCGGGATCAGATCACTTGCGGAGGGTCGGGAGTCCGACCGAGGCCCGTCCGGCGTTCATCATCGCGAATGCGGGGGGATGATGGTTGACGAGCCGGGAGAGCTGACTCATCGAGATGCCGAGGATCTTCGCCGAACCAGCCACGTCCCAGCGGCGGGCGACGATCACGTCGAGGGCCTCGGCGAGGAGGGCGGGATAGTCGCCGTGCTTCGGGTTCACCGGCAGACGGGTGCCCTGGCGGCGGGCCTCCCAGAGATCGCTCGGGCGGTGCCGGTCGCGGTTGGTGGGGGTGCGGACCTTGAGGGCCAGCCGGAGACGCAGCCGCGAGATCGCGACGGAGCGGTTGACCTGCTGCTGGCGACGTTCGGTCGCCTTGGATTCGAGTTCGCTGGGGAGATGCACGAGGCGGGCCCCGGTCTCGACCTTGTTGCGATGCTGGCCGCCCGGGCCGCCGGACCGGCCGAACTGGAATTCACATTCCTTCAGCAGATCCTCGGGATCGAGGGTCGCCGGATGCACGCCCTGAAGCATGATGGCGTTCGGATCGATGTAGGGCGGTCGGTAGGCCAAGGAATCGCCTTGCATTGCAGGGGAGACGGGGGGGAACTTCGGAAGATAGCCCGGCGGGGCGGTGGACGCGTCGGTTCAGGCGGATCCCGCGTCGGACCGGGTCGTGGCCGCGGGCGCGAGTTCGAGTTCGTCCCGTTCGCCCGCCGAAAGTCTTCGATCGCCGAGGGCCGCGATCATCGCGGCGTTGTCGACGCACCATTCGAGCGGCGGAAGCCGACATTCGATCTCGCGGGCCCCGCATTCCGTTTCGAGCATCGTCCGGATCGCCGTGTTGGCGGTGACGCCGCCGCCGACCAGCAGCGATCGGATTCCGGGGTGGGCCTCGAAGGCGCGACGCAGGTTGCGACGCAGGGCCTTGATCGCCGCGGCCTGGAACGATGCCGCGAGATCCGCCCGGCGTCGGTCGTCGAGGACCGGCGGGGTCCGCCCGGGCTGGCCACGAGCGGCGTAGAGCACCGCGGTCTTGAGTCCGCTGAACGAGAAGTCGAGGGACGTCCGCCCGAGATTCGCCACCGGCAGGGTGAACGCGTTCGCGTCCCCCGACGCGGCGAGTCGTTCCACCGCGGGCCCGCCGGGATGACCGAGATCGAGCATCGCCGCGACCTTGTCGAAGGCCTCGCCGATCGCGTCGTCGATGGTGCGGCCGAGCAGGCGGGGGTGGATCGGATCCTCGACGAGATAGATGCTTGAGTGCCCGCCGCTCGCCACGAGACCGAGGGCCGGAAGCGCGGGCGGTTCGCGTTCGAGCATGCCGGCGACCAGATGGGCGTGGACGTGGTCGACGCCGACCAGCGGGATGTCGAGCGCCAGGGCGAGTCCCTTCGCGGCGCTGGTGCCGACCAGGAGCGCGCCGATGAGGCCGGGGCGATGACCCACCGCGACGGCGTCGAGATCCTCCAGTCGGAGGTCGGCTTCGGCGATCGCGCGTCGGACCACCGGGAGGATCCGCTCCAGATGGGCGCGGCTCGCGATCTCCGGAACCACGCCGCCGTATTCCTCGTGGAGTTCGTGCTGCGTCGCGACGACCGAAGACCGGACGCGGACCCCGTCCTCCACGACCGCCGCGGCGGTCTCGTCGCAGCTGGTCTCGATGCCAAGCACGAGCCGGGCCGGGCGGGCTGCCTTGGTCGCGGTCATGGGTTTCCGTCGGATCCGGATGCGGGCGCGGGTTCGTCGCCGTCGGTGTCGGGCTCGTCGAGCTCGAGGATGCGGGCCTCGGTCTTCGCGAGTTCCTCGAGCAGTCGGGTGCGATACGCCATCTGATCGCGAAGTTCCGAGGACGCGACCGCCTCTGCGCCCGGATCCTCGCCGACGATCAGCCATTCGTCGGTCTCGAGCTTCGACGCCAGGGTCCGCATCGCGGCGGCCAGCTGGGGATCTTCGATCTCCTCTTCGACCCACGCGGGATCCCGGAAGCGGGCCTCGGCCGCGTCGCCCGGATCCACGATCGGCTCGTAACGTCGTCGATTGACGACGAGATTCCGGTAGGCGTCGGTATCGAGATCGATGAGGAATCCCGGGTCGGGATCGACGCCCCAGATGTCGGTGTCCCCGCGCTTGTCGAGATTGCGGCCGTTCGGGAGGTAGTACCGGGCGGTGGTCATCTTGAGGGTGCCGCGGTCGTCGGGCAGCGGTCGAACCTCCTGTACCGAACCCTTCCCGAAGGTCCGCTCCCCGAGGATCCTGGCGCGATCGTTGTCCTGGAGGGCGCCGGCCACGATCTCGCTCGCCGACGCGGAGCCGTCGTTGACCAGCACCACCATCGGCAGCAGATGGTCGTCGTCGTCCTGCGTCGCGGTCCAGCGCCGGCCGTCGCCGGTTCGATCCCGCACGGAGACGATCACGCCGCGTTCGAGGAACAGATCGGCGACGTCGATCGCGCCGTCGAGCGTCCCGCCCCCGTTGAAGCGCAGGTCGAGGACCAGTGCCTCGACGCCCGCCGCGTCGAGAGCGTCCAGCGCCTCCCGCATCTCCTCGATCGTACGTTCCGTGAACTGGGTCAGTCGGATGTAGCCGATGCCGCGTTCGGGATCGAGCACGTGATCCCATCCCTCGCCGTCACGGCGGATCCCCTTGACCGAGCGGGTCTCGATGCGTCGTCGGACCACCTCGAGGTCGGCTTCGGTCCCGTCCGCGTGCCGGACGGTCAGGATGACCGGCGTTCCCTCGACGCCCACCAGCAGTTCGATGCAGGCCTCGCTGTCGAGCCCGAGGGTGTCGTTGTCGTCGATGGCGAGCACCACGTCGCCGGCCCGCACGCCGGCTTCGAGCGCCGGCGAATCCTCGAGCGGACTCACGATGCGCAGCCGGTCGTCGACGATCTCGATCTCCGCCCCGATCCCGACGTAGGAGCCGCGCATCTGCTTGTCGAAGTCGGACTCCAGCCGAGGCGGGATCCAGACCGTGTAGGGATCGTCGAGGGTCTCGAGCATCCCGGAGATCGCGGCCTCCTGCATCTTCGCCACGTCGGGTTCGCCGACGTGGTCCTCGAGCACCATCGCCCGCACGTCGATCAACGGATCGAACCACGAGAGGTCGTCGCGTCGTCCGGCGCCGACGGTGACCAGGATCTGCACCAGAAGCAGCCCGCAGAGGACCGGGACGGCCCAGCTTCCGAGGCGGGTGGTCGNTCGGTTTCGCGAAGGGTCGTTCATCGAGGATCCGTTCGTCGGAGCGGTGGAAAGGAGAGACGGGCTCTAATCATACGGACCGGGGCGGCCGGGACGATCCGAGGCGAAGGCGGAACGCCCGTCCGGCCTGCTACGATCGAACACCGTTCAATGTTCCGAAACGCCCCCTCCGAGACCGTGCCCGCATGAAGGATGACCATCGGGAGTCCATCGACATCCACGCGGAGACCGCGATCCTCGTCGCGGTCCTGCTGCCGACCACCATCGAGGAGCCCGACCCGCTCCAGGAGCTCGCGTCCCTCGCGGATGCGGCGGGCGTCNGGGTCGCGGGCCGGTTGATCCAGCAGCGTGATCATCCCCGGGCCCGCACCTACCTCGGCAAGGGCAAGGTCGAGGAACTCGCCGCGATGGTCGACATGCTGAAGGCGAAGGTCGTCGTGTTCGACAACGACCTGTCGCCGATGCAGATCAAGGCGCTCGAAGAGGATCTGAAGTGCAAGGTGCTCGATCGGAGCGAACTCATCCTCGACATCTTCGCGACCCGCGCCGCGACGAAGGAGGCGAGGCTGCAGGTGGAGATCGCCCAGCTCGAATACACCGCCCCCCGGCTCCGGTCGATGTGGAGCCATCTCGGTCAGGTGACCGGCGGCGCCCCGATGGGCGTGGGAACCCGCGGCCCCGGCGAGCAGCAGCTGGAGATCGACCGAAGGCTCGTCCAGCAGCGGATCGTCCGGTTGAAGCGGAATCTCGCCGAGGTGCAGGCGCGTCGGACCCGCGAGGTCGCCGGCCGGCGCGACGACCACTACACGGTGGGACTCGTCGGCTACACCAACGCCGGCAAGAGCACCATGTTCAACGCCCTCACCGACGGTGACGCATTCGAGGCGGACATGCTGTTCGCGACGCTCGGCACGCGGATCGGCGCCTGGAACCTCGGTGGTGGGAATCAGGGACTGATCTCGGACACCGTCGGGTTCATCCGCGATCTGCCGCATCATCTCGTCGCGAGTTTCCGGGCCACGCTCGAAGAGACCGTCTACGCCCACCTGCTTCTGATCGTGCTCGACGTCGCGGATCCGGCGGCGGCCCGGCAGTTCGAGACGGTGACCGCGGTGCTCGACGACATCGGTGCGGTCGATCAGCCGCGGATCCTGGTGCTCAACAAGGTCGACGCGCTCCGGAACACGGTCCAGCAGGGACGCGTCCCCGACGACACCCTCGAGGCCTGGTTGGAGACGAATCCCGACGCCATCGTCACCAGTGCGAAGGCGGGGGAGGGGCTCGACCATCTCACGAGCGTGGTGCTGGAGCGGATGCGAGGCGAGCTTCGCGAGGTCGATCTCGCCATCCCGCTCGCGGCATCGAAACTGGTGGATCTCGTCGAGAAGCGCACCGAGGTGCTCGACCGCGACTACGACCGACCGGGCGAAGTGGTGATCCGGTCCCGGATCGGTCGACGCCAGCTGGAGCGTCTGCTCGCGGGCGGCCCCCGGTTCCTCGTCGACGGGATGGACGGTCCGACCGCCCTCGTGACGTTGTGGCCGGAGATCGAGCCACCGCGGATGCCGCGGATTCCGCCCCACCTTGCGCTTCATCCGGAATGATCCAGGACCGCCGGGTTCAGCCCGCCGGTTCGATCGCCCGCTCGACCGCCGCGATCACGCTGGCGACGGGTGGGCGTCGATCGGGCCGGACCCAGACCCGACCCGGGGTCGGTTCGAACGGATGCCAGGCGACGATCCTCGAGCGTTCGTAGTGACGACCGGTCCAGATGCCCCGATCGTCGCGGCCGTGGGCGATCCGCTGGCCGATTCGCGGGAAGCGGTCCCATCGTTCGACGAATCCGCCGAGCACGGCGCGTTCCACGATCTCTCCGGCGGCCGGACCACCCCCGATGAGGACGATCACGTTCTCCCGTCCGGGTGCGAACTGGCGATAGGCGCGACGGAGCAGTCGTTCGGTCCGGGCGACCATCGCCGCCGCCCGATTCGCGTCGCCGACCGCGATCACCTTCACGCCCGGCGTCTTCTCCGGTTCGGTCGCCTGCCGCGGAGCGCTCATCTCCATCATGCCGACGCGTCGTCCCGCGGCGTCCCGCAGGACGTGGCGATCGCCCATCCTCGCCCCCATCAGGAACTCGCGGGCATCGGCGAGCTGGACCGTGTCCGGCGGGATCGTCGGCGTCCAGTCGATGCCGACCAGGTAGGGACGCGGAACGGATTCCAGAGCCGCGAAGGAATCGTCCAGTGGTCGCTTCGGTCCGGACGAGCCCGACAGTCGTTTCACATGCACCGCGAAGACGTCGTCCCCCGCGTGCACTTCGAGATCGATGCTTCGCCCTCCGGGGTCGAGGACTTCGGCCCGCACCCGGTCGCCCGCGGCGATGAAGCGGAGGGCGACTTCGATCTCCGCGCGGACCGCCTGTCGTCGCGGGCGTCGCGTCGCCGAGCGGAGTCGGTGCAGGAGATCGCGGACATCGAGTCCGGGAATCGAGCCGTTCGCCACCGCGTCGAAGAGCGACGCCTCCAGCGCGTCGTCGCTTCGTTCGTGAGTGGAGACGGAGAAAGGCATGCCGGAGCCCATTCTGGACCGTGGTCCGGGTAACGGCAAGCCGTCGCATCCGGCGTGACCGGACCAGCGTCGGATCGAGCATCGGGTTCGGGCCGGAGTCTCCCCGGAGAGGGGTCGATGACAGTCGTGAGGGATGAGGGATCGCGCGGACGCGATGTGCGTCGGGTTCGCGGTGGTTCGAAGGGGAGGAGCATCGAGATGAAACTAGGTGAACTGATGGTCCGACAGGGACTTCTGACCCAGGACCAGGTCGAGCGGGTGCTCGCGGCCCAGGCTCGCAGGACCGAGCCGTTCGGGGCGATCTGCGAGCGGCTCTTCGGCATCGCTCCGGAGGTGGTCGAGGGGGCGTGGGTCGAACAGTACGAGGTGCTGACGGCGGATCTAGAGCCGGACTTCGCCGCTCAGGATCCCTTCGTGCTCGGGGTGGTGAGCCGACGGCAGGCCTGGCAGTTCCGGATCATTCCGGTCTCCTGGGATGATGGGTGCCTCGTGCTCGTGACCACGCGGAACCATCTCGCCCGGGCATTGCGATTCGCCACCCGTTCCATTCCGTTCCCCGTCTATTTCCTGCTCGTCGAGACGGGCGTCTTCGCCGAAGCGCTGAATGCGAACTACGCGATGCCCGGAATGGATGCCAACGTGGACTTCGGCACGATCGATCGCCTCGCCACGAGCCTTTCGGATCGCGGGCCGGGGGATGCTCCCGAGGGAGCCTGAAGGATCTGGTGCCCGTTCCTCTCCGAGGTCGGGGGAGCGTCGGCGGGGGCTTCGGCGAGAACCGGACTCCACGAAATGGAATGGCGACTCCCGGACTTGAACCGGGGACACCGGCATTTTCAATGCCGTGCTCTACCAACTGAGCTAAGCCGCCTGAAGCTTCGTGCGGGACGAAGCGGCCCGGGAGAGCGTACCGGGAGACGGCCGTCTGTCAAGCAGGCCACCTTCCGAGTCCCGTCCGGGTCAGTTCACCAGTCGCAGGTTCCGCATCGTCGCTCGAACGGTCGTGCTCGGCGGCGTGGCCACCGCCAGCCCGTCCTTGATCAGATCCTGAAGAATCGCGAAGAGCGGGCCGCCGAGGTAGGACCGCAGCGGCTGGATCCCGGCATATTCCTGCAGACGCGGAATGCCGTCCTCGAATTCGCAGTCGTCGCCGAAGGTCCGCTTGCGAACCCCCATCAGGAAGCGGGCGGCGTGCAGCGTCGAATCCGCCTCGTCCACCCGGAGTTCGCACATTCGCACCAGCACCGGGCGAAGCGGCTCGATGCCCTCGGCCCAGGCGGTCTCGTCGCCGCGGATGCAGGCGATGGCGATGACCAGTTCGTCGATGTTCTGCGCGATCCGCTCGATCGCGACGCGGCGTAGGGCGTCGGTCCGCAACAGACTGAGATCGAAGGCGTACTGCAGGTGTTCGAGCACGTCCTCGAGCGAGACGTGGAGTCGCAAGGCGGTGTGTCCCGCCTCCCGGAAGAACGCCTTGCGGAGTTCATCGATCGACGCCGCTTTCAGCGAAGGGACATTCGGGTCGGACGCGAGGTCCGAGACGAGGGATGATCCGTTCGCGGTGTTGCATGTCTTCAAACGAGTCGCCTCCGTGGCCGAGGTCGTCCGATTCCTCCGCGCCCGTTCGGCACGGGTGGACGTTCGAATCGTACTGGTGCATCGTACGTCGAGCGACACCTTCGTCAATCACCGGAAGCGTCGGGATTTCTGTTTTTCGGAGACACGTGGCGTATCCGGAAACTCAGACACCCGTGGCAGGATTGGAGATTCGCGAGATTCGGGCACCGTCGAGCAGGTCGCTTCGGCGATCCGACAGCGCTGGAAAGCGGTCGCGGTATGCGAGGAGTTCATCACGATCGAATTCGGCCTGGAGCATCNTCGGTTCGTCACCGCCTTCGGCAAGCACTTCGCCGAGGGGTGAGACGAGCATGGAACGGCCGCCGTACTCGTGGGCGGGGTCGCTCCCGACGCGGTTCACCGCGATCACGAAGGCTTGATTCTCGATCGCCCGTGCGACCACCAGCGCCCGCCAGTGCTCGATCCGGGCGGAGGGCCAGTTCGCGATGATCGAAAGCACTTCCGCACCGCCGGCCGTCGCGATCCGGTGCAGCTCGGGAAAGCGAAGGTCGTAGCAGATCGACGGGGCGACCCCGAACCTCCCGACGCGGTCCAGCACGATGTCGGCACCCGCGGCGTAGAAGCGTGGCTCGTCGGTGAAACCGAAAGGGTGCATCTTCTCGTAGACCGGTCCGATCCGGCCGTCCGGATGGACGATCACCGTCGCGTTGGCGCATCCCGGTGCTCGGTCGACGCGACGCGCGAATCCGATCTGGACCGACATCTTCCATCGACGCGCGCAGTCTGCGGCCCAGCCGAGCGAATCACCTCGCGTCGCGGCCTCCGTATCCATCGTCCAGCCGCAGTCCGACATCTCGGGCAGCACCACCAGCCCGCCTTCGGGGGCGTCGGATGCCTCGACCATCGCTTCCACGATCCGGTGCGACTCGGGCTTGTCATGCCACGCCGGGGCGTACTGGAGCGCGAGAACGTGCATCGGAGAGGAGCTCCCGGTCCGTCGGACGTCCGATCAAGAACGACGCCACCGAATCAGGCTTCGGTGGCGTCTTTCGTCAAAGGGCGACTGACGGGATTTGAACCCGCGACGTCCTGGATCACAACCAGGTGCTCTACCCCTGAGCTACAGCCGCCATGGGAATTTGCGAAGCGTATCGCGATCAGGCCCGGGGCTCAAGCGGCGACCCGATCCCATCCCCGTCTTCGAGCGATCCTCATGGGCCTCGATTGGAGTATTTTTCCGCGGCTTCGATGGTTTTGACGGTGTTTGGCCGATGGGGGGGATGTTAGAATTCGGAATTCGCTTTCGGGAAATACGAACGAGGTTCTTCCTGACCATGAGCAGCACCGCATCCGTCGATCGACTGGCCGATCTGGGACAGTCCAATCTCCACCGAAACCTTTCCACCGCGACCCTCGTCGAACATGCGATCCGACGGGGGGAAGGGGTGCTGGCCGCCAATGGGGCCCTGATGTGCGACACCGGGGCTCGGAGCGGCCGGAGCCCGGGTGACAAGTTCCTCGAGGACACGCCCGCCGTCCATGACTCGATCGACTGGGGCAAGGTCAACCAGCCGATCAGCCCGGAGAACTTCGCCGCCCTCGAAGCGATGGCGATCGAACATCTCCGCGACCGGAACGAGCTCTACCGCTTCGACGGGTTCGCGGGCGCGGATCCGAAATATCGCCTCAAGGTCTCGGTGGTGACGGAGGAGGCGTGGCATTCGCTCTTCGCCGCGACCCTCTTCATCAACGCCTCCGACGAGGACGAGGCGGGATTCGATCCGGACTGGGTCATCTACAACGCCTGCAACCTGAAGATCGACGATCCTTCGAAGTACGGCGTGAAGAACGGGCTCGCCGTGATTCAGAGCCTCGAGCAGCGCAAGGTGATCATCCTCGGCACGCGTTACGCGGGCGAGATGAAGAAGTCGATCTTCTACGCGATGAACCACGACCTTCCCGACATGGGCGTGTTTCCGATGCACTGCTCGGCCAACGTCGATCACGAGGATCCGGAGAACGTCGCGGTGTTCTTCGGTCTTTCCGGTACCGGCAAGACCACCCTCTCCGCCGACCCGAACCGGGACCTGGTGGGGGACGACGAGCACGGCTGGAGCGAGGATGGGGTCTTCAACATCGAAGGTGGCTGCTACGCCAAGTGCATCAACCTCTCGCAGGAGGGCGAGCCGGAGATCTGGAACGCGATCCGGTTCGGCAGCGTGCTCGAGAACGTGGTGCTCGGGGATGACCGCGTCCCGGACTACGACGACGGTTCCAAGACCGAGAACACCCGGGTCACGTATCCGGTGGACTTCATCGATCACGCCCGACGACCGTCGATGGCCGGGCACCCCCGCAACGTGGTGTTCCTGACCGCGGACGCCTTCGGGGTGCTGCCGCCGGTCTCCAAGCTCACGCCCGCCCAGGCGATGTACTACTTCATCAACGGCTACACCTCGAAGCTCGCGGGGACGGAGGCCGGGGTGACCGAGCCCCAGCCCGGCTTCAGCCCCTGCTTCGGGGGGCCGTTCCTGCCCCGTCCGCCGATGGTGTACGCGGAATGGCTGGAGCGTCGGATCGCGGAGCGTGGCGCCGACGTGTGGCTGCTCAACACCGGCTGGACCGGGGGTCCCTACGGAACGGGAAATCGTTTCAGTCTGGCCTGGACCCGAACGTTCGTCGATCGGATTCTCGACGGAAGCCTCTCCTCGGTCGAAACCCGGCAGCACCCGATCTTCGGACTCCACATGCCCGTCTCGGTCGAAGGTGTCCCGGACGAGGTGCTGGATCCCAGGAACACCTGGGCCGACGGCGACGCCTACGACCAGATGGCTCGAAAGCTCGCGACGAGCTTCCGCAAGAACGACGCGAAGTTCACCATCTCCGACGCGGTGCGCGAGGCCGGCCCGTCGGGCTGAGTTCACCGAACCCTTCGATCGAAGCGACGCATGCGGACGGGCCGGATCTCCATCGGAGATCCGGCCCGTTCCCGTTCGCTGTCCGGCCGCGCCGGCCGCGAAGGGATCTCGGAGTCGGTTGCAGCGTCGAACCCGGTTCGGCTCGGGCGGATTCGGGCTGCGAGGCTTCGAAATCGTCGATTCACGCCGCAGGACCGTATTTATCGGCAGGTCGCGTTCACAGGGGGGAGGTCTGGCGTTCCATGTCGTTCTTTTGCGCAGATTCCTTTGTCGTCGGGCTGAATTCGCGGGATCGAGCGTCCGATGACACCTCTGAAGCGAGACCCCGCCGGACGCGGGATGCCTCGGACGCCAGAGCACACGGGACGCAACACCATGAGCAACGAACAGTTCAACCTCCTCGACAAGGATGTCCTCACCACCGGAGAGGTGGCGAAGATCTGCAATGTCGCCAGCCGCACCGTGAGCAAGTGGTTCGACTCCGGTCAGCTGAAGGGCTACCGCATTCCCGGCTCGAAGGATCGTCGGATTCCAGTCGGAAACCTGCTCACCTTCATGCGGGAGCACGAGATTCCGATGGACGGCCTGATGAGCGGTCGGCCCCGGGTGCTGATCTGCGATCAGGACGAGGGCGTCATCGACACCCTCACCTCGGTCCTCGGCGAACAGACCAACTTCGACGTCCACACCTGCGAAAGTCTCTTCGCGGCGGGGATGGAGTGCGAGCGATTCCGTCCGCACGTCATGCTCTACGAACTCGGCGTCTCCGACGACGATGGTCGCCAGCTCTGCTCGATGATCCGCGGCAACGAGGAACTCCAGGACACCCGCATCATCGCGATGAGCAGTCGGGTCACCGACGGCCAGACTTCGCAGTTGATGCAGTCCGGATTCGACGGCGTTCTTCGGAAGCCGTTCACCGTCCGCCAGGTCATCGAGGCGGTCGAGACCGCCCACGCCGTGGTCTATTGAACCGATGAGGGAACCGCGGCGGCCTCCGGGTCGACGCCTCGCAAGGACGCGAGTACGCCCCGAAGCAGCCGAACCGGCTGCATCGGGGCGTGTTCCATTTTCAAGGCGACGAGGGTCGGTGCTGCTAAGATTTTCCGTCATGCGGATCGCAATTGCCCAGTTCGACGTGGTGGTCGGAGACCTTGCCGGAAACGCCGCCGCCATCCGGGCGGCCGCGGCGGCGGCGGCCGACGATGCGGACCTGCTCGTCCTTCCCGAACTCTGCCTGATCGGCTACCCACCACGTGATCTGCTCCTTCGCGAGGAGGTCGTGCCGGCCTGCGAACGGACGCTCGGGGCGTTGGCCGCGGATCTTCCGCTGCCCACCCTGATCGGCACCCCGCGCCGGGTCGCCGGAGGCAGTCGGCCGATCGCCAATTCCATCGCCCTGTGCCGGGGCGGCCGGGTGGAGGCGTGGCACGACAAGATCCTGCTCCCGACCTACGACGTCTTCGACGAGGCCCGCTGGTTCGAGCCCGGCGTCCGCCCGCTGGTCTTCGATCTGCAGACGCCTGCAGGGGCTCGCCGCATCGGCGTCCTCGCCTGCGAGGATCTCTGGCGGGCCGAGGACGTGGGCATCGAACGACGGTACGACGTCGATCCGGTCGCGGCGATCGCGGACGCGGGCTGCGACGTCGTGGTGAATCCCAGCGCCAGCCCCTTCGTCGCCGGGAAGTCGGTCCGACATCGTGCGATCCTCGCCGAAGCGGCGGCGCGAGTCGGTGCCCCGGTGGTGATGGTGAACCAGACCGGCGCCTGCGACGACCTCGTCTTCGACGGTGGATCGATGATCGTCTCGCCGGGCGGTGGCGTGCTCGGAGCGCTCGATCGCTTCCGACCCGCGTCCGGCACCTTCGATCTCGACGCCGGCGACCCCGGCGTCACGGATCCGGGGGATGAAATCTCCGTGCACGCGGAGCGCTTCGAGGCGATCCGACTCGCGCTTGGTTCGTACTGCCGGCGCACCGGACACGCTTCCGTGCTGCTCGGGCTCTCCGGCGGCATCGACTCCGCGTTGGTCGCGGCACTCGCGGTGGCGTCGCTGGGGCCTGACGCGGTACTCGGCGTCCTGCTCCCCAGCCGCTACTCGTCGGACGGATCCCAGAGCGATTCGCGGGATCTCGCGACGCGGTTGGGCATCCGGGCGGAGGAGATGTCGATCGAGCCCATGCACACCCTGGTGGCGTCCACGTTGGAGCCGGTGCTCCGCGTCGACGGGCCCGGGCTCGAAGGCCTCGCCGACGAGAACGTGCAGGCCCGGTCCCGGGGGCTTCTGCTGATGGCCCTGTCGAACGCTCGTGGCCGGATGCTCCTCTCCACCAGCAACAAGAGCGAACTCGCGGTGGGGTACTCGACCCTCTACGGCGACATGTGCGGCGGGTACGCGCCGATCGGGGATCTCTACAAGGTCGAGGTCTTCGAACTCGCCCGTTGGATCAACGACTCGCACCGGTCGCTGGGATTCAAGACCCCGCCGATCCCGGTCGCGAGCATCGAAAAGCCGCCGTCCGCGGAACTTCGTCCGGATCAGCGTGACGACGAGTCGCTGCCCGAATACGAGGTGCTGGACGCCTATCTCCGGGGACGGATCGACGAGGCGCGGGCCCCGGAATCACTCCGGGAGACGCTCGGGGTCGATGCGGACTCGGTTCAACGCATCGAACGACTGCTCGCGATCAGCGAGTTCAAGCGCTACCAGGCGACGATCATTCCCAAGCTCTCGCCGCGCACCTTCGGACGCGGGCGGGAGATGCCCGTGGCCGCCCGCTGGAATCCGGGGGATTGAGGACTCCGGTTCAGCCGGCCCGGACGCGGACCGGACACGGCTCGACCGCCGTGGGTTCGATGAACCGCCCGCCGGTCCTCCGGCCCCGGAACTGTCTCGACTCGACGGCGATGAACTCGTCGTGTTCGACGAGGTACGCGGTCAGCGAGCCTCCCGCGACGCAGCGGGTGTCGACGTTCACCGCCACGGGCCGTGCGTTTCGAATCGACCGGATCGGGGCGTCGACGGGCTTGTGCCCGCAGACGATCAGTCCGTCCTCGCCGGCATAGTCGATCCACCATGGTGAACCGCCGGCTTCGGGCTTGAGATGGATCTTGTCGTGGGGTTCGGTGTTCGCGAGCCCGAGCTCCGGTCGGATTCCCGCGTGGACGA
>NZFT01000037.1 GCA_002690755.1 Phycisphaerae bacterium
GTGGTGGCCGCGGCGGCGAAGGCGGCCGCGGCGGTGGTCGTGGCGGCGAAGGCGGCCGCGGTGGCGGTCGCGGTGGCGGCCGCGGCAACAACTGATTCCNCGGAAAACCTTCGAGTCCCATCGAGACTTGAAGAGATCAGGATCACGGACGGCGGCCTCCCAGCGAGGCCGCCGTCTTTTCTGGGTCGAGCCTCGCAGCCGAAATGACCTCGGCCTCGTTCGACCACACCCCGCGGGTGCCGTGGTTCTAGGATGCGAGGGATGAACGACGCCTCGAAACCGACCGCTTCGAACCCATCCGAATCCGATGCCGAACGTCGCCGGGCCGACGTGGTCGCTTCTGTGGTCTCGAATCCCGAGACACACCGGACTGCGAGCACGCCCATGCCGGATGCGGAGGTGGTGGTCGGAATCGTGGAACGGCTCGGCTGGCTTGCTTTCCCAGGGTTTTCCGGACCCCGGGTGGTCGGGCCTGCAGCGCTCGAGCGCCACCTCGGCGATCTCCTCGACGAGCTCGCCACGATGCTCTCCGGGCAGTTGGAGGCGGCATTCGCCCACGACCCCATCGGAAGTCGAGGTTTTCTCCCATCGGAGGCCCGTGCGCGTGCGACCGTCGGCACCGACCGGTTTCTCGATCGAATCCCCGCGATCCGCGGGCTGCTTGCGGAGGACGCGGCCGCGGCATTCGAGGGTGATCCCGCGATGGGCCACCTCGACGAGGTGATTCTCTGCTGCCCCGGCCTTTCGGCCCTCGTGGTGCATCGCTTCTCCCACGAACTTTACCTCGCGGGGGTCCCGCTGGTGCCCCGGATGATGAGCGAGATCGCCCACGCCCGGACCGGAATCGACATGCATCCCGGCGCCGTGGTCGGTCGACGGATGTTCATCGATCACGGGACCGGCGTGGTGGTGGGGGAGACCACCCGGATCGGTGACGGCTGTCGGCTCTACCAGGGCGTGACGCTCGGGGCGAAGCGACTCGAGGTGGGCGAAGACGGCTTGATTCGTCGTGGCCATCGACGCCACCCGACCCTCGAGGACGACGTGACGGTCTACGCGAACGCCACGATCCTCGGGGAGGACACCGTGATCGGACGTGGGTCCGTGGTCAACGGCGGCGTATTCCTCACCACCTCGGTTCCGCCGGACTCCGTGGTCTCCGGGCCGCGGCTCGAGGTGCACATGCGACGTCGCTGACGCGTCCTGCATCCGGGTGTTTCACGGGGATCGGCTTCATCATTCTGCTAGAATGTCGGGTTCGTCACGAAACGTGGTCTTTTCGAGGCCTTTGCGGCCCGGTGGTCCACTGAACCGGAGCCAGCATGCCCTCGCACGATCCGTTTTCCGCCCGCGCCACCCTTTCGACGCCCGAAGGTGATCGTTTCTACTACCGACTCGACGCGTTGGCCTCGCTCGGCGACATCGACCGTCTCCCCCTCTCGATCAAGGTCCTGCTCGAAAGCTGCCTCCGGAACTGCGACGGCCGGGTGGTGACCGAAGCCCACGTCCGGGCGCTGGCGGGATACGACGCCTCGAACGTCGGTGAGACCGAGATCGCGTTCACGCCGGGACGGGTGGTCCTCCAGGACTTCACCGGCGTGCCCTGTGTGGTCGACCTCGCCGCGATGCGCGACGCCATGAGGACGCTCGGCGGCGATCCGAAGAAGGTCAATCCGCTCGTGCCCTGCGACCTGGTCATCGATCATTCGGTGCAGGTCGACGCGTACAACTCGGGCATCGCACTCACCGTGAACGCCGAGAAGGAGTTCGAGCGGAACGGCGAGCGGTATGAGTTTCTGAAGTGGGGCCAGCAGGGCTTCGACAACTTCCGTGTGGTTCCCCCGGCGACCGGCATCGTGCACCAGGTGAATCTCGAGTACCTCGCGAAGGTCACCTGGGAGCGGGACGGCGTTCTCTTCCCGGATTCGCTCGTCGGCACCGACAGTCACACCACCATGATCAACGGGCTCGGCGTGCTCGGCTGGGGCGTCGGCGGCATCGAGGCGGAGGCCGTGATGCTGGGCCAGCCGATCTACATGCTGGTACCCGAGGTGGTGGGCATGCGTCTGACCGGATCCCTTCCCGAGGGCACCACCGCCACCGACCTGGTGTTGCGGATCACCGAGATCCTGCGGGCCCATGGAGTGGTCGGCAAGTTCGTCGAGTTCTACGGCGACGGCCTCGCCGAGATGCCGCTGGCGACGCGGGCGACCATCGCGAACATGGCGCCGGAATACGGCGCGACCTGCGGCTTCTTCCCCGTCGACGACCGGACGCTCGACTATCTCCGCCTCAGCGGGCGGGACGAGTCGCTGATCGAGACGGTCGAGGCCTACTCGAAGGCCCAGGGTTTCTGGCGGAGCGAGGAGGTCGAGCCGACGTTCACATCCGCGCTCGAACTCGACATGTCGACGATCGAACCGGCGCTCGCGGGGCCCAAGCGACCGCAGGATCGGATCGTCCTTTCGGCCATGCAGGGGAGCTGGCGACGCATGCTCGCCGACACCTTCGAACGTCCCGGTGCGGACGGCGAGTCGCAGACCGGTCGATGGATGGGTGAAGGCGGCGTCGGGTCGGACGACGGTGGGTTGGCGGTGGCGGATCCGCCGGCGACCGCGGTGCGATACGACGGCGCGGAGTTCGAGATGCGGGACGGCGACGTCGTGGTCGCGGCGATCACCTCCTGCACCAACACCAGCAATCCCAGCGTGATGATCGGGGCGGGACTCGTGGCCCAGAAGGCCCGCGAACGTGGGCTGGTCCGCAAGCCGTGGGTCAAGACCTCGCTCGCCCCGGGGTCGAAGGTGGTGACGGACTATCTCGAGAAGGCGGGGCTCCTCGACGATCTTGAAGCCGTCGGGTTCTACCTCGTCGGCTACGGATGCACGACCTGCATCGGGAACTCGGGCCCGCTTCCCGAAGCGATCTCGCTCGCGATCCGGGAGAACGGGCTGGTCGCGACCAGCGTGCTCAGCGGGAATCGAAACTTCGAAGGGCGAATCCACGCCGACGTGAAGGCGAATTTCCTCGCCTCGCCGCCGTTGGTGGTCGCCTATGCGATCGCCGGTACCGTCGACATCGATCTCGCGGTCGATCCGATCGGCCACGACGGGGACGGCCAACCCGTGATGCTCAAGGACATCTGGCCCACGACCGAAGAGGTCGAGCGGGTGGTGTCCGGGGCCCTCGGTCGTGACCAATTCCTCGCCCAGTACGAGGATGTCTTCACCGGAAGCGAGGAATGGCAGGAAATCGAGACTTCCACCGGCGAGATGTACGAGTGGAGTGATGCGAGCACCTACGTCCAGAATCCACCTTTCTTCGAAGGCATGAGCCCGGAAGTCGATGTGATCCGACCGGTCACCGGGGCTCGTTGTCTCGCGTTGCTCGGCGACTCGGTCACCACCGACCACATCTCCCCGGCGGGTGCGATCAAGGCGGATTCCCCGGCCGGACAATACCTCGTCGACCAGGGTGTTCCGGTGTCCCTCTTCAACAGTTTCGGTTCGCGGCGCGGCAACGACCGCGTGATGACCCGCGGCACCTTCGCGAACATCCGGATCCGGAACCTGCTCGCTCCGGGCACCGAAGGCGGCTACACCACCGACCTGCTCGATGGCAAGGTGAAGTTCATCTACGACGCGGCGATGAATTATCGCGAGCAGGGCGTGCCGTTGGTGGTGCTCGCAGGGAGCGACTACGGCATGGGTTCGAGCCGGGACTGGGCCGCGAAGGGAACGAATCTGCTCGGGGTCAAGACGGTGATCGCGAAGAGCTTCGAACGGATCCACCGATCGAACCTGGTCTTCATGGGTGTGCTTCCATTGCAGTTCAAGAACGGCGAGGACGTGGACGCGATCGGTCTGACCGGCCATGAGACCTTCGAGGTGCGGATTCCCGAGGATCTTCGACCTCGGCAGGAGATCGAGGTGGTCGCCACCACCGAGGACGGCACCCCGAAGACCTTCATGGCGATCGCCCGTGTGGATACGCCGGTCGAAGTGGACTATTACCGCAATGGCGGAATCCTCCAGACCGTGCTGCGAAAGATGGCCGTCAGCTGATCGAACGCCCCTTCGATCGTGTGAGATCGCGAAGGCCCGGACCATGATGGTCCGGGCCTTCGTCGTCTTCGTGGGGACGCAAGGGTCGTCCGCGTCGTGGCGATTCACAGGCAGGGGACATGCGGTTTCGCCGGATGCGAGAGACGCCATCCCCGTGCCGCTAGGCTGCGGGTGAACGGGGCGACAGGGATCACCCGATGCCTTCCAAACGCTTCATGCACCGGGGTTTTCGCGCGAGTCGCGATCGGTGGTTGTCGTCGCTGGTCGAGTTGCTGGTCGGAACCACGCGTCCGTACGGTCGCGAGCTCCGGACGGTGATCGATAACGCCCTCGACCCGATCCGGGTGACCGCCGGCGAATCACGGGGTGGTGCGGAATGCGACGAGGCCGAGATGCTCTCCGGCCGAGATTCGTCGCTTCCCCGTGGATTGGATTCGATCGTCTCGCTCGGGCGTTACGGCGACGGACTCGGATCACTCGTCGCATCCGCGAAGTACGAAGGGTGGCCGTTGCCGCTGGAAGTCCTCGGCCGGCGGCTCGGCGTGGAGGCCGCAGCGACGATCGGATGGACGCCGGGGAATTCACCGGACGTGCGGCGTCCGGTCGTCGTTCCGGTGCCGACGTGCGGTTGGCGACGTTGGCATCGAGGAATCGATCACACCCGGGTGCTTGCGGAGGGCGTCGCTCGCGAACTTCGATCACCACTTCGTCGCCTGCTCCGCTGCCGATGGGCGCCGACGCAGGTCGAACTCGACCACCGCGAACGTCGTCGCGCTGGAGGTCGCTTTCGCGTCCGTCGCTTCGCGTCGGGACATCTGCAACCTTCGTGGAACGTGGTGCTGGTCGATGACGTCTGCACGACGGGTGAGACGCTGGCCGCCGTGGCGTCGCTCCTGCGAAATCATGGTGTCGCCACGGTGCATGCCCTCGTGGTGGCCCGCGGGACCGGAGGAGAACGCCCGTTCCCCGGGCCATCCACACCGGTCGCGGTGGACAGACGGTGAATCACTGTCGATTCGGAGCCAAATCCAGAATCAGCGGGGGTTCCTTGCTCAAGCCCGAACCAGGCGAGAAGAAGGAGCGTATACCATGAGAACGGCCGCAAGATCGCGAAAAACCGCTTTCTTATCAGCCCAACCCGCTTCTCAGCCGGCCAGAACGCCGGCCGAAGAGGCTGCGTTGCCTGTTTTCGACCCTGAACCCTCCAGATTTGGTGACCGTGCGGGTTGACACGGGTTGAGGTTTCCGTAGGATGCCTCGTCTCTCCGCTGCGAAACGCGTTGGGGGGGTGGCTTCGGCCACGAACTTCTCTGACAAGTGAATGATTCGGACACGCCGCGAGGATGGAGCAACTCGTTCATCTGTTCACACAGGTTTTCGGGAAGCAATCCCAACGGATGGCCCACACAGCCGGGCCTTCCGATGGACATCCTTGTGATACCAAGTTTATTTTCCTTCAAGGGATTTCATNCGTGTCGAACCTTCGGGTGAGACAGGTGTGGATGTCCATGAACCGATTCCGGCAGGTTTGCCACCTGTCGGCACCAACCGCGATTCTTCGGAGCCGCATCTTGAGGTTGGTGAAGACCGGCCGCGTCGTTTTCGGACGGTGCGGTCAACCAGGCAAACCTTCGAAAGTTACGACGATCCTCGGATCGTCTATCGAACATAATTGAAGAGTTTGATCCTGGCTCAGATTGAACGCTGGCGGTATGGCTAAAACATGCAAGTCGAGCGCGAACGTCCTTCGGGACTATTAGAGCGGCGCAAGGGCGAGGAATCCATTCCTACGTACCCCAAGGTCGAGGATAGCTTAGGGAAACCTGAGGTAATACTCGATGTGGTGCTTCGGCATCAAAGGCTTGCTGCCTTGGGAGCGGGGAATGACCTATCAGGTTGTTGGTGAGGTAACGGCTCACCAAGCCTTAGACGGGTAGCGGGTGTGAGAGCACGNCCCGCCGCATCGGGACTGAGACACTGCCCGGACTCCTACGGGAGGCTGCAGTAACGAATCTTCCGCAATGCACGAAAGTGTGACGGGGCAATACCGCGTGTGGGATGAAGCCCTTCGGGGTGTAAACCACTGTCAGGGTTCAGGAAAAAAATGACCAGACCCAAAGGAAGGGCCGGCTAACTCTGTGCCAGCAGCCGCGGTAATACAGAGGGCCCGAGCGTTAATCGGAATCACTGGGCTTAAAGCGTACGTAGGCGGACATGTAGGCATTTTGTGAAATCCCTCGGCTCAACCGGGGAATTGCAGAGTGAACCACATGTCTTGAGGCGAGTAGAGGCGGTCGGAACGATAGGTGGAGCGGTGAAATGCGTAGATATCTATCGGAACGCCAAAGGTGAAGACAGGCCGCTGGGCTCGTCCTGACGCTGAGGTACGAAAGCGTGGGTAGCGAACGGGATTAGATACCCCGGTAGTCCACGCCGTAAACGATGCACACTAGGTCGGGGAGGTTTGACGCCCTCCTGGCCGAAGCAAAAGTGTTTAGTGTGCCGCCTGGGGAGTACGGTCGCAAGGCTAAAACTCAAAGGAATTGACGGGGGCTCACACAAGCGGTGGAGCATGTGGCTTAATTCGAAGCAACGCGAAGAACCTTATCCAGGGTTTGACATCCCGGATTAAACCGTCGAAAGACGGTCTACACCCTTTGGGTGGAACGGTGACAGGTGCTGCATGGCTGTCGTCAGCTCGTGCTGTGAAGTGTCGGGTTAAGTCCCTTAACGAGCGCAACCCCTATCGTTAGTTGCTAACAGGTAATGCTGAGGACTCTAGCGAGACTGCCGGTGTCAAACCGGAGGAAGGTGGGGATGACGTCAAGTCCTCATGGCCTTTATGCCCTGGGCTGCACACGTGCTACAATGGTAGGTACAGAACGATGCAAAACCGCGAGGTCGAGCAAATCGCTAAAACCTGCCCCAGTTCGGATTGGAGGCTGCAACTCGCCTCCATGAAGTCGGAATCGCTAGTAATCGCGGATCAGCTACGCCGCGGTGAATACGTTCCTGAGCCTTGTACACACCGCCCGTCAAGTCATGGAAGCTGGCAGCGCCCGAAGTCGCCCCGATTCAGGGGTGCCCACGGCGAGGCTGGTGACTGGGACTAAGTCGTAACAAGGTAGCCGTAGGGGAACCTGCGGCTGGATCACCTCCTTTCTAAGGGATTCCTTAGACTCCATCCAAGAGCGATCTTGGAAGGTGAAATCGTCAAACTATCCTCGTCTGCGTGTCCATTTCGTTTCTCCTGCTACCGCTTGCGGTATGCAGTGGGCCCGAGGTGTGCAGATAGCTACATGGTGACATGTGGCCAAAGGCAGTCCGAATCGTTTGCTGATATCAACAGCCCCGTTCACTTGTGGACGGGGCTGTTGTCTTTTTGCGACTTCGTTTCTTTGTGATCTCCAGATCGGCCGCCGCCGACCGATCGGCCGAGCGCCGCTGGCACGGGCGGTGCAAGCCCGACCGGTACTGACGATCGACGGGGTGTGCCGTCCAGGTTGATTCCGCTCACGGAAGCTGGAGTGGGCGTCCGGAATCGGGGGCAGGAATGCTCGATGCTCGATGCCCAGCGCTCCATGCCCAGTCGCGGGAAACCATCAAACCGCCTCGAGACAATGAAGCTTCGTGAGACCGCGAGAGATCCGAGGTGCAGATCTCTGGAGCCTGGCCGGGAACGAGGCTCGACTCCTGGCCCCTGAGCTCGACTTCCGGCCCCTGAGGTCCGCTGCGGACATCGGCTCCCCGCAAGGTCGAGCTGGAGACGCGACTCGCGTTGGTGAAACGATTCGAACGCCGTGGGAGATCGCAGGCTGATGGCGCATTCGACTCCATTTCGGGGTCGGGCCACACCACGCCTGAAGCCATTCAAGGCTTCGATCAGGACCCAAGGGTGTCCGAAGCGACGGACTCGGTGGATGCGGTGCTGCCGGTCGGGGGCAACCACGCCGTCCGGCCCCCTCGGGCGAGATTTTCTTCGATCTCCTCGAGGGTGTAGCCCTTGGTCTCCGGAATCACCCGCCAGATCCAGAGGAATCCCGCGAGGCCGATGAGGCCGTAGGCGCTGAACGTCAGGGCCGGACCGAGGAAGTCGAGCAGCGAGAGGAAGGTCAGGGAGATCACGAAATTCGATCCCCAGTTCACGCCGGCCGCCATTGAAACACACCGATCACGGACCTCGTTCGGGAAGATCTCCGAGATCATGGTCCAGGTGATCGGGCCGAGACTGAACGCGAAGCAGCCGACGAACAACGCGGTGAAGACGAGAATCACGATCGCGAGGAACGAAATCCCCGTTTCGGCATTGGTGGTGACGGCCTTCACGGATGGTTCGGGCGTCCCGTCGGCCGCCGCGGTCGACGATGCGGTCGGTCTTGCCGTGGAGCCGTCCGTCGCGAGATGGTGATTCGCCGCGGCCGGGGTGTGAGCGGTGTGCGGCGCTTTCGAGATCGAAGTCGACGGATCCGCGTCACCCATGACCGCGAAACCGATCGCGATCGCCGCCAGCGAAACGGTCATCCCGGCGGTGCCCCACAGAAGCAGGGGACGTCTGCCGGCCCGATCCGCGAAACGAAGCGCGATCAACGTTGCGAAGAGATTGACGAGCCCGAGCCCGACCGTGGCGGCCAGTGCGGCGGAATCCGTCTTGAATCCCGCATGATGGAAGAGGATCGGTGCGTAGAAGAGGATCGTGTTGATCCCGATGAACTGCTGGAGGACCGCGAGCCCCAACGCCACCGTCAGTGCGAGGCGAATGCCGGGAACGTCGGCGAGTCTCGCCCGTCCGCCGGAGGCGGCACGATCCACATCCTGCTTGATTCGGCTGATCGCATCGGCGACGCGGTCCGCCGGGATGAGACTTCGGAGCACCGTCTCCGCTTCATCGGTCCGCTGTTTCATGACGAGCCACCGGGGGCTCGCGGGCATGCCGAGGAATCCGAGGAAAAGCAGGATGCCCGGCAGGCCACCCAGGGCGAACATCCACCGCCATCCATCCGGGACCCCGGTGAAGAAAGCATCGACCACGTAGGCGGCGAGGATTCCGAAGACGATCGCGAACTGGAACAGGCTCACTCGTCCGCCGCGTTTCTCGGCCGGAGACGTTTCGCTGATGTAGAGGGGCCCGACGACACTGGCGATTCCCACGCCGATGCCGATCAGGACGCGGCCGGCGATCAACCAGTCGGTGTCGGGCACGAAGCCGAGAAAGACCGCACCCACCGCGAAGACCACGCCCGCCGTCATGTTCGAACGCCGTCGGCCGAGTCGGTCGGCGAGCACCCCGCCCAGCCCCGCGCCGACCATCGCGCCGACGAGCACGCCCGCGGTGATCAGCTCCGCGACGAAATCGGACGTCTGAAAATCACGTTCGATCGAAAGCAGCGCACCGGAAATCACACCGATGTCGTAGCCGAACAGGAATCCGCCGACCGCGGCCATGAAGCAGGCGCCGAACGAAATGAGCCGAGAAGGGCCTTTGTGGCGTTCGCGCATCTGCTTACTCCGATTCGGGAGGTTCGACCGCGCATTCTGGAGGCCGGGTCGCGATTGGTGGAAACACGTCGTGCAGGGTAGTCCGATGCGACGTGATGCGCTTTCCGTGCGGGATGAACGGACGCGGCCGTGGTTGCAAGAAACTTGTCGAAATCATCCCGGTTTAAACTCGATAGGCGTCGATTCTCGAATTCCGCCGGAATCGTGTCGAACCCCTCGAGGTCGGAACTCGAATTATCTCCTGTTCCAGGGAACTTGAAGACCATGATGACCAGCCTGCCGGGGGTGGCCTTCAGATCGAAGTCTTCAGTGGAACGAGATGATCGATCGGCGGAGGCGTCGATCGAATTTCGGGCGAGCCCTTCCGGCTTAAGGGGGATCCCACGGCAGCGTGGCAGTAGGAGAAGAGCGACGAACGGCGCGACATCGCGTCGTTCGTCCATTTTTGGCAGTATGCCACCGAGGATCCGACCTCGGAATCATCTGGATCATCTGGATCTTCGACGATCTCACGATCGGATCGGTGCGTATGACTCGACTCGCCGTCCGGTTCAGGTCCGGCCGGCATCCTTCAGGAACACTTGGAGAACGATCATGAAGCATCGAATCGACATTGGCCGGCTGGTCGGGATTCCGACGCTCGCGTTCGCGCTCGGCACGGCTGGTGCATCGGCGTCGGACATCACCGTCACCTTCGAAGTACCCAACGTCTGGAACGGTGGTCACACCGGGGCGATCCTCATTCGGAACGCCGGAACCTCCACGGTCGAGGGTTGGCGACTTCGTTACGAGAACGGACCCGAGATGAGTTCGGTCTGGAACGCGGTCTGGAACGTCGAAGGGGACGTCACGACGCTCGACGACGCCGATTGGAACGCCACGATCGCACCGGGCTCGGAAATTGAACTCGGGTACTCCGGGGTCGGCGCGTTCATCGGGGACATCACGGGCGCGACGCTCAACGGGGCCCCGGTCACCTTGGTGTACGGGGACGGAACCGGCGGCGGCGGTGACGACGGCGGCGGCGGTGACGACGGCGGCGGTGATGACGACGGCGGTGACGACGGCGGTGATGACGGCGGTGGTGATGACGGCGGCGGTGATGACGGGCGCGGCGGTGATGGCGATGGTGATGACGGCGGCGGTGATGACGGGCGCGGCGGTGATGGCGATGGTGATGGCAGCGGCGATCCGCCGTCCTTCGATCCCTGCCCTGCGGATCTCGATGGTTCCGGTTCCGTGAACGGCGGCGACCTCGGCATCCTGCTTTCCGCCTGGGGCGGTTCCGGCGTCGCGGATCTCGATGGAAGCGGCGTCGTCGACGGTGGCGATCTTGGTTTCTTCCTCGCGTCCTGGGGCGCGTGTCCCGAAGTGATCGACGGCCGCGTGGTCGCGTACTACATCGAATGGGGCACCTACGGGCGGAACTTCCAGCCCGCGGACATTCCCTACGAAAAGATCACGCATCTCAACTACGCCTTCGCGGACATCGGCCCGGATGGCCGCGTCACCTTGTTCGACGAGTATGCGGCGATCGACAAGTCCTTCCCCGGTGACACCTGGGATCAGCCCTATCGAGGTCTGATCAATCAGATCAACAACGTCCACAAGCCGGAACACCCGCACCTCAAGACCATGATCTCGGTGGGTGGGTGGACGCTCTCCGGTCGATTCAGCGACGTGGCGCTGACCGAGGCCTCGAGGTCGACGTTCGCGGAGAGCTGCGTCGAATTCATGCGGGCCTACAACTTCGACGGAGTCGACATCGACTGGGAGTATCCCGTCGAAGGTGGTCTCGCGAGCAACGTCTATCGACCCGAGGACGGCGTGAACTACACGCTGCTGCTGCAGGAGCTCCGGGATCGGCTGGACGTCGCGGGTGCGGAAGACGGCGTCCACTACGAACTCTCGATCGCGGCGCCCGCCGGATTCGACAAGTACCGTCATCTCGAACTCGACCGACTCGGGGAGATCCTCGACTTCGTCAATGTGATGACGTACGACCTGCGGGGGGCGTGGGACTTCACGAACACCGGGCATCATTCACCGCTGTTCTCGAACCCGGATGATCCGGGTGATCCCGAGATCGCCGAGAAGTACACCGTGGATCACGTGATCCAGGCCTACCTCGCGGGCGGGGTCGAGCCGGCGAAGCTCGTGATGGGCCTGCCCATCTACGGGCGGGCGTGGGGAGGCGTCGCGGACGGCGGAACCGGCGGACTCTTCCAGTCGGCGTCCTCGGTTCCCGCGGGGACCTGGGACGACGGGACGAGCGGGGCGACCGGCGTCAACGACTTCGACGCCGCGGGAACCGGTCGGGACGGCATTCTGCAGCTGCTCCAGTCCGGTGACTACACCCGGTACTGGGACGACGTGTCGAAGGTGCCTTATCTGCACTCACCCAGTCGTTTCGGCGGCCACTTCATCTCCTATGACGATCAGGAGTCGACCCAGTACAAGCTCGACTACCTGCGTGACCTCGGCCTCGGCGGCGTGATGTACTGGGAGATCACGGCGGATCGCGGTCAGGGACTCGTCGATCTGATCGCCGAAACCGTGATGGCCAAGTGATTCCGGCACGATCGGCACGCGATCGATGAGAACCGCGGGGGGACGACCACGTCCCCCCGCGGTTCGTTCGATGGTGGGGTCAATCGTCGATCGACGTCATGACCTCGAGTCGACGGTCGAGCGTGCGGAAGTGGAATCCGAAATCGCCGCTGCCGTTCTCGACCGCGATCGTCACCGCGTTCGGGCCACGGCGAAGCGGAACCTCCAGCATCGAACCGAACGGTGAAGCGCCGTGCGTGGTTCGATCGAGCAGAATCGTGCGGCCGTTGACGATCACCGCGGCGCCGTCGTCGGAACCGAAGGCGACGATCGCGGTGGTGTCGTCGGGGGCCATGATCCAGCCCGATGCGATCGCGATCGAGTTCTCGGTGGCTGCAGGATCGGCGGCGATCTCGAGGAACGAGAGAAGGCCGTTCGGCCGGGTTCGCTTCCGCTCCCACCCGATGGTGCCGCCTGCCGTCTCCGGCGGATCCTTGAGCAATGAGAACGTCCGTGCGAAACCCTCGAGGTCCTCGGTCGCGGGATATGGTCCGGCCACCATCCAGGCCCGGGGTCCGGGGCCCGCGACCTCGTTCAGGCCGGAGTCGCCGAGGTCGCGAAGCGGGGTGACGCCGCGTCGATCGATGAACTCCTGGAGTCGGACCGCGGCGCGGTCGGGGGAGGTCGCGGCGAGTCCGCGGAGGGCGGCGGCGGCGAGCCGATCGTCCGCCGCTTCGTCGGTCATGAGCCGTTCGAGCTGTTCCGCGAATGCCGGCGCTCCGGTCGCGGCCCGCACCGCCCCGAGCCGGACGACTCGCCACTGGTCGGATTCGTCGGTGAGGCCGGACTCGATCAATCGGCGTCGAACCTCGGGGTCGAGTTCGTCGTCGGCCCGCGCCGCAGCGATGATCCGCCGTCGTTCCGCGCCGGAGGCGAGTTTCCATTCGGAAGCGACCTGATCCGCGCTGATGGTCGCGATCCGTCGCTTCACGCGTTCCAGAGGGGGCATCCACGCCGCGTCGAGATCCGCGTCGATTCGAAAGGGGTTGATGATCGCGACCGGTATGACGGGTCGCTTCTTGCCGTCGACCACGGGGGCGAGCGAATCGTCGCCCTCGACCAACAGCACGATCCAGCCGTCGGTGGCGAGGGGGACCTCGATGTCCCCCTCGAAGCGAGTCCGATCGCGCGACTGATCGACGGGGATTCGATCGATCTCGTCGCCGTCGAGGATCACCCGGATCCGATCGACGTCGATCCAGGGGGCGGCCTGGATCTCGAGGGCGATCCTGACGCGGCCTTCGGCATCGACCGACGCCATTCGAGGATCCTCGTGGAGGCCACGGTCCGGGATGGACGCACGGACGATGGGCCCGCTGCTGACCACGACATCGCCGCTGCGGATCGCCGCGATCATCTCCCGCGGATCGATGCCGCCCGGATCGTCCGTGGACGAGCCCATGTAGTTTCGTGGGACGCCGGCGAAGTTCGCCTTGACCGAGTGGCTGTCGGAGTTGCCGGTGGCGATCGCACGGTGGCCGGTGTCGAGCAGGGCGTACCAGTCGAGCATCGAGGAGTGCGTCTGGGAGCCGACGTCGATGCCGTCGGCGTCCGCGGGGTCCCGCCATCCCCAGAGCGCATTCTCGTTCAGGACCTCGATCGCGTCGAAGTCCGCGCTCCACCGTGGATTGGAGCTGGTGCCGGTGGTCTCGTCGAGTTCGACCTGGCTGAAGTAGTCGATGCCCGCCCAGCGAGGATGATTGACCTGGATCACCGGGACGACGCCGAGGTCGTTCGGCTCGAGCCGGATCATGCGGAACATCGGCGGCGCCGCCGCGAGTCGAGCGGGGATCGGTCGTCGCGCCGGGTCGACCGGGAAGATGTTGAAGTGTCCGATCGGGGTCGAGAGTTCGTTCCCGACTACGGAGGTGATCTGGGAGGTGGCGCCCAGCGCGGCGATCGTGGGGATGTAGTCGATGTTCCGGTTGTGATCGGTCGCGATGGCGAAGTCGACGCCTTCCCCGACGAGGCTCACGATCCGTTCCGGCATGTTGGAGTCGCCGTGACCGGAATGCGTGAGGGTATGCAGATGGAAGTCCCCGCCGATCAGGCCGGTGGTGTCCACCGCCGGTCGAATCCGGAGTTCGACCTCCAGCCGTCCGTGGGCCGGAATGTCGACCCATCTTCGATCGATGCTCCATTCGATGCCGCGACTGGCGAGCAGTTCACATCGACCGGCGGGCAGGACCACTTCCCCCGTGCCGTCGAGCGCATAGCAGACGTCTTCGCGGACCGCGTGGCGATCGCCGAAGGGCCCGCCCAGCGCGACGAGGTCCACGTCGGGCTCGAGGACGGTGAGACGGGCGGGCACCGGAGCACCCTCGGGACCGAGGATCCGGTAGGCGAGCACGCCCGTCTCCGAACCGGCATCCGGCGACGTGGTCGAGGCAACGGCGATGAGCAGCGCGGCGGTGAGGAGTGGAAGTGTCATCCGGGCACCGTACCACTCGTGAAATGCGAAGACGCCCCCGCAGGCGGGCTGCGGGGGCGTCCGGTGTCCTTTGGACGATCGCAGGAACTATTCGTTGATCGAGCCGGTGCCGTTGTTGGCCCACGGGTTGAAGTCACCCGGTGCCCAGCTGCCACCGCGGTTGTAGGGGTTTCCACCCTGCCAGCCACTGGTGTAGGGGTTCGCGGCGTTTCCGCCGTTCGGGTTGTGGGCGTACGGGCTCGTGGGGTTGTGCATGGCCGCGTGATGCGGGGTCATGTACGCCGGATGGGCGTATCCGTTGAAGCTCGTGGTCATGTGCGGGGCGCCCGCGACCGAGTACGAGCCACCGGGGTGATAGTGGTGATGTGTGTGGTAGTGATAGTGGATCTGGGGGGATCCGATCGCCTGCGATTCCAGGGACTGCGGGTTCACTTCGCCGCCAGGGCCGTTGTAGCCCGCCGGGGCGCCGCCACCGGTTTCCGGCTTGCCTTTGATTTCATAGTTCTCGTCCTGCATCGCGCCGGCCCAGATNATCGGTTCGCTGGTCTGGTTGGTGTTNGCGCATCCGGCGGCGGCGAGGACGGTGAGGAGGAGCATCGGCGTTCGCATCGGTTCGATCCTTCGGTTGACTTCGGATCCGCCTGACGAGACTGGGCGGCTCCTCGGGATATCGGCCATCTCGGGGGTCGGACCGCAGTCCGAAGCACCGCAAGCGGGAGAATCCCGTCTCGGTACCATGCAGGCGGACGGAGTCGGCCGCCGAGGCGCTCCCCACCGAAGATCAGGCAGGCAGGAGANCCAGGAATGACCACGACGAGTTCCGACCACCCGATCGCCGGCACCCCGGGCGACGTTCCCGCGATCGATGCGCTCGCGATCAACACCATCCGGACCCTGTCGATGGACGCGGTCCAGGCCGCGAACAGTGGCCATCCCGGCACGCCGATGGCCCTTGCACCGGTCGCCTACGCCCTCTGGCAGCACCGGCTGAAATACGACCCCGCCGATCCGATCTGGCCCGACCGGGACCGGTTCGTGCTGAGCAACGGTCATGCGTCCATGCTGCTTTATTCCATCCTGCACCTCGCGGGCGTGAAGGCCGTCAACCCCAAGTACGAGATCACCGGCGAACCCGCGGTCGGGCTCGAGGACATCGAGCGATTCCGCCAGCTCGATTCGAAGTGTCCGGGCCATCCGGAATACCGATGGACCAGCGGCGTCGAGACGACGACCGGCCCGCTCGGGCAGGGGATCGCGACCAGCGTCGGCATGGCGATGGCGTCTCGCTGGAAGGCGTCTCGATACAATCGACCGGGATTCGATCTCTTCGACTATTCGGTCTTCGCGATCTGCGGCGACGGGTGTCTGATGGAGGGCGTCTCCAACGAAGCCGCTTCGCTCGCCGGACATCTGGGTCTGAGCAACCTCTGCTGGATCTACGACAACAACAAGATCACGATCGAGGGGCACACCGATCTCGCCTACGGCGACGATGTCGCCACCCGTTTTCTCTCCTACGGTTGGAACGTGCTCCGGGTCGGGGATGCGAACGACGTCGATCGGCTGACCCAGTGCTTCGAGACCTTCGACGCGACCGACGACCGACCGACGATGATCATCGTCGACAGTCACATCGGCTGGGGCGCGCCGCACAAGCAGGACACCGCGTCGGCCCACGGCGAACCGCTCGGCGTCGACGAGATCCGACTCGCCAAGGAGGCCTACGGCTGGCCGCCCGACGCGAAGTTCCTCGTCCCCGACGGCGTGATGGAGCGATTCCAGGAACTGGTCGGAGCCCGTGGCCGCACCGCTCGTGACGCGTGGTTCGATCTCTACGAGCGATACCGGGTGGAGCACCCCGATCTCGCGGAGGAGCTGCTCCGGATGCAGCGTCGGGAACTTCCCGACGACTGGGACGCCGACATCGAGGAATACCCCGCCGATCCGAAGGGCATGGCCACCCGTTCCTCGAACGGGAAGGTNCTCAACGCGGTGGCGGGACGGGTGCCCTGGCTGATCGGTGGGGCCGCGGACCTNGCGCCCAGCACCAAGACGTTGATCACCGATCCCGAGGCCGGCAGTTTCCAGCGGCCGGACGCGCTCGGCTCGGCGCCNGGCGACTACGGNGGTCGAAACCTGCACTTCGGCATTCGCGAGTTCGCGATGGCGGCGGCATGCAACGGGCTCTCGCTCTCGAAGGTCCGCTCCTACGGCGCCGGATTCCTGATCTTCAGCGACTACTGTCGGGCGGCGATCCGACTCGCGGCGTTGATGGAGATTCCGGTGATCTTCGTCTTCACCCACGACTCGATCGGGCTCGGTGAGGACGGTCCGACGCATCAGCCGATCGAGCACGTCCCATCGCTCCGGGCCATGCCCGGCATCATGGTCTTCCGGCCCTGCGATGCGAACGAGGTCGCGGAGTGCTGGCGGGTGTTCATGCCGATGAAGCACGAGCCGGTGCTGCTCGCGCTTTCGCGGCAGAACCTGCCCACGCTCGACCGGACGAAGTACGCCTCGGCCCGCGGCGTGGAGAAGGGCGGCTACACCCTCGCGGACTGCGAAGGAACGCCGGAAGTCCTCCTGATCGCGACCGGGAGCGAGGTCCATCCCTGCCTGGAGGCGCACGAACGCCTCGCGAGCGAGGGCGTCAGAAGCCGGGTGGTGAGCCTTCCATGCTGGACCCTGTTCGAACGACAGTCGGACGAATATCGAGAATCCGTGATTCCCCTTTCGGTGCGGGCCCGGGTCTGCGTCGAACAGGCGGCGACCTTCGGCTGGGAACGCTACGCGGGGCTCGAAGGCGAGATCATCGGGATGACCCGCTTCGGCGCCAGTGCACCGATCGCGGAGCTTCAGAAGGAATTCGGATTCGAACCCGAGAACGTGGTCGAAGCCGCGAGGCGGACCATGGCCCGGGTCTCGGGAGGTGACGCGTGAAGATCGCGATCGGATCGGACCACGCCGGCTTCGAACTGAAGGAGACCCTCCGGGTCTTCATCGAATCGCTGGGGCACGAGACCATCGACGTCGGAACCGATTCGACCGAGAGCGTCGACTATCCCGACTTCGCGGAAAAGGTCGCGATCGAGATCATCACCGGACGCGCGGCGCGGGGCGTGATGCTCTGCGGCTCCGGCGTCGGGGCGAGCGTGGCGGCGAACAAGGTGCCCGGCATCCGGGCCGCCAACTGCGAGGACTACTACTCGGCGCACCAGGGGGTCGAGCACGATGACATGAACATCCTCGTCCTCGGCGGCCGGATCGTCGGGTCGGCCCTGGCCGAAGACATGGTCCGCGGCTATCTCGGTGCGGTCTACACGGGCGAGTCGCGGCACGCCCGTCGACTGGAGAAGGTGATGGCGATCGAGTCGCGGGGCGACGAGTATCGCGCAATGCGACCCTGAGCCCCCGATCGGATCATGACGAGGCCGTCCGCCTCGAAAAAGACGACGCGCCGAGCGGTTCGCTCGACGCGTCGTCTTTTTTCGGATCCTTCCGGACTCTTCCGGATCATGGACTCACGGCCCCCGGAGGCGCCCGAAGTCGCCCGCGCTCAATCCATGGCGTCGATCAGTTCGACGTCGAAGATCAGGGTCGCCTTCGGGGGGATCGGGCCTCGGCCCGCAGGTCCGTAGGCGAGGTCGAAGGGGATCACCAGCTTCCGCTTGCCGCCCACTCGCATGCTTCCAACCCCTTCCGTCCAGCCCTTGATCACACCGTTGAGGGCGAAGTCGATGGGCTGTCCACGATCGACCGACGAGTCGAACTTGGTGCCATCGACCAGCCAGCCCGTGTAGTGGACCTTGACCTGCGATGCCGGACCGGCGGGGCTGTCGCCCGCGCCTTCTTCGAGATCGAAGTAGCTGAGTCCGCTGGGAAGGGTCACCATCTCCCGGTCACCGACCGCCTCGCCGGGGAATCGCGGAACGAGGGTGTCCGAGACCACGGCACCGGAGACCGCGTCGACCACGATGTCGTGTCGCTTGCCCTGGTTGTAGATCACGGTGGTGATGGTCGGGGGCTCGGCGTCGTCGTTCGTGTAGACCGCCTTGACGAGTCCGTCGATCTTCTCGATCGAAGTACGGATCGCGTCCGGGATCGAGATCATCGGTGCGGTGACCTTGCCACTGGCGCCGTCGACGATCACCTTGGTGGGCACGCCGTTGCGGCTGACCATCAACTCGTATTGGACCGCTTCGCCGTCGAAACGACAGGCGAGACTGCGGACCGTGCCGCCGGTCTTCTCCTCGGCCTGCTTCACCGCCTCCTGGGCGTTGACCGGCGCGGCCGCGAGCCGCTGCTCGACTTCGTAGGGATCGGGTGGAATGGTCGTGTAATCGGTGGTGTCTGGCATCGAGGTCATGAGAATGGCCGAGGTTGCGAGGAGGGCGAGGCTGTTCATCGAATCTGCTCCGGTGTTCCGGAAGGGACGACGTCGTCACGCGACGACGGGAGGCGAATGGTAGTCCCCCGTGGATGCCGGGGATAGTCGGGTATCCTCGCGGGTCCACGACTGGCCCTGAATGGAGGCGGTTCATGCGGAACATCGAACGTGCATTGGTCATCATGACGGTCGCGGGACTGACCGCGATCCTCGGATGCGAGGAATCGGTGGACGACGGTTTCGAACCGGCCGTCGACGGCACCCCGAGATCCACCCTCGGCAAGGCGAAGGGATTCGCGGAGGACACGATCGCGGACATGCAGGAACGCCAGGAGGCGATCGGTCGGCAGGCCGACACCGTGTTCGACGACGCCGGGGCTCGCGAACTCGAGGATTCCGGTGACTTCCCCGACGGCGGTCGATGAGGCCGGGCTTCAACCGTCCGGGCTTCAACCGTCCGGGCTTCAACCGAGCCGGTCGGGATTCAGATCGCGCAGGTCGTCGGTGACGAAGAGGCCGTCCTTTCGAATGGTCTCGTCGTCGAATCGAATCTCGCCACCACCGAAATCGGGTCGCTGGATGCAGACGAGGTCCCAGTGGATCTCACTTCGATTTCCGTTGTCGGCCTCGTCGTAGGCCTGCCCCGGCGTGAAGTGGAAACTGCCCGCGATCTTCTCGTCGAAGAGGATGTCCTTCATCGGATGAAGGATGTGCGGGTGGAAACCGATCGCGAACTCGCCGATGAACCGGGCGCCTTCGTCCGCATCGAAGATCTCCTCGAGTCGGTCCCCGCCGACGGTCGCCGACGACTCCACGATTCGCCCCTTCTCGAAGACCAGACGGACGTTCTCGAACGGCACGCCGTGATAGATGGTGGCGGTGTTGTAGGCGACCACGCCCTCGATCGAGTCGCGGACCGGTGCGGTGAAGACCTCGCCGTCGGGGATGTTCATCTCCCCGCAACAGGCGACGGCGGGGATTCCCTTGATCGAGAATCGGAGATCGGTGTCGCCGGGGCCGACGATGTGGACACGGTCGGTTCGGTTCATGCGATCGACCAGCGCGGTGGCCGCGGTCGACATCCGGCCGTAGTCCAGACAGCACACGCGAAAGTAGAAGTCCTCGAACTCGTCGGTGCTCATGCCGGCGAGCTGGGCCATCGAGGGGGTGGGCCAGCGCAGCACGCACCATTTCGTCCGCTTGACCCGTTCCTCGAAGTGGACGGGCTTCTGGTAGGTCCGACCGAAGAGGCTCATCGACGCTTCGTCGACGGACGCCATCTCGCTCGCGTTCTCTCCGCCGCGGACTCCGAGGTAGGCGTCCATCGCCTTCATCCGATGGGCGTCGATGTCCGCCCAGGTGCTGATCTGGGCCTCGTCGGCGCCGTCGACGAGGTTTCGCAGCACGCGGGTCGAGCGCAACGCGGCATGGGGATGCGCGCCGCGGGCCCGGGCGGCCTTCACCACGGCCGCGACGAACGCGTCGGGGGCGTCGAAGGACTCCACCAGCAGATGCTCGCCGGCGGTCAGTCGGGTGGAGTGGGAGACGAGGAGCTCCGCCAGTCGGTCGAATCGAGGGTCGTGCATGGGATCTCGGAGGGTTGAAGTGGAATTCCCCCGGCGGGCGGGGAGCGGGTCTGATCGTTCTTCGATCGGTCAATGACCATCGAGGAGTCGAAGGAAATCGGCCGGACGAAGCACGTCGAATCGATCGACGACCAGATCCGCGTGGACGAGTTCCGCGGCGGTTCGACCGGTGGAGATGATCCCGATCGACGACATTTCGCCGGCCTGCGCCGCGTCGATTCCCGCACCGGCATCCTCCACGACCACGCATCGGTTCGGGGAGACGCCGAGGCGTTCCGCGGCCAGCAGGAAGACCTCGGGGTCCGGCTTTCCGTGGACGACCTCACCGCCGCAGACCGAGGCGTCGAGGAGGTCCCCGATTCCGAGGCGATCGACCGCGAGTTCGAGGTTCTCCCGCGGGGCGCTGGTGCCGATCGCCACCGCGAAGCCGCGTTCGCGAAGACCGGTGATGAGTTCGGGGACCCCGGGCATCGCCGGGAACACCCGTTCGAGTTCCGTCCGGAAGTCCGTTTCCTTCGATTCGGCGACACGTTCGATCGTCTCGTCATCCGGCTCCGGTCTGCCTTCGTCGGACCAGAACCGACGGATGATCGCGGGATTGGTCCGCCCGAAACTCCACGCGAACATGGCCGGCGTGAGTTCGATGCCGTTCGCGGCACACGCGGTCCGCCACGCGGCGTGATGCGCGTCGTAGGTGTCGATCAGCGTGCCGTCGAGATCGAAGATCGCAGCGTGGGTGGGTTCGGGCATGGTGTTCTTCGGAGGGGCGTCAGGCCCGGAAGCCGCCCGCGATGTCGCCGATCGTCTCGATCGCCCGATGGATGCCGTCGGCATCCACGTCGAGGTGGGTGACCATGCGGACCCGCGTCGGATCGAACGCGTAGGCGGCCACGCCCGTCTCGGTCATGCGGCTGGCGAAGGCTTCGGCGGTCGCGAGATCCGGGTCGATGTGGAAGAAGACGATGTTCGTTCGAACGTCGCCCACCGGATTCTCGCTCTCGAGCCCGTCCACGGCGTCGACGCCTTCGGCCAGCAGCCGAGCGTGTTCGTGATCGATCGCGAGCCGGTCGAAATGATGATCGAGGGCGTGGATCGCGGCGGCGGCGAGCATGCCGGACTGCCGCATGCCGCCGCCGAACATCTTGCGGAAACGACGTGCCCGCAGGACGAGATCCGCCGGTCCCACCAGAGCGCTCCCCACCGGGGCCCCGAGGCCCTTGGAGAAGCAGACGTTGATGGTGTCGGCCGATCGGGCGAACTCGGCGAGCGTGTATCCGCCGGCGACGCAGGCGTTGAAGAGCCTGGCGCCGTCGACATGGACGTGGAGACCGCGTTCCCGACCGACCGCGGCGACGGCGTCGAACCCCTCGAGCGTCCACACCGAGCCACCGCCCCGGTTGTGGCTGTTCTCGATGGCGATCATGCGGGTCCGCGGATGGTGCACGTCCTGGTGACGGATCGCCTCGGCGACCGCCGACGCATCGTGGATCCCGCAGACGCCGTCGATGCCGCGAACCATGCAGCCGGAGAGCGCCGCCGGTCCGCCGGTCTCGTAGTGGATGATGTGGTTGTCGTGGTGGGCGACGATCTCGTCGCCACCTTCGCACACGCTTCGGATCGCCAGCTGGTTGGCCATGGTCCCGGAGGGGGTGAACAGCGCGGCTTCCTTGCCGAGCATCTCGGCGATGCGTTGCTCGAGGCGGATGACCGTCGGCTCGTCGCCGAGGACGTCGTC
>NZFT01000038.1 GCA_002690755.1 Phycisphaerae bacterium
CGACGCCCTGATCCACGAGATCCGCGAACACCTCGATGGTGCGGGCCTCGTAGCCGGGGTTCATGGTGAGATAGGGATCGTCGTAGTCGGCGATCGTCAGGAGACGACGCATCTGGCCCGATTGCAGCTTGATGAACTTGGACGCGTAGGTCGCGCATTCCCGCCGGATCGCGATCCGGCGGGTGTCGTCGGGCAGTCCGGCGAGTTTCGCGGCCTTCCCCTTCTCGTGAAGCTCCGTCATCACGCGATGCTCGATGGGGAGACCGTGGCAGTCCCAGCCGGGGGTGAACGGGCAGCGCATGCCCTCCATCAGCCTCGAACGCACCACGAGATCCTTGAGCACCTTGTTCAGCAGGTGTCCCACGTGGATGGAGCCGTTCGCGTAGGGCGGCCCGTCGTGGAACCGGAACACCGGCGCCCCCGCGTCCCGCCGGGTCGCGTCGATGGCCGCGTACATCGAGCCGGTCTCCCAGCGATGGACGGTCTTCGGTTCGTTCTGGGCGAGATTGGCACGCATCGGAAACGCGGTCGAGGGGAGATTGAGCGTCTCCTTGAACCCGCGGCGGTCGCGTGAATCGGACTTGGGGGACTGATTGGTCATGAGGTCGGGATCCGTGGACGAGGAATCCCCGCAGGATACCGCATGCCCGCCCTTCTCCTCGGCCCGAAGCGGCCCGAATGCCGAGGAGTCCTCGAGACTGGAATGAGACCGGAACGAGACCGGAATCAGCTCTCCGGGACCTCGTCGTCCGGCTTGATCGCCTCGTCGAGGTAGGCCTGGAAGGCGGAATGCTGGTAACTCACGAAACAGAAGACGTGATGGAGGGTGAACCACTCGAGATCGCCGGGATCCTTGTCGAGATCGGATCGGAGTCGGTTCAGTTCGGCGAGCAGGCGTTCGGATTTCATGGTGACGAAGCCTAGCATCGGAACACGCCTCGGACCTCTTCGCAAGCACCGTATTCAAAGTGTATTCGCAGGATTCCCGCCAACCGGAGGATTCACGACCCGACCGATGGCCAGCGGAAAAAACCCGCCCCGCCGACGAGGCCGGCGGGTCGGTCGAAGTGTTCAGTGCGACTCTCCTCCAAGGTCGGACGAACACGGATCGATCAGGAGGAACTCCTAATCTAGGGGTTGCCGCTTCGAACCGCAACAGCGACCGAGGTCATTGCGGGCCGAATCGTCTGATCCGTCGCTGACGAGGGGCGGAAAGCGTTGAAAAGGACCATCCGCCTCACGGTGATGGACGCGACGGGCCGGTGACATCCATGTCGGAGACGGGCCCGTGGTGGTGGTGGTGGTGGCCCCCCTCCTCGAGGAGTCCGCTTCCCCAGGCGATCGCGAGTCCGGCCACCAGCATGCAGGTCATGGCGACCCGATCGTGCTTGTGGAACTGCAGCTCCGGCAGCACGTCGCTGGCGGCGATGCAGATGAACGTCCCGGCGCTGAATGCGAGTGCGAGGGTGGTGAACGTCGCGGCGTTCGAGGCGAGATCCGCCCCGATCACGAAGAGCAGCACGCCGAGGGGTATCACCAGTGCGAAGATGGCGTTCACCAGATGAACCGCGAGCCGGGGCCGACCGGAACGTTGCATGAGGGCGACGATGGTGAACGCATCGAAGGGCTTGTGGAGCACGATGCCGAGAAAGACCCCGAAGCCGGCGAGCCCGGAGGCGGCGGAGGCGGGTGCCGGTCCGTCGAACGGAATCTCACTCGTTCCGCTGGAAACCGCGGCACCGAGGGCAATGCCGGCGAGGATCGTGTGGACGGTGAGGCCGATGAACGCCCCGATCCAGCCGAGCCGATGCGTCGTCCGGGGCGCTTCCTCGCCGGACGCGTCGGACCCCTGATGATCGTTCCCGGAGGCACGCCCGTACTCGTCCGGTGTTTCATGATGGTGAAAACAGAAGAAGCGCTCGAGCAAGAACATGGCGAGGAATCCCCCCACCGCCGCGAGCATCACGGTGTGCATGGAGACACCTTCGCCATGGGCGTGCACGACGGCTTCCGCCGCGTGTCCCAGCATGTGAATCATCCCCACCCCCAGCATCACGCCCGAAACGAGACAAAGGGCGAGCTGCATTCGACGATGGGTCAGACGAACGAGGCTCGGGACGAGTCCTCCTCCGACCGAAATGAGCAGGATGACGAGGCAGTAGAGGGCCAGAGTGGCGGTGGCGGACATGATGCGGGCTCCGGATCGGGAGGATAACGGCTTAGCGTCAGCGATTCCCGGCCGACGCGTGGATGCTGGCCGTCGAGAGGTCCGTTCGATATACTTCGCCACCCGGTCCCACGACCGGATCACGCGGGGCCGTAGCTCAATTGGGAGAGCGCCTCGGTCGCATCGAGGAGGTTGTCGGTTCGATCCCGATCGGCTCCATTGACCCCGCCCGCCCCCTTCCGCCAACCCGGGAAGGGGGCGTTCGTTTTCGGGCCTCGATCGGCGCCCCCCTCACATCCGATACCGGCGCCCGGCCGAGCCGGAGGAACGTTCAGGAACGTTGCTGGCGGTGATCTCGCTCGTTTTTGCAAAAATCCAGTCGATCTCGCCCGACCCTCGCATGTCTGTACGAGGGGAATGGCCTGGAGAGAGTGCCAGCCCCCTCGGCTTGGTGGGATCGGGTACCTCGGACGAAAGATCCCCGGGACCAGAGACACTGGAATTCGAAGCGAATTCCCCCACCCCCCCTCGGCCCTCACGGTTCGAGGGGGGTTTTCATTCGGCGTTCTCGCCGAGGAGATGAATCATTTCCCGGTTCGGTCTATAGCATGAGGTCATGCGAACCCACGACACCCCCCGAAAACGGCTGCTTCGAACCCTCGCCCCGGTGTTCGTCTGCCTGCTGACCGCGTCGATCCTGTTGGCCCTGGACGCCGCCGCATCGCCGAAGGCCGAGCCACCCGCGGTTCGGGCCGAGCCGCCGAAGGTGCTCGTCTTCTCCCGGACCGCCGGATTTCGACACGGTTCGATCCCCGCCGGCATCAAGTCGCTCACCGAACTCGGTCGCGAGCACGGATTTCGCGTCGAGGCGACCGAAGACCCGCGTGCCTTCGCGCCCGAGCGGCTGAAGGACGTGGACTGCGTGATCTTCCTGAACACCACCGGCGACGTGCTCGACGACGAACGGCAGAAGCACTTCGAGAAGTTCATTCAAGGCGGCGGCGGCTACGTCGGCGTGCACAGCGCTGCGGACACCGAGTACGACTGGCCCTGGTACGGCCGTCTGGTCGGCGCCTGGTTCAAGACCCATCCGAAGATCCAGCCCGCGCGCATCAACGTCGAGGATCGAACCTTCCCCGCGACCCGAATGCTTCCCGCGACCTGGGACCGAACCGACGAGTGGTACGTCTATCGGAAGAACCCGCGACCGAATGTCCGCGTGCTGATGAGCCTCGACGAGACGTCGTATCAGGGCGGCGGGATGGATGGGGATCATCCGATCAGCTGGTACCACGACTACGACGGCGGCCGCGCCTTTTACACCGGCGGCGGACACACCGACGCGTCGTATTCCGAGCCGCTCTTCCGCGATCATCTCGCCGGTGCGATCAAGTGGGCCGCGGGCATGACGCCACACCCCCCGAAGAAGATTGCGCCGCCCGCCGACACCCCGGCCGGTGCCGGCGAGGGCGAACGACGATGAAGATCCGGAACGCACCGGGCGTGAACCTCGGTGCCGTCGTCGCGGTCGCCGCGTCGATGCTCCTCGGCGGTTGCGGGCCCGGCACCGCGGACGCGTCGGAGGCCGATCTTCCCGCGACCGGTCCGGCCACCCGGACCATCGAGACGCATCCCGAGCACGGTGCACGTCACACCATGTGGGTGACCGCGACCGCCTACTGCTCACGACCACAGGAGACCGACGGCGACCCCTTCATCGCCGCCTGGAACGAGCGACTGGATCCGAAGGTGAAGTCGATCGCGGTCAGCCGCGACCTCCTCGAGGAGGGGCTGCATCATCGGTCTTCGGTCTGGATCGAGATCGATGGGAAGGAGACGGGGCCGTATCTCGTCCTGGACAAGATGAACAAACGGTGGAAACACCGGATCGACGTCTACTTCGGCGTCGATCTCAAGGCGGCCCTGGAATTCGGGAAGAAGCGAGTGCGGATCTCCTGGAAGACCGCCGACCCGAAGCCGACCGGCTGAGCCGGTCCCGATCTTCCCGATCGTCTCCACCATCGACAACTTCTCCACGATCGACGCCGCACGGTCGACGTAGAATCCGGGCGTGACCACTTCCCCCCCGGCAGAACAGGCTCCCGTCGCCGACGCCTATCGCGGCCCGCAGTGGGAGACGCCCGCGATGCGTCAGTTCACGCGGTTCAAGGCGGCCCATCCGGACTGCCTGCTGTTCTTCCGCATGGGCGACTTCTACGAGTTGTTCGGACCGGACGCCGAAGCCGCGCATCAGGCGCTGGGCATCACCCTGACCGAACGCTCCAAGGGAATGCCGATGGCCGGGGTGCCGCACCATGCCGCGGAGGGCTATCTGCGACGACTCGTGGAACAAGGTTTCCGAGTCGCAGTGTGCGATCAGATCCAGGACCCCAAGGACGCGAAAGGCGTGGTCGATCGCGCGGTGACCCGCGTGCTCACCCCCGGGACGCTGGTCGACGAGACGCTGCTCGAGGCGGGACGCGAGAACCTCGTGGCGTCGGTGGCACCGGGCGAGGACGACCGGGTGGCCATCGCGGTCGCCGAACTCTCGACCGGCGGATTCGTCGTCCAGGTGTGCGACCGCGCGGAACTTCCGGATGCGATCGCCCGTCATGCCCCGAGCGAACTCCTGCTCCCCGAACCCGGGGATCTTCCGGAGGGGACCGCGATCGACGAGACCCTCGCGGAAACGATCGACGCGGCACTCACCCATCGCCCCGGCTGGAACTTCTCGATCGACGAGTGCGAGCGGCTCCTTCGAGACCACTACGGGGTCGCGAGCCTCGAAGCGTTCGGACTGGCCCCCGGGGATCCCGCCACCGCCGCGGCCGGCGGTCTGCTGCGGTACCTGCTCGAAACCCAGGCCGCCCACGGCGACGTGAAGCCGCTCCCGCATCTGCGGCCTCCCCGCCATCGTCACGACGACCGCTGCATGCGACTCGATCTCTCGACGCTTCGCAGCCTCGAGATCGAACGAACCAGCCGGAGCGGCGACGTCGCCGGCTCGCTGCTCTCGGTGTTCCCGCACTGCCGGACCGCGATGGGCCGACGCGCCCTGCGACGCCGACTCTGCTGGCCCCTGCTCGACGCGGAGGAGATCCGCAAGCGACATCGTGCCGTCGGCGGGCTGATCGAGGATCGAGATGCCGCGGACGAGGTCCGGGGTGCGATCACCGGCGTCAACGACGTCTCGCGNATCGCCGGACGGATCGCGGTCGGTCGCGCCACGCCCCGCGACGCGGTCGCCCTCGGACGAAGCGTGCTCGCCGCCGTCCCGCTGGTCGAGATGCTCGGTGATCGGCCGGCGTTCGACACCACCCACCAGCAGCTCGAGTCCGCGGTCGCCCGATTGATCCCACTCGCGGAACGAATCGGTCGGACCTGCATCGACGACCCGCCGACCCATCTGCGCGAAGGTGGTCTGGTCCGGGACGGCGTCGACGAGGAACTCGACGAAGCCCGGTCACTGGAACGCGACGCCACCGAATGGCTCGCCGGCTACCAGCTCCGGATCGTCGAGGAGACCGGCATCGGGGCCCTGAAGGTCGGCTTCAACCGCGTGTTCGGCTACTACATCGAGGTCAGCCGGGCGAACGACGCGAAGGTTCCCGCGAACTTCGTCCGCAAGCAGACGCTCAAGAACGCGGAACGGTACATCACCGACGAACTCAAGACCTTCGAGGACAAGGTGCTCACCGCCGGCGCCCGGGCGATCGAACGCGAAAAGCGGATCTTCGCGTCGCTCTGCGCCGCGGTCGCCGACACCCTCGAACCGATCGCCGCCTTCGGCGACGCGATCGCGGAGATCGANTGCACCGCCTGNCTNGCNGAGACCGCGCATCGACTNGNCTGGGTCCGNCCGGAGATCGACGACNCNNCGNCCCTCGAACTNGTCGAGGCCCGTCACCCCGTGCTCGACGCCTCGATGCGCGACCGATTCGTCCCCAACGACTGCCGACTGGCATGCGAGGAGGTCGCCTCCACCCTCGCCCTCATCACCGGCCCCAACATGGCGGGCAAGAGCACCTACATCCGGCAGACCGCGTTGGTGGTGCTGCTCGCCCAGGCCGGTTCCTTCGTGCCCGCGACCAGCGCCCGCATCGGGGTGGTCGATCGGATCTTCACGCGGATCGGGGCGAGCGACGAACTCCACGCCGGCCGCTCGACGTTCATGGTGGAGATGACCGAGACCGCGAACATCCTCCATCACGCGACGGATCGCAGCCTCGTGGTGCTCGACGAGATCGGTCGCGGCACCAGCACCCTCGACGGCCTCAGTCTCGCGTGGGCGATCACCGAAGACCTCGCGGCGCGAGGCTCGCGGACGCTCTTCGCGACCCACTACCACGAACTCACCTCGATTCCGGATCGCCTCCCGTCGGTGACCAATCTCCACGTGTCGGTCCGGGAGTGGCAGGATCGGATCGTGTTCCTGCACCGCATCCAGCCGGGGCGGACCAACCGCAGCTACGGCATCCACGTCGCCGAGCTCGCGGGCCTTCCGCCCGCCGCCGTGGACCGGGCCCGGGAACTGCTCACGACGCTCGAGGTCCGCGAAGGCGACGCCGAAGCGATGGCGGCCCAGGTGCCGTCCGCGCCCGCGACGCCGCCCTCCGACCAGCTCTCGCTCTTCCGGGAGTTCCTTCCGCATCCCGCGGTGGAGACGCTGCGGAACATCGACCTCGACGGACTCACCCCCCTCGCCGCCTTCGATCGCCTCCGCGAACTGATCGACGCCGCGAAGCGGGATGCCGATGCCTGAGCCCGCCCCGGTCGCACGCGATCCGGGACGCCTGACCGCGGTGCTCGCGGCGTTCAGTCTGCCCCTCTCACTCTTCGCCATCGGCGGCCTGCTGGGGCTCGCGGCCCTCGCCCTCGCCAGTCGCGAGCTCCGCCGCAACCCCGCCGATCGGCGCGCCTTCGCGAGTGCCGTCGTCGGCCTCATCTCGATGTTCCTCGGTGGCGTGGTGGCGACCTTCTTTCTCGCTCCGCCGGGATCACCTCCGCCCACCGTCGATCTGGTCGGAACCGTGCAGACCGAATCACTCCAGACCCTCGACGGCGCCGTGATCCCGGTGGCCGCCGGCGACGGACGGGTCACGCTCGTCGACGTCTGGGCGACCTGGTGTCCCCCCTGCATCGCCTCCATCCCGGTGCTCGAAGCGGTTCATCGCGATCTGCGCGACGACGTCCGCGTCGTGTCCTATGCCGCCGAACCCCGGACGACCGTCGTGAAGTGGCTGGAGCGACGCCGGCTCGACGCGACCGCGGGACGGATCGAGCCCGGTGCGGTCCCGACGTACCCGATCGCGACCCGGGACGGCCCGCCCCTCGCCCTCGCCGCCGCGACCCGGGCGTATCCGACGCTCTGGATCCTCGATGCGGCGGGCGTGGTGCGATTCAAGCTCGAGGGCATGCACGATCTCCCCACGCTCCTCTCCCTGCTCCGGATGGCGGAGAATCCCGCCCCGGAATCGGGTTCGACGTCCGACGTCGAATCCGGAACACCCTCGACGACGGAGGCGCCCCCGACCTCATGACCCACGATCTTCCGACCGACCTGCTCTCCACCACCCACGCGGCCGGACTCGGTTTCGAGGACTACGTCGCGACCGACCCGAAACGCGCCCCGGACTGGCTCGCGATTCATGAGCGAACGACGTTGGCCCCGGACCAGCGAGCGTTGCTCGAAGGGTTCGTGCGAACACTCAACGTCGTCGTGGTGAGCGGCACCTGGTGCGGAGACTGCGTCCAGCAGGGCCCCCTGCTGGCCCGGATCGCGGAAGGCTCCGATCTCATCGACCTGCGATGGGTGGATCGCGACGACCGTCCCGAACTGGCGTCGCGTCTCCGGATCAATGGCGGAGACCGCGTGCCGGTTGCGGTGTTCATGAACGAATTCTTCGAACCCGTCTCGATCCTCGGCGACCGGACCCTCACCCGCTACCGCGCGATCGCGGCGCGGAACCTGGGCCCCTCCTGCCCGCTGCCGGGGGCGCCGGTTCCCGATGCGGAACTTGACGCCACGCTTCAGGAATGGCTCGACGAGTTCGAGCGGGTCCAGCTCCTGCTCCGGCTGAGCCCCCGACTCCGGGCCCACCACGGGGATTGACCCGGCCGCCGCCCCGACCCGACGCACGTCGACGGAAGTCGACCCCTGGAACCATCGAATGCGAACGCTGCGAACGAAATGGTCGAAGATCCACCGGTCATGCTGGATGCTGTCGTTGACGACGCTGCTTGCCGGCTGCGGCCCGGGCGCGGCGCCTCCGCCGCCGCGGCTCGTCGGCACGATGCAGACCGACGTCCTCCGATCGATCGACGACACCCCCGTTCCACTTCGAACCGAGGACGGGCGGCCGACCCTGCTCCTGGTGTGGGCGACCTACGCCCCCGATTCGGTCGCGATGCTCGCCGAACTCGCCGAGGTGGAACGCCGACGTCCCGACTCGGTCCGCGTCGCGGCGGCGGCGATCCAGTCGAAGTCGGAGGTCGTGGAGTGGCTCGCCCGACGCGACCGGTCCGCACCGTTCCCGATCGTGGCCGATGAAGGTTCGGACGGGAACGACCTCGTCGGCTGGGCGGAGGAACGACCGACGCTCTGGATCCTCGCTCCCGACGGCCGGGTGCTCGGACGCCTCGAAGGGCTTCAGGATGCGACCGCGATCCTCGCCGAAGTCGATCGTCTGGACGACGTGTCGCTGGAAGAGACCGAAACGGTCCGAACCGGCGTTCAGAGCCCCCTGGGAGGCTGCGTCGTCGAACGCCGGGACGGCGCGGTCCCGGAAGATCTTCGACGGCGAACCGGCGTCGTCCGCGACGACGCCTTCGCCCCGTTCTCCAAACATCTCGTGGCCGGTGGGATCACCTTCATCGCGACCGAAGAGGTTGACGACGAGTTCATGATCGCGGTCGGCGCGACGCAGGCCGCGATGATGGCACGCGACGCCGAGGGGATCGACGTCGAGCTGCAGGATGCCGTGCTTCGTTCGCTCTTCCGGGCGAAGACCACGATCCCCATGTGGCGTGGCGAGGAACCGGACTTTCCCGAGGATTCCGACTGGGAAACGCTCGACCGGCTCCGTGATCGACGCTCGATCTGCGATGCGATCTTCCAGCTCGACGACCGGGATCGTGACGGCCAGCCGATGGAGGTGCTCGAGCACCTCCTTCACCACTTGAACATGGTCGGCCTGCACGACGTCTTCCCCGAGGACTGGGGGATTTCGCGGACGTCCACGCTGCATGCGGCGATGCGGACCGCCCTCGATCGATCGTGGTACGTGGTGGACTACCTCGACGAGTTCGACGACGTGGAGGAGGCGGATCGCGTGCTCCTGCAGGAGTACGCCTACTGGGTGATCTCCTCGGCGTGGGATCTGCAACGCGACTTCGGGCCCGGCCACGACGAATGGAGCCTGGTGGATCCCGAGACGTTCCGCGAGGCCCAGCCGGCACTCNACGAAGCCTTCCTGCGGACGATTCCGAAAGTCCTCGTCGCCCCGCGTCCGGACCGACTCGAAGCGTTCAGGAATCCCCGCCCGTAGCCTCGACGGCCGCCCGACCGATCCAGACCGGAACGTCGCCGAGAAGACCTTCACCCGAGTCGTTCGGGATGCGTCCCCAGTACTTCGACGTTCCCGCCAGACCCGCTCGGGCGGCACGATCGATGCCGTTCCGCCCCATGATCCATTCGCCCCCATCGTCGAGACGGTCGGGCCCGAGGATGTAGATCGTCGGAATGCCGTCCCGCAGCACGTATCGAAGGGACTCGCCGTCGAAGGGATCCCGACCGACGAATCCCAACGCGTCGAGCGACGTCGGCCACGAACCATGCGTGCGACGGTGAAGTTCGAGCGCGATCACCGTGCGAACGAGGTCCCGTTCCAGGCGGATCGCGCCGGCCGCACTCACCAGATTGTGCGTGGCGGAAAGCAGCATCGAGACCGGAAAGAGTCGAATCTCCGAGAGCCACGACGCATCGGCTTCGCCGAGGACCGGTCCGTCCATGCCCGGCGGTTTCGAGGCATCCATCTCCCACGGCTCGATCGAGTTGCCGGCTTCGATCCCATCGAGATTGCGGTTCCAGATCTCCGTCGCCCCGCGGCGATCCATGGTGACGCCGGCCACCAGCGGGCCGAGGAGGAAGTCGACCGCGTTGCCGCCACCGCCGTCCTCGGGATCACCGGCGTCGGGGACGACTCCCGCCTGCGCCGCCCCGGCGGAGATGAACTTCAATCGGCCGTTCCCGTCGCCGTCATCGGTGTAGAACCGCTGGGCGAGATCGAGGAAGTAGTACCGTTCGGAGTCGGTGCGCATGCGAAGCCGATCGTCGTCGAGCCCGGCGACGATCGCCGCCAGTCGATCGAGCGTCGGGTCGTCGAGCGCCTCGGGTCGCTGCGCGAGCACGTCCAGGATCGTCGCGAAGGCGAGCCGTTCGATCGACATGCCGACGAGCTGGCCGATCACGATGGTCGGCGTCCGAACCTGGCGTCCGAAACCGAACATCGCGTCGACGTCGGCGACGAACCGCGGGCCATCCCCCCGCTCCGCGGCGCGGCGCGCATCGGTGGAGAGCACCCGCGCCGCGAGCCGGACGGTCCCGTAGTAGGGAAACTGCAGATCGATGACCGATCCGTCGAGGATCGTGCGATCGGCGACCGGCGTCGGCTCCGACGGCGCGAGTCCGAGGAAGGCCCGATCGACTTCGGGGCCGCCGCCGTCGACGCCCATGGGAAAGCCCAGTACCGACTTCGACGCCGCGCCTCGAAGGGCGTCGATCGCCGTCGTCGCGTTCGCGAAGAATGCGGCCTGCGCCGCTTCGGACGGGGCATCGTCCACCGCAGGCGGGGCGCCCGGCCCGGCGANCATCTCGATCCAGGGCGGCACCGTCCCGGCCGATGCCGCCTCGATCATGGTGGAGAGTCCCCGATCGTCCTGGGTCGATGCGGGGTCGGCGGACGCTCTCAGCTCGCCGATCGCCGCGCGGATCCCGGGCCAGGCGCGATCGTCGGGCGTCGCGACGTCGGATTCCTGCCGGATCTTGGCGACGTAGTCGACCTCGATCCGAACCGGCTGGTTCCAGTATCGGACCGCGAACACGAGGTAGAGCGCCACGAATCCCGCGAAGGAGAGACCGGCGACGAGCACCGTCCGACGCACGGCCCGTTCGAACCAGGATCGCTTCCGCTTCATCCCCCGCCGGATGAGCGCCGCCGCGATCCGCGGGTCGCCGAAATCCACGACGAGTTCCTCGGCCGAGGCGTTGGCCGCGATCCCGTCCTCGAAGTGTTCGACGAGTTCCCGGGCGACGTCCATCTTCTCGAGTCGTTTGAGCCGGGTCCGGCGCACGACGCCGGAGACGAGTGTCCGCAGTGATTCCGGAAGCGTTGAAGACGCGAGCAGACCCTGGAGATCCAGACGTCCCGTCACCCGTCCACGCGCGAGGTCGCTCACCGGCGTGTTTCCCAGTGCCCGCAGGTTCGAAGTTCCGGTTCCGGATTCGTCCGATGCCTCTTGCTGATTTTCCATGTCGTGATCCCCCATTCGTCGTCGATCAGGCGAGTGCGTTCCCGAGCATTCCCATCCCCCGAATCACGCCCAGCGACTGCATGGCGTCGTTCACCGCCTGCCACTGTTCGATCTCCGCCTTCAGCCGGTGGTGACCGGCACCGGTGAGTCCGTAGTACTTGCGTTCCCGGCCGTTGTCCGCGCGTCGTCGCTCGCTCTGGACCAGCCCCTTGGCCTGGAGGTTGTAGAGGAGTGGATAGACGGTCGACTGGCCCATCGCGAGCACTCCCTCGGTCCTCGACGCGAGCGTCTCGACCAGCTCGTATCCGTACATCTCCCGATGGGAGAGCAGCTTCAGGATCGCCACCGGTCCGGCACCTCGCATCAGTTCTCGTTCGATCCGCATGACATGACTCCAAGGATGGATTCTTTAACCGACACGCATACTATGTGTGACATGGTATGTAAGTCAAGGCGAATCTCCGGTAGGCGGAGGCTTTCGAATTCACCCCGCGTCGGGCTACACTCGCCCCATGGCACGTTCGGTCGTTCTTCTTCTCGCGGCGTCCCTCTTCACGACCACGTGGGCCTCCTCCCCGGCGGCCGGGAGCCCGCCCACACCCCCCGCCTCGGGGCAGCCGCCGATCGCCGCAACCGAGCCGGAGGAACCGCTTCGCCCCTACGAGAAGGCCGCGGCAGGCGAGCGGACGGCGATCGAGGGCCTCCTTGGAAGCCTGGCCTGGCCCCGGAGGGTGATCTCGATCCTTCGCCTGCAGCGATTCGACTGCCCGGAATCCGCGGCGATGGTGGCCGACGCTCTCCACGATCCGCAGGTGGCCGTTCGCTGCTTCGCGGTGCTGGTCCTCGCCCACCGGAACGTCCCCCAGTCGGAGGACTGGTTCGAAGGTGAATCGGATCCCGAAGTGATTCGGACGGCGCTCCGCGCCGGATACCGGATCGAACCGGAACGACTCGCCCGCGGGGTGACTGCGTTGTCCCGGAGTTCACGGCTCGAGGACAAGATGCTCGCCGCGGAGCTCGGCCTCCTCGCCGATGACGATGAACTCCAGGAGCTCGCCACCGAACTCGTCCGGACCATCATTTTGCGGATGGGCAAGGAGGAGAGCGGCGCCCTCAGCCCGCGCCTGGCCCGGCTCACCGGCGGGGACGACCTTCGACGGGACTACCGCTGGCGACTCTGGTACCAGAAGAACCGTGGCCTTCGCTCGCTGGATGGCGCCCGAATGCTCCCGACCCGGGCCGACGCGACCGTCGCGGCATCGAGGCCGACGCCCTCGCATCCCGACGACCTCAGCGAGATCGCGCGCCTTCCGCTGGATGAATTCACAGAACTCAGCGACCACCTCGAGACCCTCGCCCTGCAACCGATCGATCTCGCGATCGTCATCGACTGCACCGCAAGCATGTCGGGCGAGATCGCGGATGCGCAGGGCGGCATCGACGACCTCATGCGTTTCGTCGGCGACGTCTCGGCCGGCGTTCGAGTCGGGATCGCGGGCTATCGCGATCGCCGGGAGAAATTCGAGAAGATCGGCTGGGACCTCACCCCTTCGATCGATGCGGCCCGGAGGAATCTCTGGCGACTCAACGCGGAAGGCGGCGGCGACCGACCGGAACTCGTCAACGAGGGACTCCGGCTCGCCTACGGTTCCTTCTCCTGGAATCCTCACCATCGAGGCGTGCTCGTCCTCGTGGGCGACGCCCCGCCGCATCCCGGCCGCGGCGAGGCCTGCGTGAAGATGGCGACGGCGGCGAGGGTTCGAGGGGTGACGACGCACGTCGTGGGATGCGATCCGACCATCGAGGACGATGACGAGCCCGGTGCCGACACCGAGGAGAACGTCGACGCACCGGCGGCGGACGGTCCGAACGGAATCAAGGGCGTGTCGCGTCGCCGATGGGGCCGCAATCGCGAGGCGATCGAGTTCTTTCCGGAAATCGCGGCCGCCGGCGGTGGCCGGGTCGTGAACCTCGCGCGGGACGAGCGTCTGGTCCCCGAGATCGCGGGCCTGATCGTCGGCGTCGATTTCGAGAAGCCGATGATCGAGTTCTTCGAGGTCTACATGGAACTCTGTCGCTGAATTCCGCGCCGTCGCCGCGGCGTCAGGCGTTCGCGGGACGCCCCGGCCACTTCTCGCGCTCGCCCTCGACCTCGACCAGCAACTTCCACGATCGCTCGAGGATCTCCCGCACGTTCTCCCCGGTCGCCCCGCTGCTCACCACCACCTCGGCCGGATCGATGCCGACCGCGTGGGCGACCCGCCGGATCGTGGCGTCACGCTCCGCGGGGGCGACGAGATCGATCTTGTTGAACACCACCAGTTCCGGCTTCTCGGCGAGCACCGGGCTGAATGCATGCAGTTCCCGGCGGATGACCTCGTGATTCGCGATCGGATCGCTCTCGTCGAACGGCACGAGATCGATCACGTGGACGATCACCTTGGTCCGCTCGACGTGCCGGAGGAAATCGTGTCCCAGACCGGCGCCGTCCGCGGCCCCTTCGATGAGGCCGGGGATGTCGGCGATCACGAGGCGACGATCACCCGGGAGTTCCGCGATGCCCGGTTGCGGGGTCAGGGTGGTGAACGGATAGTCCGCGATCTTCGGTCGAGCCTTGCTGACTGCGCTGAGCAGGGTCGACTTGCCGGCGTTGGGAAGCCCGACCAGGCCCACGTCCGCGATGAGTTTCAGTTCCAGGAGGAGCGTGCGTTCGATCTCCGGTTCACCCGGCGTCGCTTCGCGCGGCGTCTGATTGACGGCGGTCTTGAAATGCTCGTTCCCGAAGCCGCCTCGACCGCCCTTCGCCACCACGATTTCCTGTCCGGGGTGATCGAGATCCGCGATGACCTCGCCCGACTCCTCGTCCCGCACCACGGTTCCCACCGGAACCTTCACGAACTTCGCGGGACCGTCCGCCCCATGCCGGCTGGTCGACGCACCCTGCACCCCCTTCTCGGCGCGGAAGTGCGGCGCGTACCGGAACGGAAGCAGCGTGTCGAGATGCGGATCGGCGACGAGCACGACGTCACCGCCTCGGCCACCGTTCCCGCCGTCGGGGCCGCCCTTGGGCACGAACTTCTCCCGATGAAGGCTCACGCATCCATCGCCACCCTTGCCACTTCGCACGAAGATCCGTGCTTCATCGATCATGAGCATGGTGAATGACCTCCGTGAGACGAGCCGAATCCGGGAATGAACACGCCCCGAGCGGCGAAGGCTCGGGGCGTGGAATCGTTGGCGATGTCGACCGAGTGTCGGGCCGACTCAGTTCGAGCTGGCGACCGCTCGATCAATCACGTCGTACCGCGGCACCGAAGCGTCGGCAGGAACGATGTCGATGAACCGGCCTCGGAACCGCACCGTGCCGTCGACGCGGGCCATCAGGGTGTCGTCCTTGCATCGCTGGACGAGGTACCCCGGCTTGAATCGGGTTCCGCACTGGCGGACGATGATCGATCCCGCCTTGGCGACCTGACCGCCGTAGAGCTTGATGCCCCGGAACTGGGGGTTCGAGTCACGGCCGTTCTTGGACGAGCCCTGTCCCTTCTTATGTGCCACGGTCAGCTCCGTTCGATCTTCTTCACGGGCGGAGTTCCGGATCGATTCCGGTCGCCCGTTCGTTGTGTCTCTGGCCGGTCGCGCCTCGCGGCTGGCCGAATGGAAAAGCATAGCGAAAAGCCGGCCGCCCGCCAATCCCCGAAGGGATGATTCAGCGATAGATCCAGCAACCGGCGGACTTGCCCCCGACCTGGAACTCGAACTCGCACGCCGGTCCGCGACGGTTCTTTCGGGAATCAAGCGGCAGCGCCTGGGAGCCCCGCTTTTCGGGATCGCCCGGGACGGTGTATTCGCGGCGGAGGGTCCGATACAGCGACACCGAATCACCGGATGCGGGGTGCTGGACGACCTTCCGATCGCTGGAGAGCCCCTGGAAGAAGAGGGTCAGCTCGGTGACGTCGAGGTTGTCGGCGGGCCACACCGCGATGCCGGTCCGGGCATTCTCCTTCCCGACTCGCAGATCGCCGATGATCCGATTCTGATCCTCGAGCAGCGGGTTTCCGAGCAGCTTTCGAAGCTGCCCCACGGTCCGACTCGGCACGCCGCGACCGGAGCGCAGGATCTTGCCGCTGTCCATGAAGAGTTCAATTCTCGGCGCGAACACGAGGTCCCGCTCGGTGCGATTGGTGACCGTGTACGTGAAGTACCAGTACCTTCGCCCGTCGACCGGGTCGACGTAGAGTCGGAGATCACCGGGCGCGAAGCCCAGTTCCCAATCCTGGCCCGACACCGAAGCAGCCCCGGGTGCGGCGGGTGCGGCGGTCGCCGAGGACCAGCCCATGGTGGCTACNAACGCCGAGCAGGCCGCCAGAAGGACGAGGACCCGGCTGGAGAGATTCCGCGACACCGCGGTCTGATGCATCTGAACCATGAAAAGTGCTCCTCAAGATCGATTCGGAAGTGTATCACGATCGGTTCGGAATGGATCCCTGCTTCTGCCGATCGGGCTTCGGAGTGGTAGGTTTTCTCCAGAATGACAGATCCCACCCCAGCCGCCAAGGCCGATCCGCCCAAACCGGAGCGAGCCCGCGAAGATGAAATCGAGGCCGCCATCCGGGTACTGGTCCGGGGGGATCGTGCTGCCGCAAGGCGTTTTCTCGACTACGCCCGGGCGACCCGGCTGGATCTCGATCAGACCTGGGTGGTCCGCAATCCGGAAGGCGGGATCGACTTCACGGCCCTCGCCGCCCCCGCGGCCGGACGAACCGCGATGATCTTCGGAACCCGCCCGAACTCGAAGGCCGAGGTCGGGCTCGCGGGCGATCTGCTCGCCACCGTGGCGATCGGGTGCCGCGACCGGGGTGTCGATCTCGCCCAGGCGTTGATCGACCCGAGCGATGAACTCGAAGAGGCCATGTTCATCGCCGGGGGTTTTCGTCGACTCGCCCAGCTCGACTACCTCGAACGGCCGGTTCCCCGATTCGGCACCATTCCGTCGCCGGAACTGCCGGCCGACGTGCGGATCGAACCCTGGGACGGCAAGGAAGACGAACTCGTCGACCTGCTCGAGCGGACGTACGAGGACACGCTCGACTGTCCGGGGCTCGCGGGGCTTCGCCGGACGACCGACATCCTCGCCGGCCACCTCGCGTCCGGAACCCGGGAACCGGACTGGTGGCACGTGCTTCGACTCGACGGTGTTCCGTCCGGAGTCCTCCTCTTCAATCGTGGTTCCGATCGCCATTCGATCGAACTCGTCTACCTCGGGCTCGCCCGAGGGGCCCGGGGGCGAGGACTGGGGAGAACCCTCTTGACATTCGGACTCGCCGCACTCGACGGCGACGCGGCACGCGTCGTGGTCCTGGCCGTCGATCGTGCAAACCTCCCAGCAGTAAGGCTCTACCGTCGCGCCGGCTTTCGACATTCGGTCCGCCGGACCGCGATGGTTCGTCCGCTCAACCCGTGACGAGATCGACCCGATCGTGTTTTCCACAAGGCGGGAACGACCTCGCCCGCAAGCGGTGGATTACTTTTTTCCCGTGACTGAAAAGCGAGGTGGAACAACGGATTCCGGCGAACGCGACGCGCCGGAATCGGTTTTCCGCAAAGCGTCGCCGGCCGGTGTGGTTAGTGTTAAGGGATCGCCCAAGGATGGGTGATCCGCTCTGTCTCGCCCGACACCGGTGCGGGTGAAATCCGGAATCGATGATTTTTTCGATTCGGATTCCAACTCGAACCGGCCGCCGTTCCCGCGAAGCAAGAGCTCGCTCCCCACGTGTTTTCCGGGGAGATGCGAACGAGGGTCGCGTCGCCTCCCGGGGAGGTCGCGTGATTCGATTCGCAGGAAGGGACTCCGACTCAGACCGATGATCGCCTTGAATCCGGCCTCCGCCGGAGCGCGATCGTCGTGACCCTTCACCGGGGTCGATTCCAGATCCGGCGAGCGCCGCCGGACGGAAGACCCTCGATCGGAGCTCGCCCGGATATGAATGAGAACACCAACGAACTCGAAGAGACGATCGACGCGAGCCGCGGCGCCGGTGACTGCACGTCGCGGATCGGACGCGAGGTGGCCCGCCGCGTCGGCCCCCGCCGTTGGGACATGTGGTTCGACCGATCGACCGCCTTCGTGGTCGAGGACGGCCGACTCAAGGTCGAGGCCGACAGTCGCTTCGTCGCGGACTGGATCGAACGCCACTTCCGCGAGGCGATCCAGATCGCGGCCCGCGCCGAACTCGGCGAGCACGCCGAAGTCCAGCTCGACGTCCGGTCCCGACCGGGCGCTGAGCAGCCGAAGAGCGATCCCACGACGCCGCCCCCGCCGCCGGACCGGAACAAGGCCCCCGGACGCCGGACGCGCTCCAAGAGCCGCGGACGCCGCGAAGCCGGACCGAGCCTGGACGGCTTCGAGATCGGCGACTCGAATCGGCTCGCCTACGACGCCGCCTGTCGACTCGGTGACGATCTCGAAGGATCGACCAGCGTCCTCTTCGTCCACGGTGACTGCGGAATCGGCAAGACCCACCTGCTCCGGGGGATCTGCGAGAAGCGCAAGCATCACGACCGCCGGGCCAAGGTCCGCTACCTCACCGGCGAACAGTTCACCAACGAATACATCCACGCGGTGCGGAACAGCGAACTCGATGCCTTCAGGAAGACGTTGCGCCGGTTGGATCTCCTCGCGATCGACGACGTCCACTTCCTCTCCAACAAGAACGCGACCCAGAGCGAGTTCCTGCACACCATCGACGCGATCGTGATGTCCGGCGGCGCCGTGGCGGTCGTGTCCGACGATCACCCCCGCACCATCAATCGATTCAGTGGTCCGCTGGTCAGTCGATTCCTCTCCGGCATGGTCGTCCAGGTCGATCGGCCCGATCGGGAACTCCGAGTCCGGCTCGCACGTCGTCTCGCGATGGAACGTGGCATCCGACTCGGCGACGGCGCGACCGAGACCCTGGCATCCCGGTGCGTCGGCTCGGTGCGGGAGCTCATCGGTGGTCTCACCAGGGTCGATGCCCTCGCGCGGCTGGATGCCCGGTTGGGTGATCAGTCGGAGATCGGATCCATCACCATCCAGCGAGCCCTCGGTGACGAGTCGACCTCGACCGGTGGAAAGCCGATCCGACTCTCGCGGATCATCGAGGTGGTCTGCGAGGAGGTCGGCGTCGACCGGGACGAACTGCTTTCGAGCGGACGCCACCGACGCGTCGTTCTCGCCCGGGGACTGTGCGCCTACCTCGCTCGCGAACTCACCAACGCGTGCTTCCCCGAAATCGCCGCGGCACTCGGTCGCACCACGCACTCCACGGTCCACACCGCCGATCGACGAATCCGTCGTCAACTCGAATCCGACGAAGCGGTGCCCGGTCCGGCGGAACAGTCGGTTCGCCTCCGGGATCTGGTCGACGAAGTCCGACAGGCGCTGCGGCGGGCGTGATCCCGGCGATGGACTCGGCATTCTTCGGCAGGGGTACACTTCCACGATGATCCGCCTCTTTCGATCCATCGTCGGTGCAGCACCCTTCGCAGTCCTGATCGCCATGCTCCTCGTTCCCGCGTCCGCGTTCGCCCAGGCGGATCGGTACGGGCCGGTCGACTCGAGCGATGCGAGCATCTCCGTGCTGCGGCGAAGCGTCGGTGGTGAAGGCAACCCCGCGAACCTCGCGGCGTTCTCGACGCGGGGCCTGGCCGGAACCGACGCCATCCTCCATGCGGCCGTGGCCGCTCGATCCGCCGAGATGCGGGTGCGGGCGGTGGTGGAACTCGCGCAACGGGGCGAATCCCTCGAACTCCTGATCTCCCGACTCGACTCGGACGACGAACGCGGCGCAGCGGTGGTCGCCGCCCTCGGCGAGGGCTCGATCGATCGATCGACCGCCATCTCCCTGCTGCCGAGCCTCAAAGCCCGCGACATCGCCCTCGTCGCGGCGTTGGCGATCGCGGACCGCGCGGAGGACTCGGAACGACTCGAGCGGATCGCGGCCGACGAGGACGCGACCTGGCTGACCCGAGGCCTCGCCGCCGCGGCACTCGAGCAGCGTTCGATCCCCGCGATCGGCGCCTGGCTGTCGGCGATGCGGGACCTGCCATCCCCGACTCGGGATCGAACCATGTTCGAACTCGTCGCGTTTCTCGAAATCCTCGGCTTCCCCGATGCCGCCCGGATGTTCCTGCCCGAAGTCGAGGATCGACCGTCCAACGACGCCCTGCGGGCCGCGGTCGTGGGGGTCCTTCTGGAGCTGGACCAGGAAACCGGCATCAAAGCCTGGCTGGACCTCCTCTCGGACTGCGAGGACGACCTGCGAACGCCCCCGATCGGAATGCTCCTGGTCACCGCCGAACGCGCCGCGCCCGCCGAAGCCGCCGATCGGTTTCCAACCAAGGATCGGATGTCGAAGGCCATCGCCGAACTGGTGATGGCGGCGCCCGAGGACCGACCCGAAGTCGCGATCGCCGCGATCGAGCTGGGGCATCGGCCGACGATGGCATGGGCGATCACGAACCCGAAGGCGATCCTCGACCAGCGGGTCCTCGAAGCATTGCTCGATCAAGCCCTTCACACCTCCCGTCCCGGTCTCGAGGAACTGGCGATCCAGGCGGCAGGCCGCCTCGCCAGCGTCGATCCGACCGCGATCGGAAGTCGACTCGAGGCTTGGAGCGACGCCCGGGACCGCAAGCCGGGCCTTGAAATCCTGCTTCGAGGGCTGCTCGATGCGCCCGGATCCGAATCCGTCGCGGAAGCACGCCCCAGTCTGGAGTCCGCCGACCGAGGGACGCGATCGCTCGCACTCCTCGTGCTCGCCCGCGGAGGCGGGCTCGACGAGAATCAGCTTCGACGCCTCGGCCGGGTGGCGGCGGGCGGCGGCGGGCTTCCTGTCGACCTTCGGCCGCTCGCGGCGTGGCTCTATCTCGAAGCCGCTGGAGATCTTGAGACCTCGATTCCACGAATCGTCGAGCCCTGAGCCTCCGATCGGTCGATCAGGGGAAGAGAACTCATGAACTTCATCCCGCTCAATCGTCCCGATATCCGGTCCCATGACTTCGCCGCCCTCGAAGGAGCCCTTCAGGCGCTCGCCGAAGACGACGCTTCACCGATCCGGCAACTCGAATCGGCCGCGGCCGCACTCACCGATCGTCCCTACGCGGTGGCGGCGACCACCTCCGGCGTGGCCCTCGAGGCCACCATGCTGTCGGTGGGGCTCCGCGTGGGTGACGAAGTCATCTGCCCGGCCCTCGCACCGGCCCGGCTGGTCGCCGCGATCGTCCGATCCGGCGGCATCCCAAGATTCGTGGATGTCGATCCCTTGACGGGCGGCATGCCGTCGGACACCGTCGAAGCCGCGATTTCCGACCGAACCCGGGCCATCTCCTCGATCGCACCGTGGACCGCCCCCGCCGTGCTCGAGGATCTCGCCGCGCTCAGTCGCAAGTACGAGATCCCGCTCATCGAGGATGCGATCGAGAGCCTGGGAACCACCATGCCGTCCGATGCAGCCGGGCGATTCGGCGTGCTGTCGGTGCTCGGCCTCGGACGCGAGAGTTCGGCGATCGCGGCCGGAGGCGGATTGATCGTCACCCACGATGAACGAATCGCCGCGACCTGCCGGGAGATCCTGACCGAGGGTCGGGCCGCGTCCGGTGATCCCGACGATGTCGATGACGATCACGAAGCCGGAGATCACGTTCGGGCCGGGCTCGACGGACGACTGGACGTGCTTCGCGCCTCCATCGGGATCGGCGCGATCGAACGACTCCCCGAAACCCTGGCGGCCCGCCGCGAGGTCGCCGCACGCTACATCGCCCGGCTCGGGGGCGAGGCCGATCTCCTGATCTCTCCGCCGCCCTCGAACGTCCAGCCCAGCTGGACCGCGTTCCCGGTCCGACTCGACGAACGTTTTCTGGTCGAGGATCGCGATGCGATCATCCAGGGGATGCGTCGACACGACATCGGCGTCTCCGCCGGATGGTCGTTCGGTCCCGGCCTGCCGGTCGCGAGACACGGCGGCACGCCGGAGGATCGATGGCCGATCGCCGCCCGAATCGCGGGACGAACCATGCTGCTGCCGTGTCACGCCTTCGTCACCGCCGCCGACGTCGACATCATCTGCCAGACGCTCCTGCTCATCATGAAGCAGACGGTGTTCGGCCGCGGCGGACAGTGATTCACATCATCGGCGTGTCGACGCCAATCCCCGCTTCGCGAGGCCCGTTCACTCCCATTCGATGGTCGCGGGTGGCTTCGAACTGATGTCGTAGACCACTCGGTTGACCCCGGTCACTTCGTTGATGATGCGGTTGGAGATCGACGCCAGGACACCGTAGGGAAGTCTCGCCCAGTCGGCGGTCATGAAGTCCTGGGTCTCGACGGCGCGGACCGCGACGACGTTGTCGTAGGTTCGTCCGTCCCCCATCACCCCGACCGACCGAACGGGCAGCAGCACCGTGAAGACCTGATTGGTCGATCGATACAGTTCGTTGGCGACGATCTCCTCGAGCAGGATCTCATCGCACTCCCGCAGCAGGTCGAGTTTCTCGATCGTGATGTCGCCGAGGACCCGGACCGCCAGTCCGGGGCCGGGGAACGGATGTCGCCAGACGATCGCGGGCGGCAGGCCGAGGACTTCACCGAGGGTGCGGACCTCGTCCTTGAACAGATCCCGAAGCGGCTCGACCAGTTCGAAGCCCAGTTCCTCGGGAAGTCCGCCGACGTTGTGGTGGAGCTTGATGTTCGCCGCGGTCCCCGCCAGTGAGTGCCCGCTTTCGATCACGTCGGGATACAGCGTGCCCTGCGCGAGGAATCGGACGCCGCCGTACTTCGAGGACTCGGACTCGACCTGGCGGGCGGCTTCCTGAAACACCGTGATGAATCGATGACCGATCAGCCGTCGTTTCTCCTGCGGGTCGTCGACCCCCTCGAGGTCTTCGAGGAACGCATCCGCCGCATCGACGACCCGGAGATCGATGTCGAAGTGATCACGGAAGGTCGTCTCGACGAGTTCACGTTCGTTCTTCCGAAGCAGTCCGTTGTCGACGAAGATGCAGGTGAGTCGGTCCCCGATCGCCCGCTGGAGCAGGGCCGCGACCACCGAACTGTCGACACCGCCCGAGAGGCCGCAGATCACCCGATCATCACCGACCCGGAGCCGGACCCGCTCGCATTCGGCATCGAGGTACTCGCTCATCCGCCAGGTGCCGCTGCAACCGCAGATCCCGTAGAGGAAGTTGCGAAGGATGTCGACGCCGTGGGGCGTGTGCGTGACCTCGGGATGGAACTGGACGCCCCAGAAGGGACGCTCGCGATGGCGAACCGCGGCGAACGGACAGGTCGAGGTCGACGCNACGGCTTCGAAGGCATCGGAAAGGCCGGTCACCTGATCGCCATGGCTCATCCAGACGGAGGTTCGCGCTGGAATGCCCGCAAGCAGTCCTTCATCGTTCCCGATCTCCAGCTGCGCTCGGCCGTACTCCCGACTCGACGCACTCTTGACCGTGCCACCGAGCATCTCGCATCCGAGTTGCATGCCGTAGCAGATGCCCAGAACCGGAACTCCAAGCTCGAGAATGCCGGGATCGCACACCGGTGCTCCGGATTCATGGACGCTCGAGGGTCCACCGGACAGGACCACGCCTTTCGGGTTCAGGGCCCGAATGGTCTCGAGATCGGTGTCCGGCGCCACCAGAAGACTGAACGCACCGAGTTCTCGAACTCTTCTGGCGATGAGCTGGGTGTATTGACTCCCGAAGTCGAGAATCGGAATGGTTTCTGCGGCGGGAATATCGCCGGTGATCGCGGTGGTCATGGTGGATCCGAAGACAGGACCGCGGAATCTCGCTCGGATCCCGCCTGAATGAAACGGAAAATGCTACCGCGCCGCCCCGTCGACCGGTGGCGATCGTCCTCCAGCCCCCACCCACGATCGAGGAGCGGTGCTCTTGACCTCCCGTTCCGGTGTTATTCTGCTTTCATGCCATCACGAAGCAGGCAACTTCGGCACGCGGGAGGGGTTCTGGGAACGCTCGTGGCGGTCGGTTGCGCTCCGCCGATCCCCGACGGCGGATTCGATGCACCGGATCCAGCCTCCCNCATCTATGCCGCGGTGGGCGTCGCGGAACGCTGGAATTCGACGGAGCCCCCCGAAGCCCGGATCCGACCACCGAAGACGACGCTCCAGCATCTCGTGGTGATGCTGCAGTCGAGCGATCCCGCCGCGAGACTGATCGCCGGTGAAACGCTCGAGCTCGTGACCGGCCGGGATTTCGGTTTCGAGGCGTCCGCCTCCCCGCCCGTCCGGTTCGAGGCCGCGGCGCGATGGCGGACCTGGGTCGACACGCTGCCGGACGAGACGCCGACCACCGAGGTCGTCGCGCGCCGGGGGACCTCCCCGTGAAGGACGCATCCCCGTTGATTCGAGTGGAACTGCTGAGCCAGCCGGAGCTGCTCGCACCGGTACGAGCGATGCTGACTTCATTGTCGGAGCGACTCGGCTTCGACGAGGTCCAGACCGGACATCTCGCTCTCGCGGTCGACGAGGCCCTGGCGAACGTGATTCGACACGGGTACGACGGCGCGGCGGACGGCCGCATCTGGCTGACCGCCAGCGTGAAGGAGCAACCGAGCCGACGTCTTCACATCGAGATCGAAGACCAGGGAAGGCAGATCGACCCGGCCCGGATCAATCCCCGCGATCTCGAGGACATCCGCCCCGGCGGACTCGGCGTCCACTTGATGCGGGAGGTCACCGACACCTGCGAATTCGAACGTCGGACGCCGACGGGCATGCGACTGGTTCTGGAAAAATCGATTCCCACCGCCCGGTCGTTCGGACGGCATGACAAGAGCGCCGGTACGCCGGAGAATGGAAGTCCATGACGAGCGGACAAGAAATGAATGTCGAGATCACGAAGCACGACGAGACCGTGGTCGCCACTCCGGTCGGTGAGATCGACCTCGCCCGGAGCCCCTCACTCCGAAACCACCTTGCCGAAATCCTCGCAGAGAAGCCTGCCCGATTGATCATCGATCTCGCCCAGGTCCCCTACATGGACAGTTCCGGCGTCGCGACGCTCGTCGAGGCGTTGCAGCAGAGCCGGTCCAGAGACTGCACCCTCGTCCTCGCCGGCATGCAGGATCGGGTCCGGTCCGTCTTCGAGATCGCCCGGCTCGACACGGTCTTCACCATCGTCGCGGATGCCGCGGCCGGGATGCAGGACGACCCATGACCACCACCGCCCCCCGACGCAGTCTGATCAGTCGCCCGATCGAAGGCCTCGGCGCGCTCGTGCTCGGCGTCTTTGAATTCATCGGTGCGCTCTACTGGCTGCTCCATGAACTCCTCGGATGGACATGGCGGTCCGTGGTGAAGCACGAGGTGCGATTCGGACGCGCGGCGTTCGTCTCCCAGATGGTTCGGGTGGGTGTGCGTTCGATCAGCATCGTGGTCCTGGTCTCGGGCAGCATCGGACTCATCCTCGCGCTCCAGACCGCACCCAGCCTCGAGCAGTTCGGGCAGGTCGACAAGGTCGCCAACCTCGTGGGCGTCGCGGTGTTCCGCGAGCTCGGACCGCTGATCGCCGCGATCGTGCTCACCGGATTCGCCGGCGCCTCGATCGCCGCCGAGATCGGAACGATGGTCGTCGGCGAGGAGATCGAGGCGCTCGAGTCGATGGGCCTCAATCCGGTTCGATTCCTCGTGGTGCCTCGGGTGATCGCCAGCGCGATCAGCCTCGTCCTGCTCGCGGTGATCGCGGACCTCTCCGCGGTCTTCGCGGGCGGCGCGATCGGAATCCTGCAGCTCGGGATTCCCTACGAGGTCTACAAGGACAACACCATCCAGCAGTTGACCAGTTCCGACTTCCTGACCGGCTTGTTCAAGGCCGGCGTGTTCGGGACGATTCTCGGTCTCATCGCCTGTCGCAACGGACTCGCCGTCTCGGGCGGCGCGGCCGGGGTCGGCAAGGCGACGACCGACACCGTGGTTCAGACGGTGGTCACCGTGATCTTCGCCGACCTGTTCTTCACGGCCCTGTTCTTCAACCTCGGACTCGGCTGAATCCAGTTCGTAGGCGGGCCCGGGGCACGCCTCCGAAACGCCGCCTTCGAGATCCGGGATCCGCCGGTACCGATCTGAATCGACGAGGTCTTCGCATCACGCCCCGAGCGCAAGTCGCTCGGCGGCACGGGCGGGAAGTCCCGATGCAAGGGCTCGCGACTGCGCCGCAGGGATGTCGTATCCCGCACGTCGCCACGAGATCGCTCGATCCTCGAGATCGAGAATGGCGTAGGCCGCCCTCGGATCACCGTCTCTCGGCTGCCCCACCGAACCGGGGTTCAGAATGTAGCGCGCATCGGACTCGAGTTCCACGGAGACCCCCGGTGACCCGGGCCTGGACTCGACGGTCGCATCCCGATCGCCGTCCCGACGTCGGAAGCACCCGGGAAGGTGCGTGTGCCCGACGAGACAGATCGAGGTGTCGACACCCCGAAACGCCGGCGCCGCCGCCGCTTCGTTCAAGAGATAACGCCGCCCGCCGGGAATCGGGGAGTCATGCACGAGCATGAGATCCGATTCGAGGTAGACCATGCCGGGAAGTCGCTCGATGCATTCGATCAGATCGGGTCGGAGCGCCTGAATCCGGCGGCTGGTCCATTCGATCGCCTCCCGCGCAACGTCGCGGAACGACTTCGCGATCTCAGGGCGGAGCATCGCCTCCTCGTGATTGCCGATGACCATCACCGCATCACGGTCGAACACGAGATCAAGACACTCGATGGGATCGGGGCCGTACCCCACCACGTCTCCGAGACAGATCAGTCGATCGATCCCCGCGGCGTCGAGCGCCGCCAGCACCGACTCCAACGCGAGGAGATTTCCGTGGATGTCGGAGATGATGCCGAGTCGCATGGCAGCCGCCTTTCTTGAAACCGATCGAAGCGTCATCGATCGCCAGTCCCCGCGTTTCCGGCGGGATTGCATCCCTGATTCGGAACTCCGCGACTCTCTTTTCATCGGCCGTTCCGACCCTCGACGCCACCTTCACCCGCCGCTTGAAACGGATCGGCTGGTGAGTCCGAATCGTTATCAGCCGCCACCCCGCCCGATCCCGACCGCTGGATGCCCAGGAGCCCTTGCTGATCGGCGAGTCGTTCCACCACCTGATCGGGATGGTCGACGAGCGCCGCCCAGCCTTCCCGGATCGCCTGATGGCATCCGGCACTCGCCCCGGTATCGACCCGGCCGGGCAGCGCCATGACGTCACGGCCGTAATCATCCGCGGCGAGTCGGGCGGTGATCATCGCCCCGCTTCGAACCCCGGCCTCGATGACGACGACGCCGATCGACAGACCGGCGATGATCCGATTTCGACGGGGAAAACGGGCCGGCCGAGGGCCCGCGTCGCAGCGATATTCCGTCACCAGGAGTCCACCGGCCTCGACCACCTCCGAGAAGAGGGACTCATGTTCCGGGGGGTAGGGTCGCGCCAGGCCGCTTCCGAGGACCACGATGGTTCGACCGCCGGCCCGGAGCACCGCACGGTGCGCCGCGGCGTCGATTCCTCGAGCCCCACCCGAGCAGACCGTCACCCCGTGCTCCGCCAACGTGATCGCGAATTTCGTCGCGAGGTCGATCCCGACCGCCGACGCCCGACGACTCCCGACGATCGCGATCGTCGGCGACGCCTCAAGGCACGCGACGCAACCACGCGTTCGCACCAGGGTCGGGGGATCAGACATTCCCCGCAACAACTGCGGGTAGGAGGCTTCGAAGATGTCGATCACCTCACCACCCTGACGACGCACCCGTCGGAGGTCGGACTTCGCCGCCCGGATGTCGAGGGACGCGAGTCGTTTGCGAACGGTCGACGGAGACGCCTCGAGGACCCTGGACAGTTCCTCGACCGATGCCGACCGCATCGCGGCGACCGAACCAAATTGGTGACGAAGCCGGCCGACCGCGACCGGCCCCCATCCGGTGGCGTCGGCCATCGCAATCATCCACACCCGATCGGAGACATTCATCGCGTCATCCAGCCCCACGCGGAGCCTAGTCGACGAAAACCACGCGCCGGTTGGAACGTGCGTTTCTTCAGGTTCTTTCGGTGGCGGGTGACCGACCGAGCGACGACCCGCCGGGGCAACGCGAGTCAGATCGAGCCGGTCTCTTCATCGAGATCCGACCAGAGACTCGCATCTTCGTCCAAAGGCTCGTAGATCAACTCGCCGGCCAAGACGCCGTCGCCTCCTTCGTCATCGTCGCCACCCTCTGAATCCTCTCCACTCGCTTCTCCCGATTCCTCGTCTGCTTCCTCTCCCGCTTCCGCTTCCTCGTCCTCGTCTTCTTCCTCTTCCTCGTCTTCTTCTTCCCCGCCCGCTTCTAACTCGCCGTCGTCATCTGCTGCTTCGTCGTCCTCGTACTCGTCTTCTTCCTCATCCGACTCCTCTTCCTCTTCCTCGTCGTCTTCCTCTTCCTCGTCTTCTTCCTCGTCTTCTTCTTCCCCGCCTTCTTCTAACTCGTCGCCATCATCTGCGGCTTCGTCGTCTTCGTACACATCTTCTCCCTCTTCCTGTTCTGGTTCCTCGTCCTCGTCTTCTTTCTCCTCGTCTTCTGCGTCCTCGTCGCCTTCTTCTAACTCGTCGCCATCATCTTCCGCTTCGTCGTCCGCTTCCCCGTCGCCTTCTTCTGCCTCGTCGTCTTCTTCCTCTTCCTCGTCATCTTCCTCTTCCTCTTCCTCGTCATCTTCCTCTTCGTCGTCGCCTTCTTCTGCCTCGTCGTCCTCGTCCTCGTCCGCTTCCTCTAGCTCGTCGACATCCTCTTCTGCTTCCTCTTCGTCGTCTTCGTACTCGTCGTCTTCCTCGTACTCGTCATCTTCCGCTTCTTCCGCGGCGACCCATGCCACCGGCTTCGGAATCGAGGTCGCGACCGTCGCAATCACGGTGGTCGCCGGATCGACGGCCGCCTGCTCGGCGACACCACCCGGCTCCTCCTGCGCCTCCTGCGCCTCATCGTCATCACCACCGAAGAGATGCGGCTGGACGGCATCTTCACCCGCTCCGGCAGCCGGAATTCGGAGAAGACGCCTGGCCACCTCTCGCGCGACCGGTTCGCCGGCACCACCCAGCACCAGGCCGATGAAGATGCTGAAGGTCGCCGCACCGATCACCCAGAGCCGAAGCCCCGAACCGACGAGGGTCGCCAGCGCCGTGGTTCTCGGTGGCCGAGGCATCGGGGGCTCGAGCCGGAGATGCCGGTCGATCCAGTTCGGGATCGGCTGATCGATCGCGCTGGAGATGTAGATCGTCCCGTCATCGCGATCGGCGTCGAGCGGCCGGAGATGCAGTTTGGACCGGACCAGCCGGTCCATGACCGCGGGCTCCTGCTCGTCGAGCTGGAAGATCGCGAGGTCGTAGCGGGCGTGCCGCTCGAGCAGTCGATCCTTCGCGAACTGGAGCGGGGCCAGTCCGAGTTCGGCCTCCCGTCGGGCCTGCTGCTGGGGAACCAGCACGACCGCCACGAGCATGGCCAGACCGGCGGCCACGAAAAGCCAGCCGGGGTCGAGACGGAAGAGTGGACGAGGAGATCGCACGTCCAGATATCGGCGAAATCCTCTCCGGAAGTCGAATATCGACGCCGGAGACGAGACCGCGGGCCGTGGCG
>NZFT01000039.1 GCA_002690755.1 Phycisphaerae bacterium
CGCTCCACATGGGGCTTGGTCGCAGTCAGGGCGTCGAACTCGCCTGGGGTGGCGACAGCACTCGGATGCGGGTCGCACTCAGCGACGGCGGAAACGACCGGATCTTCGACGCCTATCACTTCAGCACCACGCAGCCCGCGAATTCGCCTTACGACTTCACCCAGGCTGAGCTCGCGATCTCCGCGAGGATGGAATTCAAGCTCGCCGGTAACTGGCGGGAATTCGATTCGATGACCTCGCCCCCCGGATCCGAGACCGGGGTCCTCCTCGGCGTGGGTGCGCACTGGCAGCAGAGCAAGGCGATGCTGAATCCCACCGCGTACAACCAGACGTCGAATGGTGGATACAACAACTGGTTCGCGTTCACCGGTGATCTTACCTGGAACCTCGGGGGTGGCAGCATCAGTGCCGCCGCCTACTACCACAGCATCTCCTCTTCGGCGTCATATCTCTACTTCGGTTTCGCGCCGCTGGGGAACACCAACCCGACCTTCGACGCCGGCAACGTCTCGATGCTCGGCGCGAGCCTCTACGGTTCCATGTATCTCAGTGCGGATTTCGAGGCGTTCGTCGGCTTCGATTACATGGAGGTGGTCAACAACGGAAACCTCGGCGACCTTTCCGGGCCGCCCGCCGGATTCGCCGACTTCTACGGAGCGTTCGCGGACACCTCCAACTTCTCGAGCATCACCACCGGCGGCACCTGGTACCTCGACGGAAACGACCTCAAGTGGGGGTTCTCGGTGAGCTACTTCCCGAGATCGATCTCGCCCGCATGGACGACGCCTGAAACCGGCGTTCGGTCCACCCCGGTCACCGATGCCTACACGATCCGGACCTACGTCCAGTTGATGTTCTGAGCCTCGCCGGGTCGAACCCCGGCTCCTCCGTCCACTCACGCGGTCTCGTCGCTTCGGCGACGAGGCCGCGTTTTCGTGGTCGCATCGGATTCGGATCCCGGGGATCCGGGATCGGGCGCCAGTTGAGCCACGGGCTCGGCCTCGGGGCGGCGGATCCCCTAAAATGCCGCGGAAATGACCACCGCCAATGCCGCGTCCCCGACCATGACCACCACCGTTCACCGCATCGAGATCCATCGGCGCCCCGAGTTCGGTGATCCGACCGCGGATGCCCTGCGCCGTGATTTCGCTGGCCTGCCTGCCGCGCTGACGCCGAGCTCGGTCGACTGCGCCGCGGTCTACCTCATCGAAGGGGGGCTTTCGGACCGGGCGCTCGACATGATCGCCAAGGAACTGCTCGCGGATCCCGTGACCCAGTCATCGGTGATCGGCGCCGCGGCGGTGGAGGCCGACGAAGTGGTGATCGAAGTGCATCCGCTCCCCGGCGTCATGGATCCGGCGGCCGCCTCGATCGCGACCGCGATCCGCGCGATGCTCGGTGNNGCCGGTGGCGCGACGGTGACGGTCCGGACCGGCCGGCGGTTCACCTTCGGGGGAATCGGGGCGGAGGCCGGATGCGAGTTGGCGAATCGTCTGCTCGCGAATCCGGTGGTCCACGCGATCCACACCGGGCCGTATCACCCCGATTCGTTCCCGACCGGCCACCGGCAGCCGTTCGAAGTGCGCGACCTGCCGCTGTGCGAACTCGACGATGCGGCCCTGGAGCGACTGAGTCGCGACGCCCATCTCTTTCTTTCGCTCGACGAGATGCGTGCGATCCAGTCCCATTACCGCGGTCTCGGTCGCGAGCCCCGGGAGATCGAACTCGAGACCCTCGCCCAGACCTGGTCCGAGCATTGCGTCCACAAGACGTTGAAGGCGACCATCGAATATCGCGAGCCCGCGGTCGCATCCGGATTCTCCATTCGCGACACCGCGGCCGATCGGCCCGGCCATTCGGTCGACGAGACCGGCCGCGTTCGCATCGACAATCTGTTGAAGTCGACCGTCGCCGCCGCGACGCATCGATTGATGGCGGACGGTCTCGACGACTGGTGCCTCTCGGTCTTCGTGGACAATGCGGGCATCGTCGGATTCGACGAGGACACCGCGGTGTGCATGAAGGTCGAAACGCACAACCACCCGTCGGCGATCGAACCGTACGGCGGCGCCGCGACCGGAATCGGCGGTTGCATCCGCGACATCATGGGCACGGGCCTGGCGGCGAAGCCGATCGCGGCGACCGACGTGTTCTGCGTCGGGACCGACGCGCCCGCGGAGATCCCCACCGGTTGCCTCCACCCGCATCGCATCCTCGGCGAGGTGGTCGCAGGCGTTCGCGACTACGGCAACCGCATGGGCATTCCCACCATCGACGGGGGCGTGTGGTTCGACGATCGCTACATCGGCAATCCGCTCGTCTACGTCGGTTGCGTCGGCGTGATGCCCCGCGACCTCATCGAAGGCGATGCACGGCCCGGTGACCGGATCATCGCGATGGGTGGCCGCACGGGTCGGGACGGCATTCACGGGGCGACCTTCTCGAGCGCCGAACTGACCGACACCCATGCCGACGAGTTCAGCCATGCGGTGCAGATCGGCAATGCGATCACGGAGAAGGTCACGCTCGATGCGGTTCTGGCCGCCCGCGATCATCCGGACGGCTGCCTCTTCAGTTCGATCACCGACTGCGGCGCCGGTGGTTTCAGCAGTGCGGTCGGCGAAATGGGCGAGCGGATCGGCGCCGAAGTCCGGCTCGATCGCGCCCCGCTCAAGTACGAAGGGCTGAGCCCGGTCGAGGTCTGGATCAGCGAAGCGCAGGAACGCATGGTCCTCGCGGTACCCGCGGAGAACGTCGAGGCGATCGCGGCGATCTGCGACAGTCACGATGTCGAGTGGTGCGACCTCGGCGAATTCGGAACGCCCGACCGGGAACTGATACTCCGCTGGGGTGACGTCGAGGTCGGTCGGATCGCGATGGAATTCATGCACGACGGCGTGCCCATGCCGCTCCGCGAGGCGGTGTGGGATCCCGAGTGGGCCGCCCGCGAGGCCGGTGGTGACGACGTCGGGGTGGAATCTTCGCCGGCCGTCCACGATGTCGCCGGCGTGTTCGACATGACGGCCACGCTTCTGGGACATCCGAATCTCGCGAGCAAGGCGTGGATCGTGCGGCAGTACGATCACGAGGTCCAGGGTGGCAGCGTGGTGAAGCCCTTCGTCGGTCCGAACGCGGGCCCCGGGGATGCCGCGGTGATTCGTCCGGTACCGGATCGACCGAGGGGGTTGGCCATCGGCCACGGGCTCGCCACCGGACTCGCCCGCGATCCGTACGTGATGGGACTCGCGGCGATCGACGAGTGCGTCCGGAACATGGTGTGCGTCGGGGCGGATCCGGACCGCATCGCGATCCTCGACAACTTCTGCTGGCCCGGGTGCGACGACCCTCGGAATCTGGGTTCGCTGGTTCGGGCGGCCGAAGCGTGCCTCGATGGAGGACTGGCCTACCGCACCCCGTTCGTCAGCGGCAAGGATTCCCTGAACAACCAGTTCACGACCGAGGACGGTCGCACCATTCGAATTCCGCCGACGCTCCTGATCTCCGGCATGGGCATCGTCCCGGAAGAACGTTTCGCCACCACCATGGATGCCAAGCGTCCGGGTGGACGGCTGCTCGCGATCGGGGCGACGACGAATCGGCTCGGCGGCTCGCACTATCTTCGGGTCGGCGGTGATCCGAACGCGGGCGTCGACGAGCTGCCGACCGTCGACCTCGACTCCGGACCTCGGGTCGCGCGAATCGTCCACGACGCGATTCGTCAGGGTCTGGTCCGGTCGGCCCATGATGCGAGCGAGGGCGGACTCCTGCCCGCCGCGATTGAGATGGCCTTCGCGGGCGGGCTCGGTCTTGAATTCGATCTGGACGCGGTGCCGGTCGACGGTGCCGCGGTGTCCGCCGTCGCGCGGGCCTTCGCCGAGGATCATTCCCGTTACCTCCTCGAAGTGGCCGAGTCGGATCTCCCGGCGTTGTCGCGACTGCTGGAGGGAGTTCCGCACGGGGTGGTCGGCTCGTTCATCGCGGCCGGTCCGGATGGCGGGGAGGTCTCGGTCACGGGAACCGAGCTGGGTTCGGGGCGCGAAGCCGCGGCGCGATTCGAGGAAGCATGGAAGCGAGGGTGCGACCGATGAACGACTTGAAGGAGACCGGCGGTCCGCGTCGTGAATCGATCGGCGATCGACCGAAGGCGCTGGTCATCACGGCGCCGGGCATCAATTGCGATGGTGAACTGGCGCTCGCCTTCGAGGCCGCCGGGGCATCGCCGGAGTCGGTGCTGCTTTCGGATCTGATCGAGACACCATCCCGGATCGACGATTTCGCGTTGATCGGACTGCCCGGAGGATTCAGCTACGGCGACGACGGCGGTGCGGGCCGGGTGCTCGCCCAGCTGATCCGTCGTGGCCTCTATCCGGCGCTCGCGGCCGCGATCGATCGCGGTGTGCCGATGATCGCCCCGTGCAACGGTTTTCAGATCGCGGTTCAGGCCGGCCTGCTGCCGGGTCCGGGCGACGGGGAGACCTGGCCGCCGGAACCTGCGATTCCGACCGTGGCCCTCGCCCCGAACGAACGTGGTCGATTCCACGACGTGTGGACCGGGGTCGAGATTCCCGAGTCGACCCGGTGCATCTGGACCACGGGACTCGCGGATGTTCCGTCCGAGGCGATGGTGCTTCCATCCGCCCACGGTGAAGGTCGGTTCGTGGCCACGGATGAGACGACCGCGGCGCTGGAGTCCGAAGGTCGGATCGCCTTGCGGTACACCGAGGCGGATCATTTCAACGGTTCGCGTGGACGGGTGGCCGGCATCTGCGATGCGAGCGGGCTGGTCTTCGGCCTGATGCCGCATCCGGAGCGATACACGCGGTGGTCCCAGCATCCCACCTGGACCCGACTCGAGGCGTCCGTCCGGTCCGGCGACACGCCGGGCCTCGCCATGTTCCGGAACGCCGTCCGCCATGCCACGGCCGTCGTGACTTGACGCCCATCCCGGCGTCTCCGGAGGATCGGCGTCCGAACGAGTCACCCTCGGCGGCTTGCGGTCGCTGTGGGTACGTCCTCACCGGCCTCGCACCACGCTCCCGATGCCCTGAATGCGGCGCTCGAGACGCGGGCGGGCGGATTCGCGACGCGGATGCGCTCGCGCGATCCGCGTACGCGACCATCACGGGGGTGATCTGGCGTTCGGGCGTCGTGGTGATCGGTCAGGTCGGATTCCTCGTCGTCGCGATTTCGATCATCCGGTCCTTCCCGGGTTGGATCGCCATTCCCGTCGCGGTCGTGGCGATGCTCGGCGTGTGGTTCCGGACCAGTGTCGAGTTGGATCCCGATCGAGGTGCCGACGGTTCATCGCGGCTTGTTCGATATCTCCTGCGAGTCTTCATGCTGGTCGGATCGGCGGGGTACGCCGTCGTCGCGATCCTTCCCGGGTTTTCCGGTGACGCGATGATCGAGTTCATCTCGATCTCGACGATGCTGCTGGTCGGGCTCGGCGCGGCGTTGGTCGGCCGTCGAACCGCCTGGTGGGTGCAGGAGGATCAAGGCCACGCGATTCTCGAGGCGGCACCATGGTGTTACCTGCTCACCATCGGGGGGGTGGTCCTCGTGCTCGGCTCGCATTTCGCGGGACTTCTTCCGCCCGCCGGCATCGCGGCGACGGGACCCAAACTCGCGATGGCGGCCTTCGTGGGGGGGATCGGGTGGGGTGTGTGCGTGCTTTTCGCCGATGTGCAGATCTTCGCGGCGTCGATTCGGTGCCTTCTGCACCGAGCCCAGTACCAGGCGACCGAAACCCGGCGGGACGCGAGGCTTGCGGAAGCGGAGAAGGAATTCGACGAACGTGTTCGACGGATGGACGATGACGGAACGGCGTAGCGATTGAAAGGAACCGGAAACGTGGCCAGAAAGACGAGCGGAATCGACGGGGGCGCGGCGACCGGGAACGACCGGCGACCGTGGCTCGGATCGCACCTTTCCATCGCAGGTGGAGTCCACCACGCACTGGAAGCGGTCGAGACGCTTGGCTGTGACTGCGTGCAGGTGTTCACCAAGAACCAGCGCCAGTGGAAGTCGAAGCCACTCGCGGACGACGATGTCTTGGCGTGGAAGGCGGGCCTCGAGCGGCTGGGCTGGAATGAGCGGCCGAATCGCGTGGTCAGTCACAACAGCTACCTGGTGAACATGGCGTCGCCGGATTCCGAGGGCTGGGAGAAGTCGGTCACGCTCCAGCGTGATGAACTGGAACGATGCGAGACCCTCGGGATTCCCGCCTGCGTTGCGCATCCCGGCGCCCATCTGGAGTCGAAGCGAAAGCCCGGCGAGCCGAACGTGCTCGGCGTGGCGCCGACGTCCGCCGAAGAAAAGGGGCTGGCTCGCATCGTGACCGCGCTCGACCGCCTCGAGCGGGAGACACGGGGGTTCAAGGTGCGGACCGCGCTCGAGAACACGGTGGGAAGCGGGACCAATCTGGGGTACGACCCGGGCCAGCTCGCGTGGATCCGGGACCGGGTGGCGGCGCCGGAACGGGTCGGATTCTGTTTCGACACCTGTCATGCGGTCGCCGCCGGCCACGACATGTCCACTGCGCAGAAAGCGCAGGCGGTGCTCGACCGAATTGACGCGACCTGTGGGCTCGATCAGGTGATCGCGGTCCATCTGAACGATTCGGTGGGCGACCTCGGCAGTCGCAAGGACCGACATGCGCATATCGGACATGGGACCTGTGGAATCCCCTGTTTCGAAGCGGTACTGGGGGTTTCGGCGTGGCAGGAGATCCCGATGGTCCTTGAAACGGAAAAAGAGGGCGGTGTCGACGGTCGATCATGGGATGTGATCAACCTCGAAATGCTGGGTTCGTTGTCACCTCGTGCCTGATTGTGTCGACGGAAGAGTCGTGGAGGGCTGATCCTCCGCATCAGAGGCTTTGAATCAACCATGTCCAAGAATCCACTTCTCATCGTGCTCTCGCTGCCCCTCGCGCTCGCTGCATGCCAGAGCGGGAGCAACGATCAATCCGACAATTCGTTCGCCCTGCCGGCGCCCACCCGGGTCGTCGCCGACGTGCGGGTGCCGACCGCGATCCAGAGTTTCCGCAACGATGAAGGTCGGGCGGCGATCGAATCCGGTGATCACGACAAGGCCATTCAGATCTTCGAGGAACTCCTCGACGAGAATCCCTCGCTGACCGTCGCCTACATCGGGATCGGCGTCGCCTACGAGGATCTCGGTGAGTACGAGCGAGCCGAACCGGCCTTCGCCCGGGCGACCCGACTCGATCCGAGAAGCTTCGAAGCCCAGCTGGGATACGGCGAAGTCCTCCAGGTCCTTGGAAAGCTCCGCGAAGCGATTCGCGCGTATCAGCAGGCTTTGGTCGTCGATCCCAACAGCGTCGAGGCCCTCGTCGGCATGTCGAGCTCCTATCTCGGCTTGGACATGGCTTCGAACGCCATCGCACCGGCGGAGCAGGCGGTGGTGCTGTCCCCCGACGACGGCCGGGCCCGCGCCGATCTCGGCGAGGCCTACATGCGGGTCGACCGATTGAGCGACGCCATCGACGCCTTCGAGATCGCGCTCGAGCTCCTCGGCAACGAACCCTCGGTGATTCGAAGTCTGGTCGAGTGCTACGCCCGCGAAGAGCGATTCGCGGAAGCCATCAACGCCGGACAGGTCCTCGTCGCGATCGAACCGGCCCCGCAGGCGTGGGAACGGCTCGGCCGCGCCTACTTCCGGCAGGGTGACTACGACGGAAGCCTCGAGAGCTATCGTCGGGCCGTCGAAATCGATCCCCAGTACTGGCCCGCCCTCAACGGCATCGGGGTGAACGAGCTCAACGAGTGGCTTCGCTCCGATCGCACCGAGGCCGCGGCCCGGGAAGCGGCCGGCGAGGCGTTCCGAGCGAGCCTTCGCGTGTACCCTGAGCAGCCCAAGGTCGTCCAGTTGCTGACGACCTATCCGCTGTGACCCGACAGGACACGCCATGCGACCGATCGCCGAAGAGATCCTCGAGTTCTTCGACAACCCCGGAGCCGAGCCCTACGTCATCGAACACCGGCACGAGGAGTTCACCTCCGTCTGCCCGATGACCGGCCATCCCGACTTCGGAACCATCATGCTCCGCTACCAGCCCGCCGCGGTGTGCGTCGAGCTGAAGAGCCTCAAACTCTATTTTCACGCGTTTCGTAACGAAGGCATGTTCTTCGAGGCGGTGACCAACAAGATCCGCGACGATCTCGCTCGAACCACGAGCCCGGCCTGGATGCAGGTGGTCAGCGACTGGAAGGGTCGCGGGGGCGTGAAGAGCCGGGTCATCGCGCCCTGGGGCGACGTTCCGCCGGAATTCCGGGCGGGCTGACCACGCTCACCCGCCGGTGAAGATCCCGCCGCCCCCGATCGCGTCGAGACCTTCGAGGTCTTGAAGACCGTCCAATCCCTCGAGCCCCCGGATTCCTTCGATCCGCGGTGCCGAGCGTCGCGCCTTCTCCACTTCGCCGGCCTGTCCGGGCGTGAGGATCGCCAGGAGGCTCCGAACGGCGCGTTCGTCGAGTTCGGTTCGGGCGAAGCGGATCTGCGCTCGATCGACGGACGCCTTCGCGCTCACCCGGACGATGATCGACCACGACGGGCCGTGCTACATGCGGGTCTTCCGGCCGGAGGTGGAGTTCCTCTACGACGATGCCACGGAATTCCGACTCGGTGGATTCGAAGTGCTCAACGAGGGGCGCGATCTCATGATCGCGACCGCGGGCTACATGGTCCACGAGTGCAACAAGGCGCTGGAGCTGCTCGATCGGGCCGGCATCGATGCGACGTTGGTGGACATGTACTCCCTGCCGTTCGACGAGGACGGCATGCTCGACGTCGCCAACGAGAACGGCGGCAACATCCTCGTGGTCGAGGACAACTACGGTGGCGGGCTGGGTTCCGCGATCGCCGACGCCTGCACTTCGGGCGGCGACGCGTTCACGGTGCGACAGCTGCACGTCCGCCGGATTCCGAAGAGCGCGCGAACCACCGACGACGTGATGCGACAGTGCGGGCTCGATGCCGCGAGCATCACCGCCGCGGCGGCCGGCATGGTGGGCGTCTCGGTCTGATTCGAGTCCGACCGTTCAGCGTTCCGGCGCCTCCGCGACGAGCCGCCGGAGTTCCGGGTACCACCGCTGCATCGCGATTGGCACGATCGTGCCGTGGGTCGCCCCGGGCACGAGCTCGATGTAGCCCGGCCCCTCGGTCGATTCGAGTCGCGACCGTTCCATCGCCACCGCTTCCGCGAGCCGCTCGACCGCGAGGTCGAGGTAGAACGAATCCCGGTCGCCGCAAAGCAGTCGCACCTTGTCCCGGAAGATCGGTGCGAGTCGCTTCGGATCCGCCGCAAGCAGGGCGGCGATGTCGTAGCGACTCCAATCGCGTTCGATCACGCCGCGATCGATCAGTCCCGTCTCGAGATCGAAGGCGGCGACGGGAAGCCCCGAAGCGGCGTCGCGTCCCGAGAACATCGCGTTCCACGCGGCCCACTGCTCGCCGCTCGTGAAGTCGGGCGCGAGGGCGTGTTCCATCTCCATCTCCTCGGCGATGGTCATCATCACGTGGTCGCGGTCGGCGGTGAGCGGGGCCCGATAGCACGCCCGCGGATTCGAATCCGCGTCCTCGAAGAGGTTCGCGTCCGTGCCGAGATCGACCGTGCCGAACGCCGCGAAGTCGACCGGATCAGGAGCGCTGGAGAAACAACCGCCGAAGATCCCGGGATGCTGGAGCTGGAGCCAGAGGCTCGACCAGCCGCCGCTGGAGTGACCGGTGACGAAGCGGCCCTTCGAGTTCGGGACGAGGCGAAAACGCTTCTCGAGCCAGGGGATGAACTCTTCGACCAATGCGGTCGCCCGGGGACCGAAGTTGTCGCCATCCGCGAATCCGTGGTGTCCGAGCCGGTCTTCCGGATCGAGCACGATCCAAACCGCCTGCGGCAGATAGGACCGCATCGCGGGATCCCGAAGCATGGCGGCGTACCGGGTCGCGGATCGATGGTCGCCCCCGAAACCGGGGATCACGTAGATCACCGGCCAGAATCGTCGCTTGGCGTCGAGGTCGAAGTAGGCCGGTGGAAACGCCACCCCGGCGCGATGTCGAATGGGGCGCCCGAGCGTCCGGGTGAGGGATGGGCTGTCGAGTTCGATCCACTTCAGGTTCGAGGCGGTGGGAAGTTCGACGTCGGGAAGCATCCGATCGACGACGAGGTCGAAGGTTCGATCGCGATCCGGGGCGAAGTCGACGGGCGTGATGGCGGAGACGGGATTTCCCGCCGCGGCGTGGCCACGGTTCAGGCCGAGATCGAGGACCGCACGGGCGAGGAAGCCGCCTCGGAGGTGATCCAGCCGATCGGGAACCATCACCGTGCCGGCCTCGTCGGGGCCCAGGAGAAAGGTGGCGGGGTCCTCGAGCATCGCCGCGGAGATCGGCATCGAGAGAATGGGCTGCGGTCGTTCGAGGAACGGCGCGTCGAGCGGGTCCCGGCCGGAGAGCCGGCCCTTGTTCTCACAGAGCAGGATCAGCAGTCGAGGCCTCGCATCTCGATTCGCCTCCATCGTTCGACGAGCCTCCGCGGCGGCGGTGGGTGCGATCCGAACGCGAAATCGGTCGCTGGATTCCGGTGCGGGCGTCGGTGCGACCTGCCTCGAGGGCGTGCTACCCGGGTCGGGGATCGGGGGTGAATCCTGCGCGAGGGCCCCCGGCGTGGCGAGGAGGACCGAACCGAGGCCGAGGCGTCGAAGCCTCGTCGCTCGAATGGCTTGCCTCAAAGGCACCGAAAGGAGATCTGGCATGTCCTGATGCTACGGCCAAGGCCGATCGGCGGGTCGCTTCCGAGGAATCCGGGCCGAAACGGCTCCGAAACCGGTTTTCAGGGCGGGTCTTGAGAGTTTAGGGCCTGAATCGGCCGATATGACCGAAGTAATCCGGTCTTGGTTCGACGTCGGAACCGTTGAAGCAATCTCTTCGAGGCCCCACCGCCTCGGCACCACTCCGCAGGATCTCGCATGCAGCCTCACTCGATTTCGTCGATTCGTCGCCTCTCGACCCTCCGAACGCCCGCCATCCTCGCGGGTCTCGTCGCTTCCGTCGCGACGTTCCAGGGGTGTATCGCCACGCCGACTTCCAGCCTCGAGCGGATGAACAACGCCGTCGTCTACGGTCAGATGTCGATCGACGATCCCCGGATCGTGGTCGCCACGAACGGCCCCGTCGACATCGACCTCGAGTCCTTCGGTGGCACGGTGCTCGTCGAGGCGGTCCCCGGGCTGAAGAACACGATCATCGAACCGGTTCGGCACGCCAATCACGGTCATCTTCGACGCGACGAGGCGGAAGCTGCACTCGATGAGATGGACTACGTGGTCGAGCTGATTCCCGGTGACTTGAACCGGGAGACGGTCCGGGTGGTCGCGACCAGCGATGATCTTGAAGAACATTTTCAGGGTATCGACTTCCGGATCCGCACCGCGGACCTCGGTTCCGTCCGGGTTCGAACCGATCAAGGCCGGGTCTGGGTCAAGAACAACACCGGCGGCGTCGACGTCGAGACGACCCANGGAGACATCCGGGTCATCACCGAACACCCGATGAACGAGCCGATCATCCTCGTCACCAAGGAGGGGGACGTCGATTACCGGGCGCCGAAGGGCTCGACCGGAATCTACGATCTTCGATCGATCGGCGGTCTCGTCTACAACCGGTTCACCGAGGCTCGCGTGGTCAGCACGTCGGCCGACAACGACCCTGCGACCTTCGTCGCGGACGTGGGTGGCGGTCTCAATCCGGTTCTGGTGAGAACGACCTATGGCGACATTCGCGTCGCGGTCACCGAATTCCCGACGGGCGTCGGCCCGATCATCATGGAATGAGACCACGCCCACCGTCGGCGGGACGATCCGGAACACTTCGTGCGAGACGTGCAGGACCATTGGTTTCGTCAGGCAAAGCGTGAGGGCTACCGCTCTCGCGCCGCTTTCAAGCTGACCGACATCGACGACCGGAAGAAGGTCCTTTCGAAGGGTGACCGGGTCCTCGATTGCGGGGCGGCGCCCGGGTCCTGGGCGCAGGTGGCGGCCCGTCGGGTCGGCCGTCGCGGTTCGGTGGTGGCGGTGGATCTGAAGGCGATCGATCCCGCGGAACTCCCCGAAAACGTCTCGCTGCACGAAGCGGATCTCTGTGAGATGGATCTGGCGTCACTCGGCGGCGAGGTGTTCGACGTGGTGCTCTCCGACATGGCCCCGGACACCACCGGCGATCCCTTCGGCGATCACCATCGTTCGATCCGACTCTGCAACGTCCTGCTGGATCGGGTGCCCGAGTGGCTGCGTCCGGGCGGGAACCTCGTGATGAAGGTGTTCGAGGGCGAGGCCTATCGTGATCTTCTCACTCGATCGAACGGGTTGTTCCGGAAGGTCAAAGGGTTCAAGCCGGTGGCAAGTCGCTCCGAATCCGTGGAGATGTTCGTGATCTGCACGGACTTCCTGCCTCCCGATGAGCGGGATCATGGCGATGCAGGTGACTCCGAGGAGATCATCCCGGTGCCGCCACGCCCGACGCCGTCGCCCGGCTGGAACGACTGAACACCGTCGCGCAGAAAACGCATCTTCGTCCGGCCGGATCGGCGCAATCGATGCCGGAAGGTCCGCCGTCGTTCGGCCAATGACCGTGCGAAGGCGCTCCGATCGGGTTTCCCGATCTTGGCACGACCGTTGCGTTCGTTTCTTCACGATTCCCCTCCTGGAGAAACCACCATGCAGATCGGTCACGCCAATCCTGAACTTCTCGGCCCCGCGGGCCTCGCTCGCACCAACGCCGCCTCGACCGCGGGCACGGTTCGTGCTTCGACACCAGCATCCTCCGATCCGCCGCTGAGCGGAAGCGAGCAGTTGCTCGACATGGATGCCTTCATGTCGGCCTGGGGTTCGAACGACCAGACCTGGGACGTCGACGGCTCGGGCATGGTGGATGGCACCGACCTTGGAACCCTGCTCTCGGTCCAGACCGCGGCCGCATCCGGCGACGCCGACCTGCAGGCGCTGCTCGGCGCGTGGGGCACGTCCGATCCCGACTGGGACTTCAACGCCGACGGCGTCGTCGACGGACTGGACCTCGGCGTCTATCTCCAGGGTGGGGTCGGCGATTCGCCGCCCGCCAGCGAAGCCCTCAGCGTCGACGGTTTCGTCGCCGCGTGGGGTTCCGCGGACCCGGTGTACGACCTCAATGCCGACGGCATCGTGGACGGTCAGGATCTCGGGCAGTACCTCGAACAGCAGATGGAATCCACGGTCGATCCGAATCAGCTGGAACAGTTCATGTCGGCGTGGGGTTCCGACGACGCCGCCTTCGACCTGAATGGCGACGGTACCGTCGACGGCGTGGATCTCGGGCTGTTTCTCGAGCAGGCCGAAGGCACCCAGCTGCCGTCGAACGCACTGCCGATGAAGGTCGAGCACGTCGTTTCGAACATCGCCGACCAGGCGATGTCGCGGTTCGATGGTGCCGGGGAAGGCCGGATCGAAGTGGGCCAGATGGGGTTTCCGATGGAGCTCGGGCAGCTCTTCGACGCCGATGGTGACGGCTTCATCGATCGCTCCGAGTTGACCCAGATGATCTCCCGGGATGCCAAGGCCATCTTCGACGGCACCGACGCCTCGCTCGCGAACCTGTCCCAGCGATGGAACGACATCCTCGCGCCGGATCCGATCCAGCAGGCGAACCAGTCGCATGCCGCAAGTCGAATCCAGGCCATGCCGCCGACGCTCGGAGGGCAGCCCTTCGGGACCGCTTCCGCGACCGATCGGGTCGCGGGCATCCTTTCGAACCTCGGCCACGAGACCCTCCCGTCGAACCTGTCCGACGTGCTCAAGGGATTGAAGCTTCCCGGGACGTCTTCGGAAGCGATCATGGACCGGTTGATGCAGGAGCACGGCTTCTCGGCCGTCGACGCCACCGCCTGATCGCGAAGGTGGTTCGAACCGATCGGAATCGAAGCGACGGCCCCTCACCGCGAAGTGAGGGGCCGTCGTGCGTTTCATTCGGATTCCGGCCGATGCTTCAGACCATCGCCCGCATTCGATTCACGACCTCATCGACGTTGGCGCGGCTGTTGAACGCGCTGATCCGGAAGTAACCTTCACCGCCTCGGCCGAAACCGGCTCCGGGGGTGGTGACGATCTGCGCCTCCCGCAGGAGACGGTCGAACATGCCCCAGCTGTCGATGTCATCGGGGCAGCGGACCCAGACGTACGGCGCGTCGGTGCCTCCGAACACCCGCAGTCCCATGGATTCGCATCCACCGCGAAGCAGCGCCGCATTGGTCATGTAGTGATCGACGAGCTTCGAGGTCTGCTCGAGGCCCGCGGGGGAGTAGAGCGCGTGGGCGCCTCGCTGCACCGGCCAGCTCACGCCGTTGCTTCGAGTGCACCACCGTCGATTCCAGAGTCCGTGAAGAGGCACGCGACGTCCGTCGCGGGTCCGACCTTCCAGCGTCTTGGGCACCACGGTGTATCCGCAGCGGACACCGGTGAAGCCGCCGTTCTTCGAAAAGCTCCGGGTTTCGATCGCACACCGATCCGCGCCCTCGATCTCGAAGATGCTCCGTGGGAGTTCCGGGTTCCGGATGAAGTTCACGTACGCGGCGTCGTAGACGACGAGCGATTCGTGTTCGAGGGCCCAGTCGACCCATTCCTGCAGGCCTTCGCGATCGATCGTCGACCCGGTCGGATTGTTCGGGAAGCAGAGATAGACGACGTCCACGGGCTCGGCGGGCGGCCTGGGAATGAATCCGTTCTCCTCCCGGGCCTCCATCGTGACCAGGCCGTCGTATCCCCCCCCTTCGAGGGCTTCCCTGGTGTTCCCGGCCATGACGTTGGTGTCGACGTACACCGGATACACCGGGTCGCTCACCGCGACGCGATTGCCGCCGCCGAGGATCTCCAGGAGGCTTCCGCAGTCACCCTTCGACCCGTCGCTCACGAAGATCTCGTCGTCGTCGATCTCCACGCCTCGGGCGCGGTAGTCGTGTTCCGCGATCGCCTTCCGAAGGAAGTCGTAACCGGTCGGCGGGGGGTAGCCTCGAAACGTGTCGCGATCCGCGAGTTCGTCGATCGCGGCGTGCATCGCTTCGATGACCGCGGGCACGATCGGTTCGGTGACGTCCCCGATGCCGCACCGGATGATCCGTTCCGCGGCGGCGGGCGACGAGGCCTCGTACTCGGCGACCCGTCTTGCGATCTCGGGAAAGAGGTAGCCCGCGGCCAGCTTCAGATAGTGTTCGTTGACAAAGACCATGGGGCGTCGTCCTGGGGTACGGGTCGGCGGGCGCACGGCCTGGTGCCGGATGTCGCGAATCGTCCTGCGGGGTCAGGGGTCCCGATGGCGGAGCCTCACCGCGATGGCGGGTGGGAAGTTCGCCATGACCAGTCTCCGCGAGCCTCGATGCCGCCGGTGCAGGGATTTCGCGTGGGCGTCGATCCTGCGGAGATTTCGTCGCGAGGCGGACGACGTGACCGGGGCCTTCATCACTCGGACCGCGGCGTACTCGAAGTACGCGAGATCGCCGTCCTCGGCGAGGAGCCCCATCATCCGCTTGAAGATGCCGCGAACCAGCGGCGGCGGGAAGTTGTTGAACGGCAGACCGCAGATGATGTGGTCGAACGGGCCTTCGATCGGTGCATCCTCGATCGGGGCCTCGTGCAGGGCGACCTCGATGTCGGGCCGTCGCTCGCGAAACGGCGCGAGATGCCGCTTTTCGATCACCTTGCAGAAGAAGGGATTGATCTCCACCACGTGGAACTCGTCGCCGGGCCGGAGGTGGGAGAGGATCCTCGCGGTGAACGGGCCGGTACCGGGGCCGACCTCGAGTATTCGACGGGGACGGTCCGTCTCCCGCAACGGCGCCGTCATCTCTCGAGCGAGACGTCCACCACTCGGCCAGACGGCGCCGGTGTGCTTGAAGTTGCTGAGGGTCTGGGAGAGGAAGTCGAGCATGGGTCGAAAGCTGGAAAAGGTCTCTCAGGATAATGCCAGCCGGATTCGATCGGATCACGCACTCGTGGAATACGTACGGGTTTCTTCGAAATCACGAGCTCGAATTTCAGGCGATGGTCGGAACGAACGATTCGCCCGGGCCGAGATCCCGGCAGAATCTCGTGAAGATCGACGCGATCGCATCGAGATCGGCGAGACTCGTCATTTCCACGGTGGTGTGCATGTACCGGATCGGCAGGCTCACCAGGCCCGAGGGAATGCCGCCGCTGCGGAGGAAGATGGCGTCGGTATCGGTGCCGGATCGGCCGGGAACCGCGGAGCGCTGGATCGTGATCTCTTCGCGTTCGGCGGCGGCGAGCAGCTTCGCCACCACCAGCGGCTGTGCGGGTCCGCCGATCGCCACCTTGGGGCCGCCCGCGAGCTTGAAGTCACCATGCCGGTTTCGATCGATGCCCGGCGTGTCGGTCGCATGTCCCACGTCGGTCACCAGGGCGACGTCGGGCTTGAGGCCTTCGGCGATCATCGCCGCACCGGCCAGTCCGACCTCTTCCTGGACGGTGCTCACCGCGACCACGTTGCAGTTCAAGGACGCTCGGTCGGGGGCGAGTCGGCGCAGGGTTTCCGCGGCGGCCCAGGTTCCGATGCGGTTGTCCAGACCTCTGGCGAGGATGGTGTCGTCGCCGATCAGTTCGGAGCCGTCGGCGAAGACGCCGGGATCACCGACATTGAGCTTCTCCGTCGCCTCTTCCCTCGAGTGACAGCCGATGTCCACGAAGAGCTCGTGAAGCTTGCGGGCCTTGCCGTCCCGGCTGCGATCCTGCAGATGGATGGCGGTCGCGCCGATCACGCCGAGGACCGGATCGTGCACGCCGGGGACGCTGGAGGCGAATCGGATCCGCTTTCCGACGATCGAACCCGCGTCGATGCCGCCGATCTGGCGGCAGTAGACGAATCCCTTGTCGTCGATGTTGTTGACCATCAGGCCGATTTCGTCGGCATGGCCACAGACCGCCACGGTGGGGGCGTCGGCATGGTCGCAGTCGAGACGGGCGAAGCAGTTCCCGTACGCATCGTTCCAGGTACGGGTCGCGGACGCCTGCACCTCGTCGAGCCAGACTCGCTGGCCGGCCATCTCGTGGCCGGAGGGTGACGGGGTGTCGAGAAGGCGTCGGAGAAAGTCGAGTGATTCGGTTCGCATCGGTCCACTTTACAACACCGTCGGCGGTGAGGAAGCGGATCCGAACGATGGTGATCAGCCTTCGCTGGGACGCTTCGGTCGGGCCTTGAGCCGCGGACCCTTGAAGTCGAACATCGTTCCGGCATCGCGAACCGTCGTCGACCCCTTCGAGAAGTCCTGCTCCGTCTGATTCGAGTCCGCGATCGGGGTGTCGAGCGGGTCGATCGGCATTCGTCCACCGCCCGTGACGGGCGAGGCGAGCGGCGGCGTGACCGCGTCCGACCGGCCCGGACCATCGACGCGGCGGGCGCGGGCGTCGTCGATCGAGCGTTCCATCCGCTGGAGGATGGTGCGAAGTCGGTTGGTCTGTTCGGTGTCTCGGGGCTTCATGACGGGCATCCTCCTCGGTTCGATTTCTGGACAGAAGGGAAATCGGACGTCGCTCGCCGGATCTGCGGGGGTACCTGATTCTTTTCAGTCATCGATCCCCGCCATCGGACGGCCAGGCGGGATGACCGGTACAGATCCACCTCCCCGCAGGGTCGGCTGAAGTCATGGCCCCCGTTGGTTCGCTCGGCTAGACTCGGGGACGGTGCCGACTCGGCGATCTTTGCACGATCGTCGGGTTTCGTCGCGATCCAATCCGCATTCTGGAGCGTTGAAGACATGTTCTCGAGATCCTTCCTCTGGCCCCTTCTCGAAGGTTCCTTCCGGGCGAACCGGTTCGGTTCCCTGATGCTGCTTCTCACCCTTTTCGGGCTGGGCGCCCACGAAACGACCTTCGCAGCCACGGCACGCGGAGAGGGCAACGTCGACCTTCCCCGTTTTCCGAGCATCAGTCCGGATGGGAAGGTCGTCGTCTTCAGTTGGCGTGGCGATCTCTGGAGCGTGCCGTTCGAGGGTGGTACCGCGAAGAGGCTCACCAGTCATCCAGGCCGGGATCATGATTCGGCGTGGACGCCGGACGGTTCCACGATCGTCTTCGAAAGCGACCGGGACGGGACCACGAACCTCTGGGCGATGGCGCCGGACGGGACGGAAATCCGTCGATTGACGGATCTCGATGCTTCGGTCGCCCTCGGCGGCGTGGGGCGTGACGCGAACGGCGACATCGTGGTGGGACTCACCGGATATCTCGAGGGGGATGTGCATCGATCGCCTCGTCCCTACGAGGTCGGCATCGAAGGCGGTGACCCACAGCGGCTCCACGATGCGTTCGGTGGATTGAACGTTCGTAGTCCCGACGGCCGTCGGGCCGCCTTCGAGCGGGGGGGCGTCAAATGGGAACGTCGTCACTATCGCGGTGACGATCGCCGCGATGTCTGGCTCCACGACACGGAGACCGGGTCGTTCCTCCCCATCGCCGACTCGGAAGGCAACGACGGAAAGCCCCGCTGGGCGGGCAATGAGGACGTTCTCTTCCTCTCGGATCGCACCAATCGCACCCACAACGTCCACCAGCGATCGCTGGTCGACGGTTCCACCACCCCGCTCACCGACTTCGAGGACATCGACGTCGCCGGGTTCGACGTCACGCCCGACGGCCGGCGGCTCGTCCTTCACCGCTGGGACTCGCTCTACACGATGGATCTCGACGATCCGGATGCGGTGCCGCGGCCGATGCTCGTGACCGCGCCCGAGGACGCGCTCGACGCCACGAGGAATCAGGACGTTTCGCGGCAGGTCACGGAAGCGGCCCTCAACCCCGATGGAAAGTCGATCGCGGTGGTCGCCTACGGCGAGGTCGTGGTCCGCGGGACCGCCGATGATTCGACCTCGCGACGGATCACCACCACGCACGGTCGTGAACGGGATCTCGCGTGGAGTCCCGACGGCACCACCCTGTACTTCACGACCTTCCTCGAGGGGAAGTCTTCGATCATGGCGGCGACCGTCGCGACGACCCGCACGGAGATCCGGGATCAATACACGGAGCTGACCTCGCCGACCGAGGAAGCCGAGGCCGAGGAATCCGCGGAGGAATCCACGGACGCCTCCACCGACGCTTCGAGCGAAGAAGCGACGGGGGAGGCCCCCGTCGAAACTGAAGCCGCCGAGGCGGCCGAAGGCGAGACCGCCTCGCCCTCCGAGGAAACGCTCGAGTCCGGTGACGAGGAGGAATCCGCGGAGGAGAAGGAGGCCGCCGAAGAGGAGGAAGCCGACGATCCCATGCTCGATCCGGCGCGGTGGGCCGACGCCGTGACCTTCGACGTCGTCCCTTTCGTCGCCACCGAATTCCAGGATCATCGCCCGGCCCCGTCGCCGGACGGCATGCGTCTGGGTTTCATCCGGGGCCTCGGGGACATCATGATCCTCGATCTCGCCACGGGTGAGGAGACGCTCCTGCGGGCCGGATGGGATCGGGGGGTCGAGTTCGAATGGAGCCTCGATTCCGACTGGATCGTCTTCGACCAGGCCGACATGAACTTCAATCAGGACGTCTTCATCGTGCCGAGTGACGGTTCCGCGGCGCCGGTGAACATCTCCAGACACCCCGACAACGACGGTGGCGCCCGATTCTCCGCCGACGCCCGGGTGCTCGCGTTTTCGAGCGAGCGTGACGGCGAGGAGGAGGACATCTGGTACGTCTTCCTCGATCGCCGGCTGGAGAAGCTGGCGGATCCGGAGTTGAAGAAGTACTTCGAAGACGCCGGCAAGGCCGCGAAGAAGCGGAAGCCCCTCGATCCCAACGAGGTTCGTCGCAAGCTTGCCGCCGCCGCCGCCATCGCCGACGGTGAGGAGGAAGTCGACGATGCCGACGCGGAAACGGAGGACGCGGTGGTGGAAGCCGCGCCGCCCTTCACGCAGGATGATCTCCAGACCGCGTATCGCCGACTCCGCAAGATCAGTCGACTTCCCGGTTCGGAGCGTCGGCTGGCGATGCTTCCCTCCGGCGAACGCATTCTGTTCGGCAATCGAATCTCCGCGCCGGGCGTCTCCGGTCTCTATTCCGTGAAATGGGACGGCAGTGGCCGCAAGCGGATCGGCGACACCGTCTCGATGATGGGGCTCTCGCTGACCGGAAGCAAATTGGTCGCGGTCGGCGGTGGAAGCGCGAAGACGATCGACACCGCCAGCGGCAAGTCGACGAGTTATCCGATCTCGATGCGGATCCGCATCGACCGGGAGCAGGAGTCGAGCGAGAAGTTCCTCGAGGCCGCTTCGATCATGGGCGCGATGTTCTACGACCCGGAGATGAAGGGGCTGGACTGGCCGGCCCTGACCGATCGCTATCACGAACTGGCGGCCCGTACTCGGACCGCGGACGAGTTCAACTGGGTCGCGAACCGGTTGCTGGGTGAACTCAGCGCCTCCCACATGGGCATGCGGGCCCCGGCGAAGAGCATGCCGTTGTCCCAGTCGATCGGTCGCCTGGGCGTCGATCTCGAACCCGTGGCCGACGGCTATCGAGTCACGTCCGTGCTCGAGGACGGACCGGCCGAGTCCTCCGACATGCCGCTGCTCGTCGGCGACGTGATCACGGGCATCGATCTGGAGCCGCTGGATCTGGACGCCATCCCCCCGGACACCGTGGGTGGGCGATTGCGGGGCCGGCTCGGCAAGGAAGTGGTGGTCAGCGTTCGACGCGAGGCCGAGTCCGACGCGGCCGACGGTCCGGCCGAATCGCTCGATCTGGATCTCCTGCTGAAGCCGATCTCCAACAGCGCGGTCCGCAGGCTCGTCTACGAGGCGACCCAGCGTCGCCGTGCGGCGCTGGTCCACGAATGGTCGGACGGACGACTCGGTTACACCCATGTTCGAAGCATGGACCAGGCGTCGCTCGACGAGTTCGAGCGCGATCTCTTCGCCGCCACCGAGGGCCGCGAGGGTCTCATCGTCGACGTCCGCGACAACGGTGGTGGCTGGACGACCGATCGCCTGCTCGCTTCGATCATGACGCCGGCCCATGCCTACACCATTCCGCGGGGGGCCGACCGGTCGGTCGTCGACACCTATCCGCAGGATCGGCTGTTCATCCAGCGATACCTGATGCCCATGAACATGATCTGCAACGAGAAGAGCTATTCGAACGCGGAGATCGTCTCCCACGCGTTCAAGAATCTCGATCGTGGCACGCTCGTGGGCCAGCGGACCCACGGCAGCGTGATCTCGACCGGCGGCACCTCGCTCATCGACGGCACGTCGCTGCGGCTTCCCTTCCGAGGCTGGTATCTGCCGGACGGTTCCGACATGGAGAACAACGGTGCGATGCCGGACATCGTCATCGATCAGACGCCGGACGACGAAGCCGCCGACCACGATGCGCAGCTGCAGGCCGCGGTCGAGGATCTGATGCGTCGGCTCGGGGATGAAGGATCGACCCCGTGACGGGGCCGGTCTTTCGAAACGGCGTGATCGGACTTCTCGGCACGGTGTTGCTCGCGGGTTGTGGTGGCACGGATTCCTCGAGGATCGAAAGCGAGACGGCCATGATGGATGACGAGGCCTCGGCGGACCGGATGTTCGACGAGATGCGCTGGCGGAATCGGATCCTGGTGGTCGCATCCGACCGGCAGGATCAAGCGATCGACCGTCAGCTGGTGGCCGTCGCGACGCAGTCCGCCGGATGGTCGGAGCGTGATCTCGTGACCATCGTGCTCCTGCGGGACCGTGGCTACGTCGCCCGGGATCCGAAGAGTGGACTGGCCGATGCGGAGGTCGTCTCTTCGGACATCGCCGCCTCGATGCGTCGACGGTTCGGGATCGACGGCGACGGATTCCAGGCGGCGCTCGTCGGCAAGGATGGGCGCGTCAAGGCCCGCTACGAGACGGTGGTCGCGCCCGAGGCGATCTTCCCCTTCATCGATGCGATGCCGATGCGGATCGACGAGATGGGGCGCGGACGATGAATCGGTCGAGGCGACCGGACACGTCTCCCGCCAGTTGGCTCGCGGCCGGAATCGCCGCGGTGATCACGAGCGTCGTGAGCGGCCAGGTCGGCGCCGGTCGGGCCGAATCCGCCCCGCCCGACGTTCTCCTGATCCTCGTCGACGATCTCGGATGTCGCGATCTCTCGGCCGAGGGCCACGCGACCCACCGCACCCCGAATCTCGATCGGCTCCGCGCGGGAAGCGTCCGTTTCACGAACGCGTCGTGCAACGGGCCCAACTGCGCGCCGAGCCGGGCGGCGCTCGTGACGGCACGGCACGGAAGCCGCACCGGTGTCCACACCGTCGGCTCACCGCGTCGCGGCAAGGAAAAGCACCGGATTCTGGAGCCACCGACGAATCGTTCCCGCATCAGGGATACCGAACGGACGATCGCCGAGACGCTGGCCGGCGCCGGCTACCGAACGGGATTCGTCGGCAAGTGGCACGTGAGCGACGACCCGCGCACCCGCGGGTTCGAGGTCAACGCGGGTGGAAACAAGGCCGGTCATCCGAAGGCCTATTTTCCGCCGTACCTCAACCCGGACCTCGCGGACGGGCCCGAAGGCGAGTACCTCGTCGATCGACTCGCCCGGGAGACCGTCGGGATCATCGATGGTTTCGAGGCGGCCGACGCGGATCGTCCGTGGTTCGTGATGTACGCGCCGTACGCGGTCCACACGCCGATCCAGGCGCCGGCGGCGGCGGTCGCGGAGTTTCGGATGCGAAACCCCGGCGTCGATCTGCGACAGGCTCGTTACGGCGTGATGGTCGAAGCCACGGACCGGGCCATCGGTTCGATTCTGGAACGGATCGACGCCGACGGGACGCTGGTGTGCTTCGCGAGTGACAACGGTGGACTTCAGCCGGTGACCGACATGTCGCCCTGGCGCGGTGGCAAGGGCATGCTCTACGAGGGTGGCATCCGAACGCCCCTTTACGTTCGGGGCGCGGGTTTCCAGCCTCGCGACGTCGGCATGCCGGTCCAGCTCTTCGATCTGCATCCCACCATCACCGAGCTCGCGGGCGCGGTGATGACCCAGGAGGTGGTGACCGATGCGGTCTCGCTCGTACCTTTGCTGCGTGGCGAGCCGATGGACCGCGGGCCGATCTTCTGGCACTTTCCGGCCTATCTCGAAGGTCGGGATGCGGAGAGTCGAAATCCCCGCGACCCGTTTCGCACGACGCCCTCCGGCGCGGTCCGTGACGGCCGCTGGAAACTGGTCGAGTGGTTCGATGACGGCGAATTGGAGCTCTTCGACCTCGAGGCGGACCCCGGTGAGCGGGTGAATCAATCGGCGGACCGTCCCGAGATCCGGGATCGTCTCAAATCACGGCTCGACGCGTGGCGAAGGACGGTCTCGGCGCCCATGCCGCGACCGGTCTCGAAGACGGAGCAGGATCCGGCCGCCGGTTCGACCGGGGCGCCGGCCGACGACGTCGCGAAGTGACCGGTGATCTGACGGACCAGTCGTTGAAGAGGGATCGCGTGGTGAACGCACCCGGTGATCGGTGCATTCCGGGCGCGAGGCGGTCACGTCGGCGGATGCCTCCGGTGGTTCGCGCGTCAGGTGAAGCCGGCGACGGGCTCCGGAACCGTCTCGAATTCACGCGTCCAGCGTCGCGGTGTCGTCCTGCTCGGACTGCTCGTCATGCTCACGACCTCGCTCGTCGGAATCCGGCGGGGGCGGCGCCATGGCGACCGCGACGTCGTCGAGCTCGGTGAGTCGGCGGCGTGCGGCGACCGCGACCGAGTCGTAGATGCTCGCGAGAAGGCCGACCAGCGGGAACCGGCCCTCGAGGGGCGCACTTCCAAGGCGTCGAAGCAACGCGTGCGGCGCGTACTCCATGCGACGTTCGCGCCGGAACGTCTCCAGNCCGGTGCCGGTGTTCCAGAAGTTCTCGATGGCCTGTTCCATCGGCGGCAGGGCGCGGATGGTGACCGCGGTGCCCGGAATCGGGTGCGCCCGGCTCACCCCGCTGGTCGCGAGGAGTCTCGCTTCCTGAAGTCGTTCGAGGAAGCGTGGGCCGTAGAGNCCGCGAAGCGTCAGGATCATCAGCGGATCCGATTCCATCCGTTCCGCGACCAGGTAGAGCACCGCGACCGCGTGTCGGCAGAATTCCACCCCGCAATCGCACTTCACCGTGACCTGCGCGGGATCGGGCAGGAGCGTGAGCCCCGCCGCGGCGAAGGGCTCCGCGATCTCCGCCGAGATGTCGCCGGAGACGAGCTTCGCGGTGTACTTGGCCTCCCGGGCCATCGAGTTCACGATCCGGTCCCAGTCCTCGCGGCCGATCGGCTCGAATTCGATGCGGACCTCGAACGGTCGCGGCGCGGTGTCCTGCACCGTCGCAGTGATCCGCCCCGGCTCGACGTTGAGCAGCACGGTCTGGCCGCGCCGAGCGAAGTCGAGGCCCTCGGATCGGGCCGCGTCTCCGTAAGGCGTCAGAAGTCGGTCGAGCCAGGCGCCCGCCGGCCAGTTGAAGCGGACCTCCTCGTCCTTGGTTCGCAGGCGAATGCCGTTGCGCACCTTCCGAGGCGTGTCGTACTTCCGGCGGAATCCTTCGTCGCGACTGGTGATCACGCGTCCTCCTCCTCGTCGACCGCGGTCTCGCGAAGTGCGAGAACGTCTCGAAGCTGGTTGGAACTGAGTTCGGTGAGCCACGATTCGCCGGCGCCGATGATCCGGCGGGCGAGGTCGGTCTTCTGCTCGATCATCTGGTCGATCCGCTCTTCGAGCGTGCCCGACGTGATCATCTTGTGGACGTTCACGGTCCGGGTCTGTCCGATGCGGAACGCCCGGTCGGTCGCCTGGTTCTCGACCGCGGGGTTCCACCAGCGGTCGAAGTGGATGACGTGATTCGCACTGGTCAGGTTCACGCCGACGCCGCCGGCCTTCAGCGAGAGGATGAAGATCGGCGCCGCTTCGCCGTTCTGGAAGCGTTCGATCATCTGATCTCGACGACCCTGCGGCGTGCCGCCGTGCAGGAAGAGCGGCTCCATGTCGAATTCCTGGCGGAGAATCGTCGTAAGCAGATGGCCCATCTGGCGGAACTGGGTGAAGATCAACGCCTGATCCTCCGCGGCCATGACCTCTTCGAGGATCTCGACGAGACGGATGCTCTTGCCGGATCGCTGGCTCAGGCGTTCGCCCTTCCTCGGGGCGAGATCCGTCTCCCGGAGGAAGTGCGCGGGGTGGTTGCAGATCTGCTTCAGTCGCACGAGGCCGGAGAGCACGAGTCCACGGCGACGGATGCCCGTCGCCTCGTCGACCTTGCGGAGCATGTCCTGGACGACGGTGTCGTAGAGCTTGGCCTGCTCGATGGTGAGCTGGACATGCTGCCGGTTCTCGACCAGCGGCGGAAGATCGTCGGCCACGCCGTCGTCGGTCTTGAGTCGTCGAAGGACGAAGGGGCCGACCAGATGTCGGAGGCGTTCGGCGCGGCGTTCGTCGCGGTGACGCTCGATGGGGATCGCGAAGCGTCGGCGGAAGTCGCCTTGCGGACCGAGGAAGCCCGGCAGGCAGAACTCCATGATCGACCAGAGTTCGGTCAGACGATTCTCGACCGGGGTACCGGTCAGGGCGATGCGGTGCCGGCTCTGGATCGACCGGATCGCGGTCGCCTGCTTGGTCGGCGGGTTCTTCACGTGCTGGGCTTCGTCGAGCACCACGCGTTCCCAGTCGATGAGTTCGATCCAGGGACGATCGCGGCTGACCAGGGCGTAGGTGGTGACCACCACGTCGCACTCGGAGACCTTCTCGACGAAACCGTCGCCCACCGGGCGATCCGGGCCGTGCTGGATGTGGACTCGGAGCTCGGGTGCGAATCGCTCGAGCTCACGCCGCCAGTTGCCGGCGACGGACATCGGGCAGACCAGGAGGGTCGGACCGACCTGGCCGGGGCGGATCTCCCGCTCGTGCTGGAGCAGCGCGATCATCTGGATCGTCTTGCCGAGACCCATGTCGTCGGCGAGGCAGCCGCCGAGGCCGAAACGATCGAGGAACGCGAGCCAGGCGAGTCCACGCTCCTGGTACGGCCGAAGCTTGCCGACGAAGTTCTTGGGGACCTTCACCGGGCGCGCGGAATCGTCGGGGATGCCGTCTTCGCCGAGGAGTTCCTTGATCCAGCCGTCGGTGCGGACCCCGGTGATCGGTGGCATCTCGCCGTCCTCTTCACCCACGGAAGCGAGTCGGAGCACTTCGCCGAGCGTGGCGGCGCCACCCGGGTGCTTGTCGAGGAAGACCTTGGCCCGTTCGAAGTCCTCGGATCGGATCTCGACCCAGCTGTCGCCGACCCGAACCAGGGGAACCCCGCTCTCGGCGAGTCGCCGCAGTTCCTCGAGGCCGACGTTCTGATCGCCGATCGAGATCTCCCACGAGTAATCGACGAGGCTCGAGAGTCCCATCGCCGGTGGTTTCTCGGAGTCGCCGTGCGGCTCGATGATCATCCGCACGCCGATGCGGCTCGCGGTGCTTCCCCACCAGGACGGCGAGAGGACTTCGATTCCCGCCTCCTGCAGAATCGGACGAGCCTCCTGGAGAAAGGCGTGTGCTTCCGCGGTGGACAGGTCCATGCCGGCGGGGTTGGTGCCTTCGAGCGCCCGCTTCAGATTCGGCCAGATCCGTTCGGCGCGTCCGAGTTCGGCGAGCAGGAGATCGCCGGGGGTCTCCTCGGAGCCGACGACCGAAGCGAGTCGACCACCACCGCCGTCCGCCCAGATGTCCTCGGCGTCCACGATGATCGGCGGATCGTCGGTCACGAGCAGATGGAATCCCAGCGGCCAGAGCGCCTTCTCGATTTCTTCCGGTGACGCGTCCAGCACGCCTTCGAGCGGCTCCGTCAGCTGCAGGCAGAGCCGGACGGCCCGACCTTCGACGGGGTCGATGAGTCCGCCGAGCCAGAGCCGCATGCCGCGGCTCACGTCGACGTTGGTCTCTCGCGACGTCCCGGTGTCCCGACCGCGTCCGAGCAGTCCGCCGAGCATCGCCACCTGGTGGTCGGCCTCGGGATCCCGGTCTTCGATCGCTTCGATGTAGTCCTCGCCGACCAGTGTCTGTCGGACCAGCGCATCCACCATCGCCTCGAGCGAGGACTCGATCGCGGTCCACCGGTCGGACGTCGCGAAGTCCGTCGTCGCGATCGCCACCGCAGGCATGCCGGTCGCGAGATGTCGAAGCGGTTCGGCGAGCTCGCCATCCGCGAGCCAGGGGACCCAGCGTCCCCGAAGCGGACCACCCTCGACCTGGATCACCGAAGGGACGAAGCGCTGGTCGACCAGCAGTTCGATCGCGAAGGTGGCGACCTCGGACCAGAATCGGATGTCGTGTCCGATCACCAGGTGGTCGGGCGTGCGTTCGGCGATTCTCGGAAAGAACTCCACTGCGGTGCTCGCATCGATCTCGATGCAGGGCACGGCGGTCTCGGCGAGATGGAGATCCTCGGTGTCCGGGGTGTGGACGGCGAGCCTGGTGGCCAGTGCAAGTCCGGGGACCGGCGTCTCGGTCGTCCCGCTTCGTTCGTGCGGGAGTCGAAGAATCACGTCCTTCGCCGGCTTCATGCGGTCTTCGGCGAGTGTTCCTTCGAGCGCAGCGCGAAGCGTCTCACCGGAAGCGGCGAACGGGTGGTTCGTCACGGTCGCTTCGACGGTCACCACAACGCCGTCGCCCTGGCCCGAACTCGTCACCGCGTCCGCAGCCGACGTTTCGGTGGGAGCGGGGGACCGATCTTGAAGACGATCACCCTGCTCTCCCCAGAGAAGCCAGGCGTCGTCTTTGATGACAGCGTGCAGGACGATCGTCGGGGTTCCGGGAATGACTGGCGACCTCCATGTCGCGACGATGTGCCGCGTAACGAATCCGAGACCCGCCGTCGAGCGCGCCTCCGACATCCCACGAATTCGGACCGGTTCCCGTTACCGACGGGGCCGATCACCTGTGCATCCGGTCACCGTGCATCGCGGGAAGGCACGAGACTCGGAGTGATTCCGCTGGGGCTCGAACCCAGGACCTGGCGATTAAAAGTCGCATGCTCTACCAACTGAGCTACGGAATCCCGAGTTCCGAATTGTAATGGAGTCCGCGTTGAAAGTTCGCGACTCGTCGTCAGATCCGGAATTCGTCCACAGTCGGTGGGGTGACGAGCGATGACGAAAGTCACTCGCCGGGGCGCAGGAGGCCCCCGGCCGGGTCCCGGAGGTCGCCTTCTTGATCGGCCCGGAACCCTCGAGTCGACGGGGTCCGGTGACGTCCGGAACAGGAAGCCGATTCGAGGGCTCGGTGGTTATCAGACGGAAACGGGGTGGTTTCAGGGCCCGAGGGCGACGATGGGCCCGCGAACCGGGTCCGATTTCCGGGTGCAGGATCCGCATGAAGTGATAAATCCCCAGAGTCCGGCTGAATCACCCCCTCGAGGGGACCGATGGCTCCTTCGCGGCAGCACGAATCGCCGCTCGGAGACCACGACCATGCCCACCAAGCCTTCCCATCGTCCTGCCTCGCCCACCGCGTCTCGCGGGGTCGGCTCGCTCGTCCTGTCCGCGATCGCCGCGATCGGGACGGCGGTATTCGCCATGCAACTCGGCGGCTGCGCCACCGAAAAGGCAAACGTTGATGGCGATCTCGTCGTGGCGAACACCCCCGGATCGCCCGTCGATGCCCAATCGAGTGCCGCCTGGGCGTCACCGACCTATCGGGACGGGTGGTACGAAGACACCATCGACATCGGCTGGGAGGCACCCGCGGCGGAGACCGCCACCCTCGCTTCGCCCACCGGCGTCAACCACGGCTGGGTCGAGGCGGATGCGTCGAACGCTCGTGGAGCTCAGGTCGCGTTCACCGCGACCAACCGGCCGGTGGCGGATGCCACCGCCGTCCGAATGAGCATGTTCGCCGACTTCGGTGGCACCGCTCCGGAGGGTGAATGGACCGGTGGCGAAGGCAACCTGTTCCAGGTCAGTTTCGCCGCGGAAGGCGCGGACTTCGATCCCGACGTCTCCAGCGACGGCGAGTGGATCATCTTCGCGTCGACCCAGCACCGCGAGGACGCGGACATCTACCGCAAGACCATCGACGGTCGCGTCGTCACCCAGCTCACCTCCGATCCGGCCCAGGACGTGATGCCCGAGATCGCACCCGACGGTCGCAAGGTGGTGTTCACCAGCGATCGCAACGGCAACTGGGACGTCTTCGTGATGTCCGTCGACGGTGGCCCGGCGACGCAGATCACCTTCGACGACGCCCATGAACTCCATCCCACCTGGTCTCCCGACGGCAACAGCCTCTGCTACTGCCGGTTCAATGATCGCACCGCTCGGTGGGAACTCTGGACCGTCTCGCTCGCGCGGCCCGGCGTCCGGACCTTCGTCTGCGAGGGCATGTTCCCCCGCTGGTCGCCCGACTCGTCGACCGACCGGATCCTCTTCCAGCGTGCCCGCAAGCGAGGCAGTCAGCTCTACGGGGTCTGGACCATCGATCTCACCGAGGCGGGCGGGGTGAATCCCACCGAGGTCGTCGCCGCGGGCGACACGGCCATCATGCACCCGACCTGGTCACCCGACGGCACGCGGATCGCGTTCACGTCCGTCGACCGTCCCGAAGTGTCCGAGGACGGCATGCCCGTCGAAAGCGACATCTGGGTCATCGACGCCGACGGAATGGGACGAACCGCACTCACGTCCGGTGGATTCCGAAACATGCGACCGACCTGGGCGGCCGACGGCCGGGTCTACTTCAGCAGCAACCGAGGCGGCCTCGACGTCATCTGGGCGGTTTCGGGGGATGCCCCCGGGGTCTTCGACGCCCCTGGCTCGGTCGATCCGCAGGTGGTCGCCGGTGCCGGTGGCCAGAACGACGATCACTGAACCGGGACGGCTCCGGCCGCTCACCGATCCATGACTCCGCGGGGTCGGCCCACGAGGCCGGCCCCGCGGTCTTTTTTCGGCCGCGTCCCGGCCGGACGGCGGGCGTGGCCGGCCGGGGTGGGGCAGATGGGTCTTTTCTCCCGTTCCGTCGAGAGATCGGCCGATGAAACGGATCGTACGGATGGGAGACATCCGGACGTCGCCCCTCGCGAGGTCACTCAGGCAGGACGCCATGACAACCGTATTCGTCTCAGAAAAACGCCCGTCGCACGGGTGCGGTCGGTGGTTCGAACGAATCGCCCGACGCGCCCCTCGTCCGGTGCTCACGGCTTCGGTCGTGGGTGCCGCGTTCATAGGACTGTCCGGCTGTGACACGCCGGAACGGAAGTTGCAGCCGTCGGCGCCGCTCGTGGCGCCTTATGCAGCGACGCTCGTGGTCGCGCCATTCGGCAACGACTCCGGGGTGGTGATCCGGCCTGAACAGCAGGCATCGGTCTCCGACAAGCTGGTCGTCGCACTCAACGGCGTGGACGGCTGGCAGGCGGTCCCCCTGAATCGCACGCTCGAGGCCATGCGGCAGGTCGGACTCGCCGAGATTCGAACTCTCGACGAGGCACGCTCGATCCTGCGGCTCGTCGGCGGCGACGGCATCGTCGTCGGAACGATCACGGAATGGAATCCCTACGAGCCGCCGCGCTTCGGCGCGAACATCCTGCTCGTCGCGGACGAGGCGGAGGTTCAGGCGGCGTTCGAATCCCGACGACTGACCGGACGCACCGGCGGCTTCGCTTCGAACCCCGAGGCCCCGGTCCGAACGCTCACCGACGTCGTGGCCGTCTTCGACGCCACGAATCACACGGTTCGTGGTCAGGTCCGGGAGTACGCCAAGAGCAACGACGACGTGACGGACGGATTCGATCCGCCGGAACGCTACTACCTGATGGTGTTCGACCACTGGTTGGACTTCGCGGCATCTGAACTGGTGTCGAACCTCGTCGATCACGAACGGACCCGGGTGACCAGCGTTCGGGCCTCGATGTCGTCGGACACCTGATCAGCCGGAATCCATCGTGTGAAAACGTTCGATGAGCCTGGCTCGCCTTCGGCGACCGGGTGGCGGTCCGGTCCTCGAACGCGTCGGAAATTCACGGATCGGAAAGCCCGATTCGAGCGTCCTGAAGGGGGTCGAGCGGAGACGAAGACGGATTTTTTCAGAAGTCCGGTAAGGGGACTGAACCCGGTCCCCTTCCGCGTCGATATCGGAACGGTGAGCCTCGTGCTTCGGGCGACGGAATGCCCGGCAAACGAGCGATTCAAACGTGGCAGCGGATGTCCTTTCGAGGCGTCCCCAGACAAAGGTTCGCAAGCGATGCCAACTCCACTCCCTCTCGTCCAGCAGTTCCTCGACTACCTCGTGGACGAACGACATTTCAGCCCCTACACCGCCCGTTGCTACGGTCTCGACCTTCGCCAGTACGGTGAATTCCTGGCCGACGAGTACGACGCGAACGCCACCCCCGAGGCGGAGGCCGCCTCCCTCTCGGCACGGACCGCGGACGTCTCCGCCGGGATCGACGAGCGCACCGTTTCCGGACTGATGCTCGCAGCCGACGTGGATCGCATCCGAGGGTTCCTCGGTTGGATGGCCGACCGCGACTATTCCGCGGCGACCACCGCCCGCAAGATCGCCACCCTCCGCTCCTTCCACAAGTGGATGGAGAAGCGAAGCCTCATCGAAGTGAATCCGATGCTCGCGGTCCGCACCCCGAAGCAGGCCAAGCGGCTTCCCAAGGCGGTCTCCGTGGAGCAGATCGAACAGCTCCTCGCCGCGCCGGACGACACCGTCCTGCTCGGCGCCCGGGACCGTGCGATCCTCGAGACCCTCTACTCCACCGGGATTCGTGTGAGTGAAGTCGTGGGGATCAACCGGGGTGACCTGGACGACACCGGCGAGGCGATTCTCATCCGCGGCAAGGGTCGTCGGGAGCGAATGGTCCCGTTGGGCTCGCACGCACTCGCCGCCCTTCGCAACTACGTGGGCAGGCACGATACGGAGCTCGCGGAGGCCGGCATGAAGGCCGACCCCGATTCCCCGCTGTTCGTGAACAAGCATGGTGGTCGTCTCAGCAGTCGTTCGGTGCGACGAAAGGTGACCAAGTACCTGGAGCAGGTCGGTCTCGATCCCGAGATCAGCCCGCACACCATCCGCCACAGCTTCGCCACGCACCTGCTCGACAACGGCGCCGACCTTCGATCGGTGCAGGAGCTGCTGGGACACCAGTCGCTTTCGAGCACGCAGGTCTACACCCATCTCTCGAGCCGGCGGGTCCGGGACTCCTACGACAAGGCCCACCCCAGGGCCGAAGCAGGCTGAACACGCCCCGCGTGCACCGACGTTCATCGACGACGCCCCGCGAATCCGCGGGGCGTCGTTCACATTCTTCCGGCCGGGGCGTCGGGTCGGTGCCGCGATCCATCGAGGGACTTCGTCCGATCGAGGGCGTCACGCGATGAGCACCCCCGCGAAGAGCTGCTCCTGCCGCCACTGCATGCTTTCGGCGCCACGTTGCCGGATCGCTCTCGGCAGGGCGAGATGAATGGAGACCGGATCGATCAACTCGATCTCGTTCGACGTCTCGTGGACTCCCAGTCGGAAGGCGGCGCCGGCCCAGTCCACCCGCACCGTTCCGCACTCCATCCCTTCGTGGCTTCGAAGTCGTCCGCCGTGACTTCGCGGGTATCGGCTCGCGGCGGCGAGGTGAAGATCGATCACCTCGCCTCGCAACGCGGTCGGGACCCGTATCGGCTGGTGGATCACGCCGAAATCCCCGCCGCCGCAGGTGAACGCGATGTGGATGTCATCGCCACCATGCCCCACCGCGAAGCACGGTCCGGTCGGTCGAAGATGGACGACCACGTGGGCGGGATTNTCGAAACGGTTCTGATAGTAGAGGCGCAGCTCGGCGGCACCGCTGGAGTCGAGTCTCACCAGCGGCATGAAGCACACCCCGTCGGTCTCGTAGTAGATCGAGCCGACGGCGTCGGCCAGCTGGTCGTGCAATCGGTCGACGAGCCAGAGCGCGTGCACGAGGAATCCGCCGAGTCCGCCGACGAGCGCGAGGCTCACGAGCCGTTGCGCCCAGATTCCGGTGGTCCCGGCGCCGATGGGGCCCGATGCGAACCAGACCCAGATCGACCAGATGGTGATCGCGGCGAACGTGAGGACCAGTACGAAGTTGCGTTTCTCGTGCATGACGATCTCCGGTGCGGTGGCGTCGGTGCTTCGTGATCACCGTCACTCCGGCGGGGGAGTGGAGGTGCTGCACGACCGATCGTCGCGGGACGCGGGCGAAGTTCGTCACGAAGGTGAACTCGTCGTCGGGATCCGAAACACAGGTCGCGTCGGATCCTGCTCGTACCGTGGCGCGGCCGTGCAACGACCGTGACCTCGAAACGTCGTCGTCTCCTCGTATGGATGGATGAATCCGGGAACGGGCCGCTACGACGCGACTCCATGAAGAACAGGAAGGGCCTGCACAACAACAGGTTGCAAACGGGTGCTCGACGCAGGTACGAGACCCGGGAAGTGCGGTCCTGTCGGCGAATGGAGCCGGCGAGCGGAAAGGCTCGGTCGCGGGCGATCGACATTCGTCGGCGCTACTCCGGACGAATCGAGGATACCTTGCCTCGGTGAATCCGACGCCTTCGGGAAACGTTTTCACGAAGAATCGAGCGCCATCGTCGGTCGATGGCGGAAAAACGCCGCTGGGGACGAGGCCGCGATGCGCAAGCCGGTGAACGCAGATCCGCGATGGGAGCTCACCCAGGCCGATTGCGAGGTCGCGATGGCCTCCATCGAGTCTGGAAGCGTGGACCTCGTCTACGCGGATCCCCCTTTCGCGACGAATCTGGTGCAGCGCGGCCGATCGGCCGCGCAGGCCTATGACGACCGTTGGTCGGGAATCCCCGAGTATCTCGACTTCATGACGCCTCGGATCGAGGACATGCACCGGGTGCTCGCCGGCGACGGCGCGATCCTGCTTCATTGCGACTGGCGAACCTCGCATCACCTGCGGCTCGTGCTGGATCGTGTCTTCGGCGCCGAACGATTCGTGAACCATATCGTGTGGCGGTACGGGCTCGGCGGCTCCAGTCCGAATCGGTTCGCGCGGAAGCACGACGACATCCTCTACTACGCCCGGGGTGACGGTCGTTGGTTCGAGCCGCCGATGGTGCCGTCGACCAGCCGGAAGATGGCGGGCCAACTCAAGAAGGCGACCGACGTGCTCGACGTGCCCTCGATCAACAACATGGCCGCGGAGCGCACGGGCTGGCCGACCCAGAAACCGCTCGCGTTGCTGCGTCTGCTGGTCAACGCGTGCGTGCGTCCCGGCGGAACCCTCCTCGATCCGTTCTGCGGCAGTGGGACGTCACTCGTGGCGGCGGTGGATTGCGGGCGTCGCGCGATCGGCATCGATCTTGATCCCACCGCGATCGAGATCGCCCGCGAACGGCTCGAGGCGGCGACGAGCGTCTGAGTGGGCGGCGGAGCCCCGCGGATCGGCCGGTACCCGGTGATTCAGTCGACGACCGCGCCGGGGACCATCGAAGCCAGCGCGTCGGATCGCGTCGGGTCGATCGCATCGTCGGTGATCGTGAGGTGCCCGACCTTGCGAGCGACGCGCGGCGTCTTGCGATAACCGTGATACACCGCATCGTCATCCGGATTCCCGTCCGCGGCCACGACGCCCATCGCGTCGACCGTCGCCACCCGTGCCTCGGCCAGCGCCTGAGGCGACGGTGAATCCCCGATCGCGTTCAGCATGATTCCGTGGCCATGTCTTGCGTCCGTCGGTCCGAGGTCGCGTCCGGTCACCGCTCGAACGTGGTTCTCGAACTGGTCGGTCTCCGAGAATTCGATGGTCAGGTGTCCGCTGTTGTGCACCCGGGGGGCGAGCTCGTTGGCGAGGACCTCGTCTCCGGTCACGAAGAACTCCACGGTCAGAACCCCGACATGATCGAGGGCCTCCGCGATTCGAATCGCATGGTCCATCATCGCCGACCCGGCCCGGGGAGAAACGCCCGGGGCGGGGCATTCGCTTCGCCGGAGGATGCCCTCGGCGTGATGGTTTCGGATCGGTGTCCAGGCCTTCGTCGTTCCGTCGACGCCTCGCACCACGAGCACGCTCGCCTCGAGGTCGAAATCGATCATCGCTTCGAGAATCGCCGGTCGGGCCTCGATCGCGTCGATCGCGTCGGACGCCGCTTCCGGGTCACGGAGCACGAACTGCCCCTTGCCGTCGTATCCACCGCGTCTGGTCTTCAGGATCGCGGGGGTCCCGATCTCGGTGACGGCCGCCCGGAGCGACGCGACGTCGTCGACCGCCCGGAAGGGCGGGACCGGGACGCCGTGATCGATGAGGAAGTTCTTTTCGACGAGTCGATCCTGCGAGGTCTCGAGCGAATTCCAGCCCGGCCGGACCGGAACGGTCCTCGCCAGCGAGGCGGCCGCGGTCGCCGGTACGTTCTCGAATTCGTAGGTGATCACGTCGCACCGGCGGGCGAGTTCCGCCAGAGCGTCGGGATCGTCATAGTCGGCGCGAATGCGTTCGCCCACCAGATCGGCGGTGCACGCCTCCGCGGGATCGAGGAAGACGCAGTCGATCCCCAGTCGTCGGGCCGCGACGCCGAGCATCCAGCCCAGCTGGCCTCCGCCGAGAATCCCGAGGGTCACGAGTTCTTCATCCCTCCGGTCGCATCGGCACCGGGAATCGGGTTCTCGAGCACGTGTTCGGTCTGGCTCGCTCGCCACTCGACGAGCCGGTTTCGCACCGTCTCGTGCTCGTTCGCGATCACCGAGGCGGCCAGCAGGCCGGCATTCACCGCGCCCGCCCGGCCGATGGCGAGGGTTCCGACCGGGATGCCGGCGGGCATCTGCACGATCGACAGCAGCGAGTCCATCCCCGAGAGGGCCTTGGATCGCACGGGCACCCCGAAAACGGGGAGATGGGTCTTCGAGGCGGCCATGCCCGGCAGGTGGGCGGCGCCACCCGCGCCGGCCACGATCACTCGCAGTCCGCGGTCGGCCGCGGAGCCGGCGTATTCGAAGAGGAGGTCCGGGGTTCGATGGGCGCTGACGACCCGGCATTCGTGGGAAACGCCCAGCGACTCGAGGATCTCGGCGGTGTGGGACATGGTCTCCCAGTCGGACTGGGACCCCATGATCACGCCGACCAGCGGCGTCGCGACGGTTGCGGCGGTGCTCATCCCCGAAGTCTACCGTCCCGCAGCGCGGAGATCGGATCCTCTCCCGGAGACGACCGGGGGGGGCGTTTCCAGGCCTGCGGCAGTGCGTGAACACCATCGCTGCGAGTAGAATCCGGAATCCATGCCACGCATCCTCGTCAACAAGAACGCCATCGACCTGGTCGACCAGGAACGATCCACCTTCCAACGCTTCGCCGAGATGTCGTTCTCGCAGTGCGTGAACCTGATCCAGATCCCCCGGGATCGCCGGTACATCTCGATGCTTCCGGCCTCGTACGTCCTCCGGCGTCGGGAGGAGGGAGATGCGTGGGACGACCCCATGATGCAGGTCGCGCTCTGGAACCTGCACGATCTCGGGGTCTCGGAGATGAGCATGTCGATGGCGTCGCCGGAGGGTGGCGGCGATCCCGAACCGCAGATCCGATTCGACCGGGCCGAGGCGACCGACATGGCGCTCGGTCGTGAATCGGCGATCAACTTCTCGACGGCGAAGAGCGGACGCGGCTTGATCGCGGCATTGAACAACGTCATCCACCGGACCTTCCATCTCAACGGCGAGGAATTCGAGGTCGGCATCCAGGATCGCGAGCAGGTCGAGAAGTACGCGAAGATGGCCCACGAGATCCGGCAGCCCCAGGAAGGGCTGCTGTTCGCGATCGCCCGGGTGCTCGCGAGCATGCTCAAGCAGGGGCTCACCGCCGAGGACGTCGAGGTGCGGGCGGGCATGGAGCTCCTGACGAACCTCGGTTGCACCGCGATCTCCGTGGTCTCCGACGAGGATCGGGTCGTATTCAACGGTTTCAGTGTGATGGCGGGTCTTTCCAGCGGGCTGCTTCAGGGGCTCGATTGGGAGCAGTTGAAGGAGATCCGGAAGAACGTCCAGATGATGATCGACCAGATCGAGGCTCGCGAAGAGACGCCGGTCGTCCAGAGCATGCCGCGTCCGGTTGCGAAGCGGCGGCGTCGAAACTGACTTCCGATGTCCGGAATCGCAGCTCGATGCGTTAGCATCAGGGGATGATCAATCCCCTCCTGCTGATCGCGTTTCTTCTTTTCACCGTGCCGACTTCCATCCGCCCGGATGACGCCTCGCCACGGTGGATCTGGGTGTCCGCCGATGAAATCGCGGGCGAACGCGGGCGATTCGAGCGTGAGATCGTGATTCCCGAGGGCACGACCCGCATGCTGGTCCGTGCCGCGGCGGACAATCGATTCACGCTCCACCTCGACGATGAATTCCTCCTTCGCGGGAGTGACTGGTCCCGGACCGGGGAGGTGGAGATCGCCGATCCCGCGGCCGGGAAGCGCACGATCCGCTTCGATTGCACGAATGATGGTGGTCCAGCCGGCTTGGCGGCGGTGATCATGATCGAAGGACCCGACGGTGGCCGGCGATTCATCACCGACGATTCCTGGACCGCCAGCCGACTGGCGGAGGGGGTCGCGACGCCGGTCGATCTCGTCGACTTCGGACCGACCTCGACACCGAAGGGGCCGTGGAAGGATCCCTTCGCGGTGAAGGTCGCCACGCCGGTGGAGGCGATCTCGGTTCCCGAGGGCTTCGCCATCGAGCTGCTTCATTCCTCGCAGCCGGGAGAAGGTTCGTGGAGTTCGATGACCGTCGATCCGCGGGGGCGGATCGTGGTGTCTCCCCAGTACGGACCACTCCAGCGGATCTCGGTCCCGGCGGACGCCGGATCGGCGGTCGTCGTCGAGCGATTGCACGATTCGGTCGGTCGCGCCCAGGGACTCCTGTTCGTCGGCGACGATCTCTACGCGAGCGTGGTCGACGATCCCGGTCGCGCCGGTGGTCTCTGGCGCCTGCGGGATCGTGACGGCGACGACCGGTTCGAAGTGGCGGAACACCTGGCCGCGTACGGCAACGGTTCGGAGCACGGACCCCACGGACTGGTGCTCGGACCCGACGGAATGATCTGGACCGTGCTCGGGAACTACTGCGCGACGCCGGCGGCGATCGCGGAGACCAGTCCGCATGCGAACTGGTCGGAGGACAGCGTGCTCGAGCGGATCTGGGATCCCCGCGGCCATGCCGTCGGCAAGATGGCGCCGGGCGGCCTGGTGCTTCGCACCGATCTCGACGGTGCCGAATGGGAGATCGTCGCGGGTGGATTCCGGAANCCCTACGACCTCGATTTCACCACGGACGGCGAGCTCTTCACCTACGACGCGGACATGGAGTGGGACATCGGGACCCCGTGGTACCGGAGTCCCCGTTTCGTGCACGTGGTCTCCGGCGGCGAATTCGGCTGGCGCGGCGGCAGCGTGAAGTGGCCGGTGGAATCGCCGGACGCGCGGCCGGCGGCGCTGGAGATGGACGCAGGGAGTCCGACGGGTGTCGTGAGCGGACATCGCTCGGCGTTTCCTTCGCCGTGGCGGGATCGGATGTTCCTCGGTGACTGGGCCTATGGCCGGGTGATCGCGGTCGATCTGGAATCGGACGGCGCCAGTCACGTCGCGACCGCGGTGCCCTTCCTCGAGGGTCGGCCCTTCAACGTCACCGACTTCGCCTTCGGTCCGAAAGGTGACATGTATCTGACGACGGGGGGCCGAGGCTCGCAATCCGGGCTCTATCGCGTTCGCTGGGTCGGTGAGGGGTCCACCACGCCGGTCGGATTCGATTCGACGGTGCCTCCGACCATCGCGCGTCGACGCGCGATCGAGGCATCGCATCGAGACGCGGAGGCGGTCGATCAGGAGACCCTGATGGATGCCCTGGGTGACGTCGACCCCGCCATCCGCTACGCGGCGCGAATCGGGATCGAGCGGGCCCTGNCCGCCGCCCGCGACGGCCGGCCCGGTTGNTTCACCGATACCGACGAAGACGTCGTCGCGATGCTGCTGGANGCCCCCGCCGACGGCGGAGGCTGGGANGCGGCGATCGCGGTNATGCGGGTNGGNGATCGNGCGGANGCGCTCCGGGCNCTNGNGCGGATCGAGGAGATGNCCTTCGAGGANGACGGGNNGGANGGTCGGCTCCGGCTCGCNCGNGTGCTCGCCCTNTTGATCACCCGGCACGGACCGCTCGAACCCGAGTACCGGGATCGGGTCGTCGAGATGCTCGAGCCCGTCTATCCGACGGGCGACTTCGCGGTCGACCGGAGCATGGTGGAGGTGCTTGTGGCGCTCGATGCGTCCACCGTGGTGGAGCCGACGCTCTCGTTGATCGAATCAGCGGAGGACCAGGAGACGGCGATCGTCTTCCTGCATGCCCTGCGACTGCAACGGAGCGGTTGGGACGCGACTTCGCGGACTCGCGCGATGGACGCGCTGGACCGTGCCACGACCTACGCCGGCGGGGCGAGCCTTCCGGGGTTCGTCGCCGCGATTCGAAGTGATCTCGCCGAACGCCTCGGCCCCGATGCCGCGGCCTCGCTCGCGAAGCGTGCCGAGGCGACCCGGGAACGCCGGGCGGCGGCGGATGCGAGAGCCTTCGTCCGGGCCTGGTCGGTCGATGACTTCTCGATCCACCTCGCGCGGGTCCATGCGGGGCGGGACTTCGCCCGCGGTCAGGCGATGTACGAGTCGCTCCAGTGTGCCGCGTGTCACAAGGTTGGTGCGACGGGAATCGCCTACGGACCCGATCTCACCGGCGCCGGCGGTCGTTTCTCGCCGCACGACCTTCTGGTGGCCATCATCGAACCCGAGCGTGATCTCTCCGACCAGTACGCGGGCGTGCTGGTCGAGCGTGGCGACGACGATCCGGTGATCGGTCTGCCGATCGGGGTGCAGGGCGACGTGCTCGCGGTCGCGCCCGATCCGCGGACCGGCACCCTGCGGGTGGAGATACCACTCGCGGAGATCACGGCGCAGACCGCGGTCACGCCGATGCCGGCGGGGCTGGTCGACACCGCGACGATGGACGAGGTTCTCGACCTCCTCGCGTACATGCGATCCGGGGGGGATGCCACCGATCCAGCGTTCCAGCGTCCGCCATGACCGATGAAGGTGCTGCCTCGAACCCGGGGCGGGTTCCGCCGCGGCCGGGGTCCGAAGGTGTTCCGCACGAGGTCTTCCACGACGTCTATCGGCGGTCGAAGGCGCTCTGGGTGACGGGGCGACCGCAGCCGGCCGTGCTGACCGCGATCGAGCGGGGTTGGTTTCACGAGGGGCCGCTCTTCGACGCCGGTTGCGGGACCGGGGAGAACGCGATCGCGATCGCGCAGGCTGATCCGACGCTCGAGATTCTGGCGATGGATGCGGTTCCCGAAGCGGTTCGGGCCGCCGCCGGCGCCGCTCGTGCGGCGGGTGTCGAGGATCGGATTCGCTTCGAGATCGCCGATCTGCGGACCGACGGACCGCCATCCGAGCACGGTTGCGTGCTCGATGCGGGGGTCATGCACGTCTTCTCCGACGCCGATCGTCCCGGTTACCTGAAGGTGGTGCATGACGCGCTTCGTCCCGGAGGCGCCGCGATCTTCATCGTGTTCAGCACCGAGGAGATCCGCCCCGGCGGTCCGAGGCGGCTGGAACGTGAGGAACTCGTGTCCGCGATCCAGGAGGCGGGATTGCGGGTCGAATCGATCGAGAAATCGAGGTACGAGACCCTCGGTCACGAGGGTGGGGCGCGATCCTGGCTGGTGCGGGCCTTTCGAGCGCCGATGCCGGTCGAAGCCGCGGATTCGCGGTGATCCTCGCCGGATCGAAGGGTTCGAGGATGCGAGGGGCTCGAACGCGGGACCTGGTGGGATAGAATCGTGGCATGTCGTACCATCACCAAGCCGCGTTCGTTCCACGGCCCCCGAATATCCGCGTCGCGCGTTCCGGCCTGATGTCGGTGCTTGCCGCGTCGCTTCTTCTCGGATGCACCAATCGACAGGTGAAGGTCGAGATGACGGCCGGTGAAGGTGGGCCGGAGCGGATCTTCGAGACCAACCGTGCGAATCGGGACGAGATCGGACGGCTTTCCGAAGCGTACGAAACCGCGCCGACGGAGCGGGCGGAAGGGCGGGACGGCGTTCGATTCGAAGGGGTCTTCGCCGAACGTGATCTGCCGAGCGAGATCGGCAATCGGAACGGCTGGGCGACCCTGCCCGGAACCTTCGGCACCGCCTACTACTACGTCGAACAGTTCGGCGCCGTCCGCGACGACTGGACCGCCTTCCGTGATCGAATGAACGCGGGTGAACTCTGGATCCGTTTCGCGATCCGTTTCTTCGAATCGAGGATCGACGGTGAGGATGAACGGGTCGAATGGCGTCGTTTCGCCGAAGCGGAACTGCTGCCGGACGCGATGAGCGCCTTTCTTCGATTCAACGCCGGTGGATACGTCCAGCAGGGGCAGCGCATCGACACCCGGTTCCGCCCGCCGCAGGAACGCGGGCCGCGTACCGACGACGAGTGGTTCCAGGTCCAGGTGTTCGCGCCACTGGTCGGCTTCGCGGTGGAACGCGGATGGGTGGAGCCCTGGGAGGCGCAGCTGACGCTGCTCTCGGGAATCGACGGCTGGGTCTCCGCCGGCGAACGGGCATGGACCCGCAAGGAACTGGCCGATCCGATCGTCAAGCGGAGCGTGGGCCGCTTCGTTCCCGGCGCGGATCCCGGCGAGATCGGCCCCGCCAACCAGAAACTGATCCTGACCGGCCTCGCATTCCTGTGGTGGGTCAACACCTCGAAGGACGCGGTCGAGCTCATGCTCGAGTCGCCGGCGATTCCCGAGGCGGACAAGGCCCGGCTGAGAAAGGGCGACCGATCGGTCGACCTGCCCGGACCGTTCGGCATTCCGATCGGCGGCGGAGCGCGACCGCTGGAGAGCGAAGTGGTGCTTCGGACCGACGTCGAACCGTTCCTCACCAACGGCACCTGGGACGAGAGCCTCGGAACGGTCTCCTTCACCACGAGGATCTACCCGCCTTCCCAGCGACGCCGCATGACGCCGCCGGTCTTCCACGCGAACTGGGCGGTGCCGGACGCGTCGGTTCAGAATGCGATCTTCGGCGGGGTCCGACTCGTGGGGCAGAGCCTCGCGGAGAGTGCGTTCTGGGAGCGGATGTTCGACGATGAGCGTCGCGCCGAATGGACCGCGGCACTGGACGCGGCGAAGGCCGCGGGTTCCCCCGAACCGCTTCGCGCGTTCATCGAGGCGGTGGACGGCGAGGATGCGGAATCGCTTCCCGCACCGGAGGGACTCCGCGAGCTCGTCTTCCGGGAGTCCGGGGCGTGAGTGCGATGCGACGTCGGTGTTTCGGACGCGCGAGTCATCGACTGCTCGTCGTCGCCGCCTTCGGATCCTGCGTCGCGATTCCGTCGATCACCTCGTCGATGCCCGCTCGTCTTCAGGCCGCGCACCCGACCGCGGTCGACTCCGGCCCGGCCGGGGAAGCACTCGGTGACGCGGAGATCTTCGCCGAGACGATCGACATCCACTGCGTCGACTGTCATCGCGGCACCGAGGCGGAAGGTGGCGTCGATCTTCGCGACGTCGCGGACGCGACGACGTTGCGTGACGTCGATCCCTCGTTGCTGCTCGCGGTTCGTGATCGGTTGCGGGCCCGGGACATGCCTCCGCCACGTCTCGACGATGCGGATGAGCCCGATTCCTCGGATCGGCCGACCGACGAGGAGTACCGGCAGGGGGTCCGGGCGCTCGGTGGACTGCTCGCGGAACGAGCGGTCGCCGCCGGTGTTCCGGAGGTCGTGCTTCGTCGGCTGAATCGCCACGAACTCGGCAATGCCATCGAAGCGGTGTTCGGCGTGCGGGTGGACGTCGCCGGACTGCCCGCGGACGACGTCGGTCACGGCTTCGATCACCTGGGCGAGGTCCTGGCGACCAGTCCGTTGCTCTTCGAGAAACTGGTCGACCTCGCGGAGGAGGTCGCGGGCAAGGTCGTCTTCGACCCCGAGACCTCACAGCCGGAGATCCGGGTCGCGACGGGGGCACGCCTCTCCGGTGGCCGAAGCCGGGGACGGGGTCGGTTGCTTTCCAGTCGCGGTCGCGTTCGTGCGACGTTCGATGTCCCTCGGCCCGGCCGCTATCGAGCGGAGTTCCTGCTGGGCGGCCAGCAGGCGGGCGACGAACCGGTCCGCTTCGAACTTCGTCGAGGCGGCGACTCGATCGATCGGATCGACGTTCCGGCCACGATGGGACGTCCGGTGGTCGAAGGATTCGAATTCGAACACGACGCGGCCGCCGTCGAACTCTCGGCCGCGTTCTTGAACGACTTCTACCGCAAGCGGACCGCGAACGATCCGGGCGAGGATCGCAACGCGTTCGTGGCGGAGATCCGGCTGGTGGGCCCGCTCGATCCACCCCGGCCCGGCGATCTGCAGCGGGCGCTCGCGGCGCGACTTCGCGATGCTGATCGCCGGGTGGGCATCGCACGGGCGTCGAGGTGGCTTCTCGAACGCAGCTGGGGCCGGCGAATCGACGCCGCCGAGGCCCGCCGGATCGCGGATCGGGTGATCGCAGCGACCCCGTCGGCGGATCCCGATGGAGGTGGAGCGGCTCGTACCGCGTTGATGCAGACGCTCGTGGTGTATGCGATCGCGAGTCCCGAATTCCTGTTTCGAATCGAATCCCCGCGAGCCGGCGTCGAGCCCGGACCGGACGGGTCGGTGCCGCTCGATGGATACGCGGTGGCGGGGCGCCTCGCCGCGTTCCTCAAGGGCGGCATCCCGGACGAAACGCTCATCGCTTCGGCTCGATCCGGTCGGCTCGACACCGACCGAGGCGTTCTTCGGGAAGTCGAGCGACTCCTGCGACAGGGAGGGGCGCGTTCGCTCGGCGAACGATTCGCGACCCAGTGGCTGCACATCGACGGCGTCGAGCGGCTGGAACCGGATCCGGAGCGGTACGGCGAGATCCCCCACGATCTGCTGGCGGAAATGCGTGAAGAGACGGTTCTGGTGTTCGAGGAACTCGTCGAGCGGGATCGGCCGGTCACCGAACTCTTCCGCCAGTCATCGAGCTGGTGGACGCCGAGGCTCGCTCGTCACTACGGGCTCGATCCGGTCGACCTCGGTCTCGACGGCACCGGATTCGCCCGGGTCGATCTCGATGAAACGGTGTTTCCCCAGGCGGATCTCGGGGTTCTGAGGCATGCCAGCATCCTCCTCGCCACGAGCAATCCGACGCGTACCTCACCGGTCAAGCGCGGCAAGTGGGTGATGGAATCACTCCTCGACTGCCCACCGCCCCCGGCCCCGCCCGGGGCACCGCAGCTTCCGGACCCGGAGGCGGATCGAACCGATGGCGAGTCGCTTCGTCGCATGCTCGAGATCCACCGGCAGGATCCGGACTGCGCCTCTTGTCACGTCCGGATGGATGCCATCGGTTTCGCGCTCGAGCCGCTCGACGCGGTGGGACGATGGCGCACGAGTTCCGAAGGACACGCGGTGGATGCCGCCGCGGTGCTCCCCGACGGTCGGCGGATCGACGGGCCGCTCGATCTTCGGGACGTCATCGTCGACGACCCCGCCTTGTTGCGATCGTTCGGGAAGCACCTGCTGGTCTACGCCCTCGGACGGGGGCTGGAGTGGCGTGACGAACCGATGCTCGATCGTCTGGTGAAAGTGATGGAGACGAGGCCGACGGTGCGGGCCGCGATCGAGTTCATCGTCCTCAGCGAAGCGTTCCGACGCATGCCCGCCCCTGATTGACGCCGATCCGGCGAGTTCTCGTTGCCGTGTCCCAATTCCGTCGGTATCGTCGAGTGGAGCGAGCCGGCGTGCATCGACCAGGAGGAGCCTCGTGACTCGACCTCTGTCCCGACGAACCGTGTTGCGAGGCCTGGGAACCGCGGTGGCGCTTCCGTGGCTGGAGGCGATGTCGCCGGGGACCATCGGATCGGCGGCCCGAGCCGCGGCCCCCGCGCGTTCCACTCGAGTCGCTTTTCTCTTCGTTCCGAACGGCGTGCACGCCCCCGAGTGGCTGCCCACGTCGACTGGTCCCGGCGTCCACGCGTTCCCCGGATCGCTTCCGCCGCTCCTTGCGCCGCTCGATCGCGTCCGCGAGCACGTCACCCTGCACGCCGGGCTCGCCCATGGGAACGCCCGAGCCCTCGGTGACGGCCCGGGCGATCACGCTCGAAGTGCCGCGTGCTTCCTCACCGGCACCCATCCAAGGAAGACCGCGGGAAGCGACATTCACAACGGAATCTCGATCGACCAGGCGATTGCGAGTCGTGATCGAGGCCGTCATCGATTCGACAGTCTCGAGCTTGGTTGCGAACCCACGCTCACCGCGGGCAACTGTGACTCGGGGTACTCGTGCGCCTACAGCGCGAACATCGCCTGGCGGTCCCCCCGCACACCGGTGGCGAAGGAGACCAGTCCACGCGCGGTGTTCGAACGCCTGTTCATGGCGGGCCCGGCGCACGAATCCCAAGCGGCGCGTCACCGCCGGTTGGCTCGACGTCGGAGCATTCTCGACGTCGTTCGGAGTGATGCACGCCGCCTTGCCGGCGGCCTCGGCGGCCGTGATCGCCAGAAGCTCGAAGAATATCTCGACGGGGCTCGTGAACTCGAACGCCGGATCGAGCAGGTCGAACGCTCCGAACAGGACGCCTCGGACTGGGGGCTCGATCACCTTCCCGCCGGCACGCCCGGTGACTACGAGGAACATCTCACGCTCATGGGCGACCTCATGGCGCTGGCGTTCCGACTCGATCTGACCCGGACCTGCACCTTCATGTGGGCGAACGAGGGCTCGAATCGGACCTTTCCGATGGTCGACGTTCGGCAGGGGCATCACCACCTTTCGCATCATGCAGGCGACGCGACCAAGATCGATGCGATCCGTCGGATCAACCGCTGGCAGAACGAGCAGTTCGCATCATTGGTCGATCGCTTCGCGAGGACCGAGGACGAAGCGGGTGGTTCGCTGTTGGACGACACGCTCCTGTTGTACGGCGGCGCCATCTCCGACGGCAATCGGCACAATCACCACGATCTGCCGATCGTCGTCGCGGGTCGGGGTGGCGGAGCC
>NZFT01000040.1 GCA_002690755.1 Phycisphaerae bacterium
GATCGAGGACCGGTGGGCCGTTTTGGGGGCCATCGGGAAGCGCGAGCATCTCCTTCGTCGAGCCGGCCGCGCCCACGGAATCTCGAAGCGCCATGCTTCCTTCTCAGGCGTTGCCGGGCGAACCGAATCCACCACCGCCCGGAGTCTCGATCCGAAGCCGATCCCAAGGCTGCAGATCGAATGCGGCGATGCCGGGGAGTACCTCGATCGAACCGTTCACGCGTTCGATGATCGCCTTCGCGACCGCGCCCGGATCACCGCCCGCGAGGCCATAGGGCCGTTCCACCCGATGCTGGCCCAACAGAGAGCCCTGCAGCGATTCGGCCGCTTGGATCGTCCGAACGACGCCGTCGCCCCCACGATGCAGACCCTGGCCACCGGATCCGCGTCGAATCGAAAACGATTCCAACCGTACCGGGTACCGGTGCTCGAGCACCTCGGGGTCCGTGAGCCGGGTGTTCGTCATGTGACTGTGAACGGCGTCACAACCATCGAAGCCCGGACCGGCACCGGTACCGCCGCAGATCGTCTCGTAGTAGCCGAAGCGATCGTTTCCCAGCAGGAGATTGTTCATCGTCCCCTGACTCCCCGCCGCCACGCCGAAGCAGTGGAGCAGGGCGTCCACGACGCGCTGACTGGTCTCCGTGTTTCCAATCGCGACTGCCGGATCCGACTCGGGATCTCCCGGAAACGGTGGATCGAGGAATCCCTTCGGACACCGGAGATCCACCCGCTCGAGGGCCCCCTCGTTGAGCGGAATCGCCTCCGCCGCGACGACCCGCAGAACATACAGCGTCGCCGCCCGAACCACCGCGAATGGCGCGTTCAGGTTCCGCGGGTGGACATCCCCCGAGCCGGTGAAGTCGATCGACAGCCGGTCGCCCTCGACCCTGATCCGCACTCGAATCGGCGTACCGTCGTCGAGTCGCTCCTCGACGCTTCGATCGAATCCCTGCCGCGCCTCGATCAGCCGGCCGATCGCAGCGCTGCATCGACGTCGCAGCCCGTCGAGATCGCGATCGAATTCGACGGGACCGACTTCCCGCTGGAGGGCGGCGAGCCGACGTGCGCCAAGCTCGTTCGAGGCGAGTTGCGCCGCCAGATCCGCCAGATTGTCCGTCACCGCGCGGGAGGGATGTGGGGCGTCCCGCAGCATCGATTCGAACACGTCGAAGGCCGGCACGCCCTCGGTCACGATCTTCATCGGCTGAATCACCACACCCTCGTCGACGAGCCGCGTCGCGTCGGGGGGCATCGAGCCGGGCCTCGTTCCACCGATCTCGGCGTGGTGGGCACGATTGACGACGTAGCCGATGCAGTCCCCTGCGTCGGCGAAGACCGGGCTCACGATCGTGAGATCCGGCAGGTGGGAGCCTCCGAACCCGGGATGATTGACCAATGCGACATCGCCCGGCCCGAGTTCGAGCCGAGCGACGACGGCGCGGACACAGTCACCCATCGCCCCCAGATGGACCGGCATGTGCGGCGCGTTGACGACAAGCCTTCCCCGGGCATCCACGATCCCGCATGAGTAGTCCAGACGCTCCTTTACGTTCACGCTGAGCGCGGTCCGTCGCAGCGTCTCGCCCATCTCGCGGGCGATTGATTCCAGTCGACACGCCATGATCTCCGAGGAGGCCACACCGGCGATCCCGGTCGGTCCCGTTTCAAGACGGTTCAGCGTGAGTCCGCCACGTGCGTCGGAACGCGCGGTCCAACCTTCGGGCACCACCACCGTGCTCGTCGCATCGGCGACCAGCAGCGGTCCGGACAGATCGGTCTCCCGGGGGAGTGAAGCACGATCGGTCGCGAGTGATCCAACCACCTCCTCGACGGAATGAACCGATGGATCGGCATCTGGAGGCGGCGATCCAGTCGCATCCCCGGCGAACATTCGGATCCCCGCGATCTCGATCGGACGCAGCGGGGGGGGATGGCCGTAGAGGCGGCGGTATCTGGATTCGAAGTCACGGGCGACGGCGAATCTCGTCACGTCGGACGCCGTCTCATATTCGAGGTCGATCGTCGTGTCCTGCCCGAACAGTCGACTGCGAACCTGGATCCGCCGGACGACGGGGTCGGAAACGCCGGCGGTCCGCGCAGATTCGATCGCCTCCACACCGACGCGATCGAGCACCGACTCCAGATCCACGGCATCGAGCGGCTTCAGGATGACGGATTCCACGCTTCGTTCCCGGACCGCGACGTGAAGCCCGACGGCGCTCAAGAGCCCACCGTCCGCGGGAATCAGCACCTGCTTCATGCCGAGCCGCGCGGCGACCCCGCACGCATGCTGCCCGCCCGCACCTCCGAAGGCCACCAAGACATGATCCGCGGGATCCTCGCCGCGGCGGGTCGTGACCACTCGAATGGCCTCCGCCATCCGCTCGTCGGCGAGTGCGACGAATCCCTCGAGGAGATCGCGTCGCGTCCGCTCGCTGCAGACGACCTCGCGTTCGATCGCCGCTTCCGCGGCATCGAGATGCAACGGCACGCCGAACCGCGCGGGATCCGCCCGGCCGAGCAGGAGGTTCACATCGGTGAGCGTGAGGGGCCCGCCACCGCCGTAACACGCCGGCCCCGGCGACGCGCCGGCCGATTCGGGACCGACCTCCAACCGGCCGTCGACGACCCGACAGATCGATCCACCGCCCGCGGCGATGGTGTGCAGATCGACGCTGGGCACCCGGACCGTGGCGTCGCCGACGCTGGTGCCGTCACGAAGATCGGCGCGGCCCTCGGCCCGTCCGACGTCGGTACTGGTTCCGCCCATGTCGAAGGCGACCAGTCGCCCGGTTCCGCCACGGGCCGCGGCCGCGATCGCGCCGACCATGCCGGCGGCGGGTCCGCTGAGCAGACTTTCGCACGGCCGATACGTCGTGCGCTCGACGAGACCACCGGCACTCGACATCGCGAGGACCCGATCGCGACCGTCCTCCATTCCCAGGCCCTCGAGGAACGAGTGCAGCACGGGTGCCAACGCGGCATCCGCGACCATGGTCCGGACGCGCGGCACGATCCGGATGTCGGGCGAGATGCGATGACTCACGGAGATCCGCATGCCGGGAACACATCGACGGATCGCCGCTTCGAGTTCGCGTTCGTGGGCGGGATTCCGCCAGGCATGAAGGAGACAGATCGCAATGGCGTCGAACGGCTCGGTCGCGGCGTCGATCACGCCGTCGATCTTCGACATCGCCGCATCGAGGTCGAGCGGCGTGAGGACTCGACCGTCCGCCGTCAGCCGAGCGTCGATTCCCACGACGGCCGCCGGGAGGAGTCGCGGTGGTCGGACGTCCAGCGCGAAGAGATCCGGGCGTTCCTGGTCGCCGATCGTCACCAGATCCTCGAATCCCGTGGTGGTCAACAGCAGCACGCGACCGGTCCGTCGTTCAAGGAGTGCGTTGGTGCCGCGGGTCGTCGCGATTCGGAGATCGATGGGGGGAAGCGGCTGATCCGGTCGGGTCCCGGTGATCACGTGCATTCCGAGAAGAGGTGCGTCCAGGCCCGGAACGCACTCGACGAGCTCACCCGGATCGCAGGCCAGGTCGGCGTCCATGTGCAGATGACCCGCAAGCCCCACCCGACCGACCCGAACGCCGTCCCGAACCCGATGAACCGGCGTCCCCTCGAACAGGTCGAGCCATTCCGGCCCGTCGATTCGGCGGGCGTTGCGCCGTCCCCGGATCCGACCGGAACTCAGGACCTTGATCCGGCGCGGCGTGGTGGCGCCGGGTGGGATCGCCACGCAGTCCGTGAACGTGCCTCCGGTGTCGATTCGAATCCGCCAGCGAGTGGCGTCGACGCAGGTTTCGGACTGGCTCGGGCGGGACATGAGGCAAGGATAGCGGGGGAGTTCGCCCGAACGGCCGAGGGTCGCCGGAAGGACCGACGGAATGATCATGATTCGATGGACAGCGGGACACGCTTGAAACTACGGTGGGGGCCGGCATTCCGACCCGATGAGCGACGAGGATCGAGAACATTGAAGTTGTACACCACGTTCACGCCCTCGCATCGAACGATGTACACCGAGTACTTTCTCGATCCGTTGGCGGATGAGTTCGAGCTCGAAGTCATCGAGGACCAGGACCAACCCCGTGCGCCCGGGACGTTCTACGAGACCGGATGGGCGGAGACCTGCGCCCGGAAGGTGGACCTCTTTCTTCAGGCCTGCCGGGAATGCATGGGCGGGCCCTTTCTCTACTGCGACGTCGATGTGCAGTTCTTCGGACCGATCTGCGCCCGCCTGCTCGAGGAGCTCGGCGAACACGACATCGCTTGCCAACGGGNTCGNGGCCGGCATTGCTCCGGCCTGTTCATCTGCCGCGCGAATCAAACGACCCTTCGAATGTTCGAAGCGATGAAGTTGGAATTCGCCGCCGACGACCAGACCACGTTGAACCGGTTCATTCACCTCGCCAAGGCCACCCGGCTCTCGCACCGCTTCTTCAACTACGGCCAGACGTCCTCGGGACGTTGGACCGGAGAACCGATCGAGACCCCGCCCGACATGCTGGCGCATCATGCGAACCACGTGGTCGGTGTGCCCGCGAAGATTCGAATGATGGAGCAGGTTCGAGCCGGGCGGGCCGCCGGCCGTTTCGATCCGTGCGAGCATCAAACAGCGCTGGATCTGGCTTGAATGCGTTCGCCCGGTCGAACTTCGGCTCGATGGTGATCCGACGTGGGTATTCCGACTATCCTTCCCACGTCCGAACACCAACCGGAGCCGCACGATTTCAATCCGCAGGACCATCTTGAGCATCGCCGCGGTTCCCGTGGTCGCCGTCGTCTACATCGCCGTCATGGGCGGCACCGGCGCGTGCGCGACCTGCGCCGACCTGCTCGCGTGGGCGACCGGCGGCGGATCGGACGCCGCCGCCACGGTCGTCGCGAGCACCGAGCCGACCACCTCGACCACCGTCCGCCCGGCGGGCATGTTCACCGTCCCCCTCATCGACCTCGAAGGCCGGCCCACGACGCTCGCGGCACATGCCGGCCGACCGATGCTCATCGAAGTCTGGGCGACCTGGTGCGGGCCCTGCCGGAAGGTTCGGTCGATCATCAAGGAACACGAAGCGGCGTTGAGCGAGGTCGCGACGCTGGTGGGCGTGAGCGTCGATCAGGGGGGGCCCGCCGCGGTGACCCGCTATCTGGAGAAGTCGCCGGGCCCCGACATGCTCGAGTTCATGGTCACGCCCGAGTTTCGAGCGGCGATCAAGCCCCTCGACACGCAGAACACGATTCCGAAGCTCGTGTACATCGCCCCCGACGGCCGCATCGCGAACCTCTCGCACGGCGTCAATTCACCGAAGTTCATGACGGCGCTCCTTCGGAATCTGGGGCGGACGAAACCCGCGGCCGCGCCGGGCGAGGCGGGCTGATTCCGATGCCGCGTCCCATCGACGCCCTCTACGTCGCCGCCGCGATCCTGGGCAGCCCGGTCTGGCTCCCGAGGATGATCCGGACCGGCAAGATCCACACCGACTGGCGAGCCCGGTTCGGGCACGGCGAAGCGTTGCCCGATCCCGGCCGGCCCCGGGTCCTGCTCCATGCGGTGTCGGTGGGCGAAGTGAACGCCACCGATCTGCTCGTCGACGCGTTGCTCGAACACGACCCCGCGATCGAGCCGGTCGTCGCCACCACCACCGACACCGGATTCGCCCGGGCGACGTCGCTCTTCGAAGGTCGCTGCGCCGTGGTGCGGTATCCCTTCGACACCAGTGGCGCGATTCGACGCTTCCTCGATCGGATTCGCCCGGATGCGATCGGACTCGTCGAACTGGAAGTCTGGCCGAATCTCCTCGCGGAGGCCCGCCGCCGCTCGATCCCGGTGGCGGTGGTCAACGGTCGCCTCAGCGCCCGGAGCCACCGTCGATACCAACGGATCCGACCCGTCGCCCGCCGGCTCTTCGGTGGCCTGACCATCGTGGCGGCGCAGGACGAGACCTACGCCGGACGATTCCGATCGATGGGACTCGCGGATGATCGGGTCCGGGTCACGGGATCGATGAAATGGGACACCGCCCGGATCACCGACACCGTCGAAGGCGCCGCCGAACTCGGCGCGGCCATGGGCATCGACCCGACGAAGCCACTGGTGGTCGCGGGCAGCACGGCGCCGGAAGAGCATCGGCTTCTCCACGAGGCGGTGCCCGCGGGCGTCCAGCTCCTCTGCGCTCCACGAAAACCGGAATGGTTCGACGCGGCGGCCCGTGATCTCGACGGATGCGTCCGTCGGAGCCGGGGGGAACGTGGTGACGGTGGTGAACGGTTCCTGCTCGACACCATCGGCGAGCTGCGGGCCGCCTACAGACTCGCGGATCTCGTCGTGGTCGGCCGCACCTTCGTCGATCTCGGAGGTTCCGACATGATCGAGCCGATCGCCCTCGGCAAGCCCGTGGTGGTGGGGCCGGATCTCGCGAATTTCGAAGCGATCGCGGAAGCCCTTTTCGCGGCCGACGCCCTGGTGCGCAGCGAGCGGACGACGTTGGCCGCGACGATCCGTTCCCTGCTCGAAGATTCCGGTCGGATCGAAGGACTGGTGACGCACGGACGGGCCCACATCCACGAACGCCAGGGGGCGACGGCGATCCACGCCGAACTGCTCGCGGAGCTCGCCACCCGGACCTTGGCGACATGACCGATCAGCCGCTCTCGGAATCCGCGCTGCACCGTCACTTCGACCGCCGTGGTCGGGACCTGCCCCGCCGGGTGTTACTTCCGCCCGGCGACGACATGGCGATGCTGAGCCTCGAATCGAGCGATCGACTGCTCGTCGCCGCCGACCAGGTGGTGATCGGCCGCCATGTGCGGGCCGACGAAGCGCCGGCCGCCATCGGCCGCAAGGCGGTGCTTCGGAATCTCAGCGACGTGGCCGCGATGGCCGCCCGTCCGATCGCGATCCTCGCGACCGCGACCCTCTCCCCCGATCGCGACCAGGGCTGGGCCGAGGCGTTGCATGCCGGCCTTCACGAGACCGGCCACGCCTTCGACGCGCCGCTCATCGGCGGTGATCTCGCGACCCACGCCCTTCCCGGAACGCCCGATGTGATCAGCGTCACCATTCTGGCGCGTCCCGGCGGCGACGACCATCGGGTCGTGACTCGACATGGCGCTTCCGCGGGTGATCTCCTCGCGGTCACCGGTCGACTCGGCGGAAGTCTCGCCGATGATGGACGCGGTCGGCACCTCGATTTTCCACCCCGGATCGAAGAGGCCATCGCACTGAGCACCATTCTGCGGCAGGATCTCGTCTCGATGATGGACGTCTCGGACGGCGTCGCCCGCGATGCCGCCCGACTCGCGACCGCCGACGGCGTGGGGGTCCGACTCGACGCCGATCGAATCCCACGCAATCGCGGCTGCGACTGGCGGGCGGCCATCGGCGACGGCGAGGACTACGAGCTGCTCTTCGCGTGCCGGCGGGAACCACCCGGCGAGATCGATGGCGTGCCGGTGACGGTCATCGGCCGCTTCGAATCGACGCCCGGAACCTCCGGCCGCGTCCTCGTCGACGTCGACGGCGCTTCGATCGAGGTCGATGGACTCGGCTGGGAGCACGCTGGCGACCCGACGGACCGAACGGGATAGACTCCGTGTCGATGAAGCCAGACGAACGATTCATCCGGGCCGAGACCCGGAACGAGGAAGGCACCGAACGGGTCGGCGAGGTGATCGCCGAGACCTGCCCTCGCCCGGTATGCATCGCGCTGGAGGGCGACCTCGGCGCCGGCAAGACCCGTTTCGCTCGCGGACTCGCCCGCGGACTCGGAATCGCCGAGACGGAGATCGCGTCGCCGACCTTCGTGGTCCACGTCGAGCATTTCGGCACGCGTGGCGCGCTCTCTCATCTCGATGCGTATCGACTCGAGGGCACCGAGGAGCTCGAAGCGATCGGCTTCGACGAACTTCTCGCCGATCGGGAACGCATCGTCGCGATCGAATGGGCGTCGAAGATCGCGGAGGCGCTCCCCACGAATCGAATCGACGTCCGCATCGACCATCGAGGCGAGCATCTCCGGGGACTGACCATCGCCGATCACCGGACCGACGAGATCGATCGACGCCGGCTCGAAGCCGCCCTCGAAGCTCGATGCGAGGGACGTTCCTTCACCATCGACTCGGAGCGTCGCTGTCCGGCCTGCGGCGGATCGGTGGAACACGATCGAAGCCGACCGTTCTGCTCGCCGAGGTGTCGACTCGCGGACCTCGANAAGTGGTTCGGAGGCGAGTTCGCGATCTCTCGACCGCTTGAGCTCGACGATGAGTTGATGGACTGACGAATCGACGGACTCACGGACGGGTGGGCAGGATCGGGACCTCAGTCCGACGCGACCCCCGACTCCCCGGTGTCGGTCGACTCGTTGTTCTCATCCGCTTCCTCGGGACTCATCGCGAAGATCTGGAAGCGATGACCGACCGACTTCCATCCGAGTTCCGCGCAGATCCGGTCGCGAACCTCCACGAGCTCCGGGCTCTGGAAATCGATCGTTCGGCCGGTCCGAAGACAGACCATGACGTCCTGTGGCTGCTTCCCGTAGATCAACTGAAAATGGGACTGCTTCGAATCGAACAACGCCTGGGTGATGATCCCCGCTTCCTGCAGCAGCCGGAGCGTTCGATAGATCGTCGCCTTCGAGACGTGATGGCCTCGTTGCCGCATCGCCAGCAACAACTCCTCGGCTTCGAACGGACCGTCGTGGTCGATGATCGACTGGAGCACGTCGGCTCGCTCCGTCGTGTACTTCAATCCACGGCTTCTGAGAAACCGCCTGAACACGGAGCAGAGCGGCATCAGGATGGCGGGGGTGGGTTCGTCCATCGCCCCAGTATAGAACCTCGTTGTTCCTCCACCGTTGTTCCTCCACCGCGATCCGGTCCGGGAGGCCGTAGACTCCGCGGATGCCCAAGCGGATACTGGCTTTCCAACCCTGGGACGGGGGTTCGCATCGAGCGGTCCGCCGCGCGATCGAACGACATGCCGGTCACGAATGGACCTTCCGGACCATGCCCGGACGCGGCCCGAGGTGGCGGCTCCGACTCGCCGGGCTCGCGTTCGCCACCGAGGAACGAAGGCGTTCGAGGGTGGGGGAGTCGCCGGAGGCCGACGCCGTCTTCGCGACCGGCATGCTCTCCCTCTCGGATCTGCGGGCCACCCTGCCACCACGGCTTCGCGATCGACCGCACGTCCTCTACATGCATGAGAATCAGATCGCCTACCCCGCGTCGCCCAGGACGCGGACCAGGGATCGGGAACGAGACACGCACCTCGCCTTCACCAACCTCGCCTCGATCGAGGCGGCAGATCGGATCATCTGGAATTCGGCCTGGAACAGAGGTTCCTTCATCGATGGCATGGAAGAACTGCTCGCCCACGCCCCGGAACCGATCGATCCCGGGTGGCGGGAACGCCTTGAACGACGGAGCGTGGTGATTCCGCCACCGATCGAAAGACTCGAACCGTCTCCAGCGCGGGAGCCGGCCCGCGCCGGCATCCCGGGAACCGACGACAGCGAGCACGCCGTGATTTTACATAACACGCGACTTGCCGATTATCCGGACGCCATTCGAATCGTCTGGCCGCATCGCTGGGAACACGACAAGGGCTGCGATGAACTCCTCGAGATCATCGGCGAAGCAAGACGACGCGAGACCGCCGGCGGGCCACGGCTGCACTGGCTTCTGCTCGGCCAGCCGGTTCAACGGATTCCGGAATCGATGCGAACGCTCCTCGAAGCCCACGCCGACCGGATCGAACACGCCGGTCGGCTGCCACGGGCGGAATACGTCCGGACGCTTCGACGGGCGGACTGGGTGCTTTCGACCGCACGTCACGAGTTCTACGGCATCGCGGTCGCCGAAGCGTTGCTCGCCGGCTGCCTGCCGTGGCTTCCGGATCGACTCAGCTATCCGGAGCTCGTGCCCGCCGCCGCACTCGGGCTCGATCCCTGGAACACGGACTTCCGAACCGTTGATCCCGGGGGTCATGGTGTGAATCGGGCGGAACTCGACCGGATGATCGCCGAACGGCTCGAACGGGCCGACGCGACGGTCGCGGTTCCGAAGCTCGAGTCCGTCATCAGCGACGCGATCGAGGACGCGGAAGCCCAAGCTCGCTGTCGTGCTGAGGGTCGCCGCGATTGACGACCGCATCCGGGGTGCCGAAGTTCAGCCAGAACGAATTTCAGCCAGAAACCGAAGTCCAGCCGGAAGCCACGCCTGATCTTCGTAGGGCGACCTGAATCGACCGCGCGGGCCCGGAACGCCGCCGATCATGCGACCCGAGGCCGACGGTCGATACCAGGGATGGCGACGCGGCCGACGGCCTGATCCACCGGGGAGACCGAATCAGGCAACCCAGCCAGCCCGGGACTCGGCGCCGGAAGCCCACCTGACCCCAGAACCCCGGAATGGATCGCCGATAATCGATATTATGTAAAACCACCAAGGGTTTCGATGGAGGACCGGAAGCCACGCGTNACCCTCCGCCCTGGCCCGCATCCCCCTTCGGGCTCAGGTCTCCGGCGACGGATCCTCCCGACCCGCGAGCCCGAGCGACGGCCCGCCTTCGGCGGCCTCGTCCAACCCGAACGCCTCGTGGACCGCGCTCAACGCGATCTCACCCCGATCCTGCGGAACGAGACACGAGATTCGAATCTCACTCGTCGTGATGTTGAGGATCGGAACCGACGAGTCCGCCAACGCTTCGAACATCCGGCCCGCGACACCGACGGTGCTCCGCATTCCGGAGCCGACCACCGAGACCTTCGCCAGACCGATCTCCACGTCGATTCCGACCGCCGCGGCCTCGTCGGACGGAAACCGATCCACGGCGGATCGGACCGTGTCCCGTGCCGCCGGCAGGTCCGCGAGATCGACGGTGAACGCGAGCGAGATCGTCGAGTCGTCGGCGGTCTGCACGATGTCGTCGACCATCACCCCGGCGCTGGCGAGCGCCGAAAAGATGGCGGACTGCGGACCGGCGCCGGCCGAAAGCCCCGACACCCCGACCCGACCGAGTTCCCGACGCAATGCACATCCGACCACTGAGTTCCGTTCCATGCCGTCGACCTCCCGAAGAATCACGGTTCCCGGCCCCCCGTGCTGACTGTGCAGCACGCGCAGCGGGACGTCATAGCGCCGGGCGAAGACGACCGCCCGTTCCTGAAGCACCCCCGCACCGACCGCGGCGAGCTCGAGCATCTCATCGGATCCGATGACGTCGAGGCGACGCGCCTCGCCGACGATCCGCGGGTCGGCGGTATGGATCCCGTCCACGTCGGTGTGGATCTCGCAACCGCCACCGGTCGCCCCGGCATCGAGCGCCGCAGCGATGGCGACCGCAGTGGTGTCGGATCCCCCACGGCCGATCGTCGTGATCTCGCCGATCGAGGAACCACCCTGGAACCCCGCGACGACGGGCACCACCCTTTCCGACATGAGATCCGACAGGCGGGTGGGATCGATGCCGAGGATGCGGGCACGGCCGTGGTGCGGATCGGTGCGGATGCCCGCCTCCCGTCCGCCGAGCGGAACCGCCATCGTGTCCCGCTGGGCGAGCGCCATGGTCATCATCGCGGTGCTCGCGAGTTCGCCGGTGGCGAGCAGCAGGTCCAGCGCCCGGGGATCCGGTTCGCCACCGAGCGATCCGGCGAGATCGAGCAGCCGATCCGTGGTCCGCCCCATGGCCGAAACCACGACCACCACCCGGTATCCGCGTGCGATCGCGGCCACGACCCGCTCGGCGCAGACCTCGAGCCGAGCCGTGTCCGAGAGTGAGGACCCGCCGAACTTCTGCACCAGGATTGGTCTGCCGTCGACGCTCATGCGGCCTCCGAGGTCCGATGGCCCCGAGCCTACCGACTCGCCGCGTCGGCCGCCTGCTGTCGACGATGACGCTGCATCCGCTTGCGATCGACCTCGCGGAGGATCAGCTTCCGCATCCGGATGGCATTCGGCGTGATCTCCACGGCCTCGTCTTCGGCGATGTACTCGAGCGCCATCTCCAGGGTCATCTTGCGGGGGGCCTTCATGACCACCGTCGCCTCCTTGGTCGACTCCCGGACGTTCGAAAAGGCCTTCGCCTTCGCGGGGTTCACGTCGAGATCGTTGTCCCGACTGTTCTCACCGACGACCATCCCCTCGTAGACGTCCTCGCCGGGCTCGACGAACATCAACGCCCGCTCCGAAAGGGCGAGCAGCGAGTAGGGCGTGGCCCGCCCCGTCTCCATCGACACCATCACGCCGTTCCCTCGTTCGCGACGCATCGGTCCGAGCGGCCGCCAGTCCTCGAAGGTGTGATGCAGGATCGCCTCGCCGCCGCTCGCGTTGAGCAGCCGGGTCCGCAGCCCGATCAGCCCGCGACTGGGCATGACGCCTTCGACGCGGGATCGATTCCCGACGGTGTCCATCGACTGGATCTCGCCGCCACGACTTCCGATCATCTCGATGGCGGTCCCGATCGCCTCCGGCGGCGCGTCGACGTTGACCCGTTCCCAGGGTTCATGCTTGATGCCGTCGATCGCCCGGAGCACGACTTCCGGCCGTCCGACCACCACCTCGTAACCCTCTCGTCGCATCTGCTCGAGGAGGATTCCGAGATGCAGGAGCCCACGGCCCGAGACGCGAAAACTGTCCGCGCTCTCGCCGGTCTCGACCTTGAGTGCGACGTTGGCCTCGAGTTCCCGATCGAGCCGATCTCGGATCTGCCGGGTGGTGACGTACTTGCCGTCGCGTCCCGCGAACGGCCCGTCGTTGATGCGGAACACCATGTGGAGAGTCGGTTCGTCGACCGAGACCCGCGGCAGCGGCTCCGGCATCTCCGGATCGGCGATGGTGTCACCGATCCCTGCGACTTCAAGTCCTTCGATGGCGCACAAGTCCCCCGCTTCGACCGCGTCGACCTCGCGACGCCCCAGGCCGTCGAACGCGAGCACCCGGCCGATCCGGGCGTGGGTGTGACCGGATTCCGTGCAGATCGCGACTCGATCGCCCGCTCGGATCACCCCCCGGGTGACCCGGCCGATCACGATCCGACCCACGAAGTCGTTGCGATCCAGCGAGGTGATCCGCATCTGGAGGGTGCCGGCGGGATCGTTCAACGGCGCCGGAATCCGATCGCGGATGACCTCGAGCAGCGGGCGCACGCCCTGGGTCCGCGATTCCGGATCGAGGTGCGAGGGTCCCGCCCAGCCGTCGCGGCCCGAGGCGAACAACACCGGAAAATCGAGGGCCTCGTCGTCCGCGCCGAGATCGACGAGCAGGTCGAAGACCTCGTCGACGACCTGATCGCAGCGGGCGTCCGCCTTGTCACACTTGTTCACCACCACGATCGGACGCAGCCCGATCGCCAGTGCCTTCCCGAGAACGAACCGCGTCTGCGGCATCGGTCCCTCCGCCGCGTCGACCAGCAGCAGCACGCCGTCGGCCATCATCAGCACCCGTTCGACCTCGCCGCCGAAGTCGGCGTGACCCGGCGTGTCGATCACGTTCACGCGAATCGTCTCACCATCGTCGTAGGTCCAGTCGACGGCGCAGTTCTTCGACAGGATGGTGATTCCCCGCTCCCGTTCCAGCGGATTGGAGTCGAGGATGCAGTCCTCGCGGGCCGCGGACTCGCGGATCGTCCCGGACTGCGCCAGGATGGCGTCGACCAGGGTGGTCTTGCCGTGATCGACGTGCGCGATGATCGCGATGTTCCGGATGGATCGGGACACTGACATGGAATCTCCAGCCGGGCGGGGCCCGGTCGATGCGGCGAGCCCCACAGTGTAGCGGGATCCGCGGCTCGGTCACCCCTCGGCGCGGATCCCCCGGCGCCCGGCTCAGATCCCGTAGAGCGGACGGAACTTGCCTTCGAGGTACCGCATCAACGGGTCCGCGGAGAGCGGCCGGCCCGTGATCCGCTCGCAGAGCTGGGCGGGTGAATATCGACGCCCGTGGACGTGGATGTTGCTCCGCAACCAGTCGAGAAGTCCCGAGAACTCGCCGTCGGCGAATCCGTCCACGAGCCCCGGCATCACCTCGCACGCGTGCTCGAAGATCTGGGCGCAGTAGAGATTTCCCAGGGTGTAGGTCGGGAAGTAGCCGAGCGCCCCCATCGACCAGTGGACGTCCTGCAGGCAACCACGGCGATCGTCGGGGACCTCGAGTCCGAGGTAGTCGCGATACGCGGCGTTCCAGGCCTCGGGGACGTCCGCGGGCGCCAGGTCGCCGGTGAGCATCGCCCGCTCGAGTTCGAAGCGGATCATGACGTGCATGTTGTACGTCGCCTCGTCCGCCTCGACGCGGATGAAGCCGGGGACGACCCGGTTCGCCGATTCGAATGCGGACCGTGCATCGATGCCCCCGACCGCGGCGCCGAAGTGGCGTTCGAGAAGCGGCGTGGCGAAACGCCAGAACGACTCGCTTCGGCCGACCTGGTTCTCCCACATCCGACTCTGGCTTTCGTGGATCCCGAGTGAGACGCTCGAGCCGCAGGGCGTGCCGAACGCTTCGTAGCGCAGGCCCTGCTCGTACATCGCGTGCCCCGACTCGTGCATGGTCGAACTCACCGCGTCGGTGAGCATCGCATCATGGAATCGCGTCGTCATCCGGACGTCGTCGCAGTGGGACCCGCCGCAGAAGGGATGGGTCGAGACGTCGAGCCGCCCGCGTTCCCGATCGAAACCGATTCGTTCGGCGACATCGAGACAGAAGTCCATCTGATCGTTCCGGGCGAGTTCGAGTCCGTCCAGCAGCGCATCCGGCTGCGTCCCGGACGCGACGATCTCCGCGATCAGATCACGAAGCCGGTCGCGCAGCGGCCCGAAGACCTCCGCGACCCCGGCCGCGGTGCAGCCAGGCTCGTAGTCCTCGGCCAGCGCGTCCCACGGTTCGCCACCCTCGGCCCAGCCGTAGCATTCCGCCTTGCGGCGACAGATGTCCACGGTCTTTTCGAGCCACGGGAGGAAGCGCTTGAAGTCGTTGTCGTTTCGTGCCTCCGCCCATTCGTGCTGGGCGGCGCTCGCGGTCTCCGCATGCTCCTGCACCAGGGATGCGGGCAGTCGGACCGCGCGGTCGTGATCGTGGCGGATGTTCCGCACGTTCGCCGCGGCTTCGGTGTCGGCGGTCACGTCCATCTCGGACTCGCACGCGGCGAGCAGGTCGGCGACCTCGGACGACGTCATGCGCTCATGACCGAGGCGGGCGAGGAGCGAGAGCTGCTTCGCCCGATGTGCCGCACCACCTGCAGGCATCATCGTCTCCTGATCCCAGCCGATCAGTCCGCCGATCGAACCCAGGACGGCCTCCTCCTTGAGGATCTCGAGGAGTCGTTCGTACGATGCGGTCGCGGTCGTGCTCATGTCGTGTGATTCCATTCGGACGTGGAAGGCCCGATCCGATGATCGGGGCCTGAAGCGACCATCATAGGATGACCACCGGCGGCAGCCCGCCGACCCGCACGAAAAAGCCGCCCACCGGAATCGGCGGGCGGCTTGATTCGTGTCCTGAGATCGGTGCGGGCAGTCAGCCGCCGACCACGGGCTTGGCGTTCCGGACCTCGTCCGGGACGGCCGCTTCCAGGTACTCGATGACCGCGGCGCGTTCGCCGTCGGTGCGGGCACGGGCGTGGTCGAGCACCGTCCAGCCCCGAACATCGCGAACCGAGAGGTCCGCACCGGCTTCGCCGAGCATCTTGACCTTCTCGAGGCGGCCCTGCGCCGCGGCGATCACCGCCGCGGTCTGGCCCATCATGTTCTTGAGTTCCATGTCGGCGTCGGCGTCGAGCAGGATCCGGAGATTGCCCGCCTTGCCGATCCGCGCGGCCCGCATCATCGCGGACTCCTTCACGTGGATCTCGACGGCGTCGACCTCGGCACCGTTGTCGACGAGAATCGCGACGGCTTCGGGCTGGCCGATGCTGGCCGCCCAGATCAGCGGCGTCATGCCGCTCTTGTCGACGACGTTCACCATCGCACCGGCGTCGACGAGGTACCTCGCGGTGGCGGGATTCTCGGAAAGGGCCACGGCCCAGAGCAGCGGCGTGCCACCGATCTGATCGACGTGATTGATGTCCCCACCCTTCTCGACCAGAAGTTCGAGCGCTCCGAGCTGGCCGCTCTCCGCGGCCATCGCGACCGAGGTCTTGCCGGCCTTGTTGGGCAGGTTGGGATCGGCGGACGCATCGAGGAGCAACGCGAGGATCTCCATGTTGCCCTCCTTCGCCGCCCAGTGAAGGGACGACATGCCTCCGCTCGAGGCCTGGTCGATGGCTTCGCCGGACGCGATCGCGAGCTTGACCGCATCCACGTCGCCGGCCCGGGCCGAGTTGACGAGACGCCCGCCCATCGGACGTGCCGGCTGGGCGCCGGGCGTCGGGGGCATGGGCTTCTGACGCACGATCGAGCGCCGGACGGTGACGGCGAGTTCGGGGGCGTTCGGATGATCGGTGACGAGCTTCACGGACGGCCTGCGGCCCCCGGTCTCCCACGCCTCCCAGTCGATGGTGAGGTCGTGCGAAAGCTGCTTCTCGCCACCGACGCCCGCAAGCACGGCGGGTTCGGCCGAGATCACGGTGAACGGAATCTTGTCGACCGCAAGGAGCGTGACCGACTGCTGATCGGCCTCGGTCTGCTTGCCGGCGTCGAGGAAGGAGGGCTCCATGCTGACGAAGAGGCCGACTTCGCCCTCGACGGTGAGGACCTGCGGTGCACCGCTCACCATCTGGAGCGTCACCCGCTTGCTGAGCTTGACCCCCTGCTTGGTCGAGGGCTTGAGCGTGATCTCGATGTCCGCGGTCTCACCGGGCGCGATCGGCGTCTTCGGCCAGTTGGGCGTGGTGCAGCCACAGCTGGCCACGGCCTTCTTGATCTGGATCGGCACGTCACCGTTGTTGGTCATCTTGACGATGCCGGTCTTCGGGACGCCGGGCTGCATGATCCCAAGCGCAAGCTTCGGCGGATCGAAGGTGATGTCGAGGGGCGCGGTGACGTCGTTGATCCCCGGCCGCGTGGCCGGGGCCTTGCTCGCGGTCGTCGGCGCGGTGGTCAGGCCGGTCGGTGCCGCGGGGAGCGTCTTCCGCCGCTCGGGGAGTGCGTCCTTCGAAATCTTCGTCGGGCCGACCTGCGGCGTGGTCTCGACCACCGCCGGCTGGATCGAAGCCGTCGTCTCGGCCACGGCCGTGGGGGTCGTCGGTGCCTTCGCCTTCGCTTCGGCCTCGGCGGCTCCACCGTCGCCCGGTTCGCACGCCACCATCGTGAAGAAGAGCGTCAGAGGGGCGATGTTCTTGATCATACGGACGGGACGAAAATCGGAAGTCTTCATCATGGGGCCTCGCTGAAGGAAGATCGAGTCTGTGGGATCAATGGGCCTGATCGGCCCCTGGTTGGGAGTCGGATCGAAATCCGCTCCATGAATCAATCGCATCGAACCACTCGGAGGTTCGACCGAACACACGAAACGGTGCCGAAAACCGCCTTGGCTCGGTCTCTTTCGACCGAAGACGATTCCGGATCGAGCAAAGTCGGCGACTCGGCTCCCCGAGCCCGCTCCATCGATCCGGCAAGTCCGGGAACGATTCGAGCGGACCGGACATTGTACCGCCAATCGTCCGCATAGCGGCGGTTTTCATGGTTCAACTGGCCTGAGAAGCACCGAGGGTTGGCTACACTCCCGGGATCATGAGCCAAGAAGCCACTCCAACGCCCCCCCACGTCCTGAAGCCCCATGCCCGGCCCATCCAGCCGATGCCGGTTCAGAAGGAGGGAAAGCAGTTCGTCGCCCTGCGAGACCCCTCGATGCTGATCCAGCAGACGATGGTGGTTCAGCCGCAGGCCCTGCCCGTCATCCAGCTCTTCGAGGGCGAACTCGACACCACCGCGATCGCGGAACGGCTGGTCGCCGCGGAAACGCCGGATCGTGACGGCGTGCTGAAGGAAGCTCGCACCCAGGTCGAAGCCCTCGCCACGCAGATGGACCAGTTCGGGCTTCTCTGGGGCCCCAAATACGAGGAATACGAAAAGAAGCTTTCCGAGACGCTCCACGAGCGGGGGTCACTGCCGCTTCAGGCCTCTGGCTCCCTCGTCCAGCTCGCCGCGCAGGCCAGAGGTGGCGAAGAGAAGCCACCCGAAGACGCCGACGCGCAGCGGGAATGGGCCCGCGAACTCGCGGTCGGCATGCTCGAGACTTGGATGGAGCAGGCCGAGGACCCCGAGTTCGAGACCCCCGTCGTCGGCCTCGTGGTACCTCATCTGGATTACGTCCGCGGCGCCGAGGTCTACGCGAGTGGCTATCGCGCTTGGGTCGGGGCGACCAAGCCCGATCGAATCGTGATCCTCGGCACCAATCATTTCGGCGTCGGCGACGGCGTGGTCATGACCGAACTCGATCACGAAACGCCGCTCGGCCGGGTCTCACCCGACCGTGACGTGCTCGCGAAGCTCAAGGAGAAGCTGGGCGACCGGCTCTTCAAGGACGAACTCGATCTCGTTCCGGAACACTCGATCGAACTTCATCTCCCCTTCCTGACCCACCTCTTCGGCGACATCCCGGTGGTCGCGGCATTGATGCCCGATCCCCTGGTGCCCATGATCTCCGACGACGGCAAGCGGGTCTCGACGCCCGAGTTCGTGAAAGCCCTCGGCGAGACGCTCGACGAAGTCGGTGGACTCACCTACTTCGTTTCTTCCGCCGATCTCTCGCACGTCGGCCCCCAGTTCGGCGAGCCCAAGCCGGTCGATGACGACCGCCGGGTCGAGGTCGAACGGCACGACCGGGAGCACCTCGGAAAGTTTCTCGAGAACGACGCCGCGGGTTTCCTCGAAGCGATGGAGTGGTGCAAGAACCAGACGCGCTGGTGTTCGGTCGGGAACATGTACGCCGTGGCCTCGCTCGCCAAGGCCGCGGACATCGAACTGATCGATTACAAGCAGGCCTCCGACGAACGCGGAAATCACATGGTCTCCGTGGCGTCGCTCGCCTTCCTCGGCGGCTGAGCGGGCGCATTCCTCCTCATGAAAGCCGTCGTCCAGCGTGTCCGATCCGCCAGCGTCACCATCGAAGACGAGGTGGTCGGCGAGATCGGCCCGGGGCTCCTGGTGCTGCTGGGCGTCGCGACCCCCGACACCGACGAGGATGCGACGTGGATGGCCCGCAAGATCGCCGGTCTCCGGATCTTCCCCGATGACGCGGGACGAATGAACGTCGATCTCGCCGCGGCGTCCGCCGCGGTGCTGCTGGTGAGCCAGTTCACGCTTCAGGCCGACTGTCGGCGGGGAAATCGCCCGAGCTTCATCGCGGCGGCGCCGCCGGAGATCGCCGCGCCGGCGGTCGAGCGGGTCGGCGGTCTTCTTCGAGAACAACACGGGCTCCGCGTGGAGACCGGGCGTTTCGGCGCCCACATGGAGGTCCGGCTGCTCAACGACGGACCGATCACGATCGTGCTCGACTCCACGCTCGACCGCAACGACCGCTGACGCGATCCCTGGTCTACGCCGACGAACGGACCAGGTCGCGGGCGAGCTGGAGATCGTTCCAGACTGCCGCTCGCACCTCGGCGGTGTACTGACGCAGGACGTAGGCCGGGTGGAACGTCGGCATGACGGGGATCCAGAGATCTCCGACGTCGTATCGACCCCACACCCCGCGGAGTCGCGTGATCCCCGTCTCGGTTCCAAGCAGAAGCTTCGCAGCGGGCCCACCGAGCGCCACGATCACCTGCGGACGAATCACCTCGATCTGCGACGCGAGCCATCGCCCGCATGCCTCGGCCTCGTCGGGTCGCGGGGTCCGATTCTCGGGCGGCCGCGCCTTGAGCACGTTCGAGATGTAGACGGACTCCCGCGAAAAACCCATCGCATTGATCATCTGATCGAGTTTCTCGCCGGCCGGTCCGACGAAGGGACGCCCCGACCGGTCCTCGCGTTCACCGGGGGCCTCACCGACGAACATCAGGGACGCGTTCTCATCACCCTCACCGAAGACGATGTTCAGGTGGGTGGTCGACGCCGTGCAATGCGGGCACCCCTCGGCATGACGAGCGGCGAGATCGGCGAGCTTCTCCGCCGCCGAATCACCGACGAGGGCTTCCAGCGACACGGCCGGTGTTCCGACCCCGACGGCCGACTCCCGCCGCGCCGACGACCGACGCTCGGTGACTTCGGACTCCGACGGTTTCGATCTCGCGACGGAACGCGGCGGCGAGGGATCCACCGAATCCTCGGTCATCCCGGTGCGCGGCGAGGCGACGGCCGTCACCTGCCCGCGGGCGAGCGGTATCAGGTTGGCGCCGAGCAGCAGGTCGGTTTCGACCATTGCGCGGGCGGCTCGATCCAACATCGGGTCCGGGATTCCCATCGCCCCAGTCTAGCGATGGAGAAGCCCGGCGAATTCCGGACGAAAAAGAACGCGGCGACGCATCCCGAAGGACGACGCCGCCGCGTGCGGTCGTGCTTGCCGGCCTCGGGAACCGAGGCTCATTCCTCTTCTTCGTCGACGCCGAGCCGGAACATGGACTGGGTCCGCAGGACCAGCCCGCAGTCGGCGCGGAGGTGATACCCCTGCACGTGGACTTCGGTTCGGTATCGCTGGATGTCGAGCACCGACATCTCCGGACGGGACGCGCCATCCGCGCGGACCACGAGCGAATTCGACTCCCGAGCGTGCTGGGTCATCTCCCGGTAGGTGGACTCGTAGAGGTGATCCGACAGGGTCTCGGTCTGCATCGTCGTCATGTACGTGACGGTGTCGCCGAACGTGTTTTCAAAGTCTCGTTCACCGGCACAGGGCAGGTTTGCGACGAGCCCCTTCTCGGGAAGACTTTCGACCTGATCCGTGACGACCTCGCAGATCGTCACGCTTCCGGACTGGAAACGTGAAACCTGGCCGCCGGGAAAGATCCAACCCTCGAACTCGAAGTCATCCTGCTGGATCCGCTTCCGGCCCTCGATCCCGAAGAACTCGGGATGGAGCGGCTTGCGATAGACCAGCATGGTGTATGCCTGCAGTGAAGTTGTCTTGCTAGATGCGATCGACATGGGTGATGGGTCCTTCCAGGCTTTCGTCGAGCCTTTGTTTCACCGGTCGTGCCTCGAACGTGATCCAAACGTTCTAGGCTTCAACTCGGTCATCGAACGTGCGGAACATTCCGTGTCGCTTGTTCGATGACCACGCTTCGAGTCGGGTACCTCTACCCACTCGCCCCTCGGTCGACGTTCGCCTGGCCTTCCGACCAGCCGCATCCGGCGACCCAAATCCGACCCTTGCCTCCGATTCGGCCGATGAACAGCCCCCTCGAACGACTCGAGCCTCATCCGCCGGCACCCCGGTGGCGGAACGAACACATACTCCGAACTACGTCTCTTCTCTTTCAGGCTGGTCCTGAAACGGATGCTCAGTCGAAACGACCAGAACGTTCAAAAACCAACCGTTGTCTGCGGACTGGAGTCCAATCCGGTGTCGCTATTGTCGCGAGGACGGTCGCAAAGGCAAGGACGTTCCGATCCATTTCAGAAAACAAGTAGTAGTAGAGTTTGATTCGAAAAACCACAAGATGTAGAGATGAATTCCCTCAAAACGATCTTTACGAACGAACTGTCCCCAAGGTTCGACCAGATCGGCCCTGAAGCGCGAATAATGGGCAAAAAACCACGTGCAGGAATGAAAACGCCCCGACCTTCGAGCGAAGGCCGGGGCGGGTCGGGCTGGGACGAACTGTAAGCCGAGTTCCGTTGAACGACCTCCGATCGAAGCCGCCGCGGCGATCATTTCTCTGGGAACGTCGTTGCCGACGCCCTCCAGCACGCCACCCGCTCCAATCCGCGGACCACGGACCCGAACGCCGACCGTTTCCGATCGACCTTCGACTGAAGCTGCTTGCGCTTGCACGCGGTGGGGTTTGCCGTGCCCCGTCCGTCACCGGAACGGGCGGTGTGCTCTTACCACACCTTTTCACCCTTGCCTGCGACCGAAGTCACATCGGCGGTTTCTTTTCTGTGGCACTTTCCCTGACCCGCAGCCCACGGGCCGGTGGGTGTTACCCACCACCGTTGTCCTGTCGTGCTCGGACTTTCCTCGCCGTTTGACCGACGCGATCGCCCGTTCGCCGTGGCGAGTCTAGCACCGATTCCTCGAGGATCCCCCCGATGCGAGGGACAGCCGCTAGCATCGAGGCATGCCGGAAGGGAAAAGGGAGCGCGTGGCGATCTGGGCGGGCGAGCAGCAAGCAAGCATGCTCCATGGGCTGTTCGATGGAAAATGCCTGGAACCCGCGGCGATCGGTGGCGAAGCGGTGTCGATCCGGGATGAAGCCGCGAGGCTCGGCGTGGCGTACCACGACGACCCCCGGGCGCTCGCCCACGTCGACGCCGATGCGACCCTGATCGCCGATCCCGACCGGGTGATGCCCACCGACACGCTGGCGTCCATGATCGCGGAGGCCGAACGGGCCCGCCGCCCGCTTCTCACGCTCGCTCCCCGACCGGCCTCCATCGAGGAGTCGGCGGAACTCCTCGCATCGACCCACCTGCCGACGCCCGTGCCCTGCTTCCGAGATCTCCGTCCCGGCCGCCGGCTGATCGATGCCGCCACCGCCTTTCAGACGCCCTCCGCCGCGGCGATCGAGTGTTCCGGCCCCGAGCGGGAAGCGGCCATCACCGGTCGCCTCTTCGACGCCTTCGACCTGCTTTCGACTTGGTTCGGAACGCCCACGCACGTCGACGCGACCGCGGTCCGCCCGGTCGGCATGCCATCATCCCGGCCGACCCGGATCCTCGCGATCGCTCGATTCCCGGATGGGCGAGCGGCTTCGGTGACCGCGGGTACGGAGGTCGGACGCCACGCGCGAATGGTGACGCTCTTCGGTCCCAGCGGGCGACTGCAGTGCATCGATGGCCGACTCGACTGGGCCGGCCCTGATGGCGCCATCATCGACCACGAATCCACGAGCTCGCACGAATCGGGCGAGTTCACCAGTGAGCTCGTCGAATCGATTCGAACCCAGGTACGGATTCAGGCCGGTGCCGAGCCCGGACGCAGCAACGAGGCCACCGTCGACCTGCTCGCCACCTGCGAGGCCGTCACGCTCTCGGCGAGAACCGGTGAGCCGGAATCCGTGGACGCGGTCCGACGGATGATCGGCCGAGTCTGAACCCGGCCGCATCGCCTCGTGCCTTCGCATCCCTTCCGCGGCGGATCACGGTGCCTGATGCACCCGTCGGTCGACCACTGATGCGTGAACGAAACAGTCGCCGGCCTGCGGCCGGCGGCTGTCGAATTTCGCTGCTCGCGGGCGGATGCCCGGGGCGTCAGCCGCCCGAGATGTCGCCGATGCGGACCGTCAGGTACTGCTGACGATGTCCCATCTTCCGACGCATGCCCTTGCGACGCTTGAATCGAACCGAGACGAGCTTCTCACCCTTCTTCTCGGCGATGATCTCCGCGGCGACCGTGGCGCCCTCGACGTACGGCGTGCCGACGGTACCGCCCTTGCCGTCCTCGTTGCTCACGGAGAGGACCCGATCGAACACGAGGTCGCCCTTGGGTTCGCTGCCATCGGTGCGGGGATCGATCTCGATGACGTCTCCGGGACGCACCATGATCTGGGTTCCGCTGTCTTCGATGATTGCGTACACGGTCAAGCTCCGGGTCCCGGGGGACGGTTTCTTCGGAGGGGCGGCGTCGCGACGCGGCCCGGGGAGAATCGGAGAGGATAGCAGGGATCCGCGTTCGATCAAGTCAACGGCTTCCCAGCCTTGCCGCGGCCCGGATCGTGGGAACGCCGAGAGCCCCTGCCCCCAGCACCATCAGGAGGCCTTGGGTGGGTCGCCCGAGGAGCAGCCAACCGATTCCGACGATCGCCATCCAGATCCCGCAGGTCCCGATTCCAGCCCAGAGGATCGGCTCGAGGATCCCCCGCGGATCCGGCTCACCGACCCGCCGGGCGAACGCCCGCCAACCCGGCCCACCCGGCTGCACGGTCGAAAGAAAACGGACCAACCGACCGTCGCTCGCCGGCCGGCTGAGGATGGTGGCGGGGATCCACACCGCGGCGGAGGCGATCGTCACCGCGAGCAGTCGAGGCCCGAAGAGGTCGTCCGCCCCCTCCGCGGGGACCGCCAGCGGCCCGAATCGAACCAGCAGGTTTCCGACCACGAGGGAGGTGCCCATCGCCGCGATTTCGCTCCAGGCCGTCGTTCGCCACCAGTACCACCGCAGAATGAGGACCGGCGCGGTACCGGCGGCGATCACGCCGAGGTACTTGTAGAGCTTGATGATGTCATCGAATCCACTGGCCACCAGAAGCACCAGCACGAGCACCGGAAGGGCGAGCGCTCTCGCCTTCCAGACCTCGCCCGCGCCACCGGCATCCCCCGAACCCGGACGCGGCTCCCCCTCCCGCCGAAGCAGACGACGGACCGGCCGGAGCACGTCGTTCAGGAGGTAGGCCGACGACAGGTTCACGTGGGTGTCGACGGTGCTCATGAACGCCCCCAGCATCGCCACCACGAGCAGGCCTCGCAGCCCGGGGCCGAGGTGGTTTCGAATCATCCACGGAAAGGCGTCCTTGTCGGAGATGGAGGCGACCCAGGTTCCGTCCACCGGATCCAGGGTCGTCGGCACGAGCACGATCGAGGCGAGCGCGACGATGATCCACGGCCAGGGCCTCAGCACGTAGTGGGCGATGGTGAACCACGCCAGGGCGAGCGCGCCGTCGCGGGGGGATCTCGTGGCGAGCAGTCGCTGGGCGAGCGCGCCGTGGCCCGGAACCCGCGACCACCAGTTCAGCGTGAAGAACGCGATCGCGGTCGCCATCGCGGCACCATCGGCCGTCGACGGCGCGAGATCCGTCGCGTGCTCGGGTGACCACGGCGTCGCCTCGAGTCGTTCCATCATCGCATCCAGTCCACCGAGGTCGGCCACCACCGCGAAGGCGAGGATCACGGAACCCACCATCGCGAGCAGGAACTGGGGCACGTCGGACCAGGCGACCCCGTAGAGCCCGGAAAGCATCGAATATCCGAGCGTCGCGATCGAGAGGGCGGCGACCAGTCCGGTCGCCGCGTCGATCCGGAAACCCGCCACGCCGATCACGGCGTCTTCGGGGATGCCCAGCATCACCCGTGCGATCGTGGCCATCCCGATGGTGACCGACGCCAGCACCACCCCGTTGACCAGCAGGCCCTGCCAGAGTCCCTCGACCACTCGCAGCACACGTGCGGACCGACCCTCGTATCGCGCCGCGATGAACTCGACGTCGGTCAGCAGCGAACTCCGACGCCAGAGTGGTGCGAACAGGAACACCCCCGCCGCATGGCCCGCCGCCATCGACCACCACCACCAGTTCTCGCCGATCCCGCCCTGGCGAACCAGCGAGACCACCTGGAGCGGCGTGTCGCTGGAGAAGGTCGTGGCGACGATCGAGGTGCCCGCCACCCACCAGGGGAGCGAGCGTCCGGCGAGGAAGTATCCGCCGGTGTTGGACGATCCACGTCGAGCGAAGAAGATCCCGATGGCCAGCACCAGCCCGAGGTAACCCGCGATCACCACCCAGTCGGCGGCGACGAGGACCGAACCGGTCATGGGAGGAGATTCCGGACCCCGCCGAGTCGGGCGATCGCCTCGGCGAGCACCTCCCGCTGCTTGCAGAACGCGAATCGGATCGGGCCGCTCCGGCCTTCGGCGTTGAAGGACGAGGTGGGGATCGCGGCCACGCCCAGCTCACGCACCAGGCGTTCGCAGAATGCGCGGTCGTCGTCGATGCCGAGTGGTGCCGTCTCCACGAGCGTGAAGTAGGTCCCCTCCGGAACGATCGGTTCGAGGCCCACCGAACGAAGTCCGTGGACGAGCTGGTCGCGTCGCGTTCGGTAGTCGGCGATGAAACCTTCGAAGTAGGCGTCGGGAAGGCCGAGGGCCGTGGCGGTCCCCACCTGGAGGGGCGTCGCGACGCTGAAGATCGTGAACTGGTGCGCCGCCTGGATCGCCTCGGTCAGTCGGGGCGACGCCACCGTCCAGCCCACCTTCCATCCGGTGAGCGAGAACGACTTCCCCACCCCCGACGCGACGATCGCCCTTGATCGCAGCCCGGGCCGGGCGAGGGCCGGTCGATGCGGACGTTCGAAGGTCAGGGTCTCGTAGACCTCGTCGCTCANGAGGATCAGGTCGTGTCGCTCGCAGAACGCTTCGATGACGTCCCATTCCGCCTCGTCGAAGACCCGACCGGTCGGATTGTGCGGTGAGTTGACCACCAGCACCCGCGTCCGCGCGGTCACCACCGCGTCGAGCATCGCCGCCTCGAGGCGGAACTCGGGGGCGACCGGCGTGACGAAACGACACCGCCCGCCTGCCATCGCCACCGCCGCGGGATAACAGTCGTACCACGGCTCGACCAGGACGACCTCGTCGCCAGGCTCGAGGAGCCCCAGCATCGCATCGGCGATCGCACCGGTGCATCCGCTGGTCACCGTCACCTCCCGGTCCGGATCGACGACGAGTCCGTACCGTCGGTCGAACCAGTCCGCGATCGCCCGCCTCAGGACCGGAAGGCCCGCGAGTGGTGCGTACTGGTTCGGACCGTTGCGAACCGCGGCCGCGGCGGATTGGAGGACTTCGACGGGCCCGTCGAAGTCGGGAAATCCCTGGCCGAGGTTCACCGCGTCGTGCCGGGCCGCGAGGGCCGACATCTCGGTGAAGATCGAGGTGCCGAAGGGGCGAAGACGGGTACCGATCCTGGTGGAATCGCTCACGACTCGGCGTCCGGTGGTGACCCGGGCCGTTCGCCGCCCTCACGCTTCGTGGTGGAATCGACGGACGCATCGCCGATCATGGTGACCCGGATGTCCCGCTGCGGGAATGGAATCGTCACGCCCGCCTCGTCGAATCGCCGCTTCACGTCGGTGTTGATCCGGGTTCGCGTCTCGACGAGCGACTCGGTCGTGGCGATGAACACGCGAAGATCGAAGTTCATGGAGCTGTCCCCGAATCCGGTGAAGTTCACCGACGGCTCGGGATCCTCGAGGACGTGCGGGGCCGCACGCCCCGCCTCCAGCAGGATCGCCGCGACCTTCTCCGGATCCTCCCCGTAGGACACGCCCACCGAGAGCACCACTCGAATGCTGGTCTCGCCCTGCGACCAGTTGATCACCTCCTGCGTGATCAGCATCTTGTTGGGAACCAGCAGGACCTTGTTGTCCCAGTCGGTGATCGCGGTCGAGCGCATGCGGACGGTGGTGATCCGACCCGTCGTCCCCCCGACCGTGACCATGTCGCCGACCCTGACCGGCTGTTCGAACAGGATGATGATTCCGGAGATGAAGTTCGCGAAGATCTCCTGCAGGCCGAATCCCAGTCCCACCGTGAACCCGGCCGCGAGCCACTGAACGCTGTCCCACGTCACGCCCAGCATCGCGAAGCCCACTGAAAGGCCGCCGATTCCGATCGCCCAACGAAGGATCTGCACCGCGGCGTAGCGGTTGCCGATCCCGACCCGGAATCGATCGAGCAGGACCAGACCGATGATGTAGGGGATGTGCCGGGCCGCATACACGGCGAAGGCGAAGGTGAAGACAGCCGCAGCGACGTCGCTCAGGGTGATCGGCTGGGCGATCGTGACCTCGGCGAGTTTCCCATCGTCGTCCGCCACCAGGGTCTCGATGGCGTGACTCCAGAGCACGATGCCGTCGCCGAACTGCAGTGCGGGAAGGACCGGGGACCACAGGAACCAGAGGCCGATCGCCAGCAACACGAAGACCGTGAAGCTGATGGCCCCCTGCGTCTGCTCGCTGAGCGTCTCGAGATGCACCTCCTGCTCGGTGACGTCCTCACCCTGCGCCTCCTGGTGCAGCAGGACCATCTCCTGCGCCCGCTGGCGACAGGTCAGCAGCCGGAGCAGCAGCGCCCGCGACACGAGCAGGACCACCAGCGCCATCACGCTCTGAACCAGCACGCGTTGCAACAGCAGCACCGTGTTGTACCAGCCCGCGACCGACAAGATGCCCACCGCGAACAGGAGCGCCAACGCGGACAGTACCGGGAGCCAGGGCGTCTGCGACAATCGTCCGTGCGGCCGTTCGCTGATGGTCCGGGCGAAGAGACCCTTCGCCGGATTGAGCAGGATGTACGCGGTCGTCATGAAGCAGACCGGGAGGAGTCCGTAGAAAAGACGCCCCGCATCCGGCAGTTCGAGGGCCCCGGGATCGCACATTCGGTCCAGAAACCCGATCGGAACCGTCACGAAGAGCGGAATCGTCGCGGCGCGGATCGCATTCATCGAGGTCTGGGACCAGCCGAAGTGTCGCTCGGCCAGACCGTCGGGAAGGACGATCGCGCGGATGGTCCCCAACCAGAGCAGGTACCACGCCGCCGTCATGAGATTCCGACCGACGATGGTCGCGAAATCGTTTCCGATCCTCACGTCCGCAAGCAGCCATCCGACGAGCAGGACCGGGATCGAGATCGCGGCTCCCTGCAGAAACGCCAGCAGGAGGCAGATGACCGTTTCGCGATATCGATCGGTGGAGGCCCGGGCGACCCGGACGCCCGCCAGCACCATTCGACCCGCGATGCGGCGTCGAAAAGCAAGTACTCCCAAGGGGAATCCCGCGGCGAAAAGCAGCGTGAGCGGCCGCTGCATCGCGGCCTCGCCGATCGCGTCGAGAATCACCCCCCATCGCGATGGCTGCAGCAGCGATGCGGCCTCGCTGATGGTCCGCCCGAGGAATCCGGGCTCAAACGCCCTCGCATCGCGGATCCAGAGCGTCTCCCGCAACACCAGATCCCGGTAATGCCCACTCAACGTGGCGAGTGCGACGTTCACTTCGACGAGCGCTTCGAGGGTCTGGATCTCCTCGTTGACCGCCGCGAGGAGCGGCTGTCCGTACCGGTCGAGTCGCGCTTCGTAGATTCGAACGAGCTGCTCGATCACCGGCTCGGCCTCCCCCCCGTCGAGCCCCGCGGCCGCCACCACGGAAGCGGCGAATCGATACGGATCGGACAGCGCATCCAGGCCATCGAGCAGCAGCACGCGATCGAGCGCGAGATCCGCGAGCATGCTCCTGAGTTCACGAACCCGACGCTGCAACTCCCGCTCGTCGGGGAACTCCGACTGCCGTTTTCGAAGCAGCTGTGCGACTTCGGGGGTGACTCGTCCGCGAAACTTGGCGTCGTCGTTCTCGACCCGCGCCTTGAGCCGACCGAGCAACCGCTGCTGGTGGTCGAGTTCCGCGAGCGTGGCGTCGCGCTCGGCGAAGACCTCGGCCAGTTTCACGGCCATGCCTTCGTTCTTGTCGGCGGCCGCCCGCGCG
>NZFT01000130.1 GCA_002690755.1 Phycisphaerae bacterium
CAGACGATCGGCACGCGGCGGGCACTAGCCATCGCCCACGTCGCGGGCGGCACGATGCTGCCGCCGGCGGCGGTCGACTTCGTCGGGGACTGGGCGGGGCCCTGCTTCAGCCGGCAACGGCCGGGCATAAGGACGAGGCCNGAGCTATGGGAGGCGATGGCGGCAGCAGCCTCGGGCGGCTTCATGCTTCACCTCGAGTACAACCCCGCGGGCCTCACCGAGGACTTCAGCCACACGGGCGGGCTGGTGACGTTCGTTGCGCCCAACAGCCGCGCGTGGCAAGCGGGCCTCTTGCCGGGCGACTTCATCCTGACGGTGGGAGAAGCCAACTTCCGGGAGGAGTTGGGGCGGCTGCGCTCGCACCTGCCCCACAGCGTANNACGCGCCGCCCGGCCGGAAGAGNTCACGCGGCACGTGTTCGACCGCGCGACGCGCACTCCGCGCGGAGGGACGCCGCCGGGCACGGTGGGCCTCANGGTTCGCCGGNGCGCGGCGCCAGCCCAGCCTCTCGTGGCGGAGCGGCGCCTCGACGTGGGCACAGCAGCGATGAACCCCGTGGACACGTACCACGGCGCAAATGGGAGGCTTCGCCTTGGGGGCGAGTTNACCTTCAACCNGACGGGGGCGCGTTGGGGCTGCCTCGTGTACGACCCGCATGGCTCCAGCCCGGACAGCAACCACGAGCGATACCTCGCGAGGCGAGGGACGAGCATCGGCCCCTCCGCCCGCTACCGCGTCGAGGTGGGGGTGGAGCGGACCAACGCTCTGAACCCGGCCTACGTGCAGGGCTGCCCGCTCTGCCCGGCGGGGATCCAGGTGACGTGCCCGGCGCACGGCGCGCATGTGCGGTGCATCGCCTGCGACAAAGCGGACCACCCGGGGTGGCCACTGGCGTGCGGATGCGATACTGCGAGCGAGCACGTGGGCCCTCGCATCGTCCTGCGCGACGATCGGGGGCGGCACACCACGTTCTGCATGGGCCCCCTGGCCACGCTGCACGGCCCCTGGTTCGCCGCCTTCTTCGAAGCGGTGCTGGCGCCGCTGCTCAACCTGCCGCGCGATTGCGACGGCCTTACGCTGCGCAGAATGAGGGAGGACGCGCACGCGTCAGCGACAGGCGCGCCTAGGAGGGCGGGCTACTCACAGGGCAGCTTCCGGCCCTACTCGCACTACGGCAACGTGCTCTACCGGGTCGAGCCCCGGGGTGCCGTGACGCGCGTGACGGCCTCATGCTCGGGCATCCGGGTCGGAGAGCCGATCGACACACTGCTCTACTACGCGGTCGCGCCCCAGCCCGCGCGCCCTTGCTCAAGCTTCCCCGCGTGCGTGCGCCCCTCGACCCCGAACGGGACGCTCCGCCTGCCGTGCGCCATGTGCCAGTTCCACCTGCGCACCGCGCCGGAGACTTGGCTCGCGTGCGGAGCCTGCGCGCCGGGGCGCCTCGGCGAGCTGGATGAGTACACCACGGCCGCGCCCGCAGCGCCGGCGGGAGCAGCCGGGCCGGACCTCGATAGCACGGGCCAGTTGCTAACGCCGGCGTTCCTGGAGCAGCTGCACAGATCTCAACCGTCCGAGGCGAGATGCCACGCCACCATCGAACCCGCGCTAATCGCTGCGCGCGAGAGCCTGGTGGGCCTCGCGAGGATTCGCCGCGGGCTCGTGCTTGGACGTGGGCAGCGCCCCCCGGGCTGCACCACCCTCATCACGGCGGAGATGGACGCCATCCTCGCAGGGCGGCGCGGCTGTTGCGACCACCCGGAGTGCCTGGACGCGCGTGAATACTTTGCCGCGTTTCGCCCGGGCGCGACGCGACCAGACCTTCGAGGGCTGCCCTTCGACATCAACGACTTCATCCCGTGCACGAGGGTGCAGGCGGCGTGCCAGGGCTTTGTCGCCCGGGCGGCGCAATGGGCGCAGCGCGACCACCAGAACCGCGAGGGCTACTGGGCAGCGGGGACGAGCCGCCACACGAGCGGCCACCCGTGGGCGTTCGCCGAGAGGCAACTCATCGTGGCGGAGCATGGCGTCGTGGGAAGGAGTGCAGTGCCGAACTACCCCACTACCCCACAAACCCCCTCAGGTCCCTAGGCGGGACGCTGTCCGCTGCTGTCGCGGGGGAAGGTGACTGCACCAAAACCCGCGAAGAATTGAGAAGGGAACTTGAGATTGGCCTGCGCCGCATTTAGATATAGTGTCCAGTGGTCGAATTGTGTCGGCGGGCCGAGTGTCGTTTCGCCTCTGTCGNTGGTCCNGGGATCCGGGTCAGCGTGGTTGTGGGAGAGCCCCGCAATCGGCCTGCGCGTGGCGCGCGGGCCCATAGCTATGAATGAAACTACCCCTACAGCGAGTTCGCACGGAGCGAGTCCGCGGGTGGAAACCTACCCTCCAGTGGAGAGAGCAGCGTCCCTTCCAGTGGACGCGCCTCCTCCTGTTGGCCCCTTGCGAGAGGAGTCCTGGAGAAGCGCATCGTCATCGGACGACGATGTGATCAGCGACNCAATCTCCGGGTCCGACGACCCGGACTGGCTCGAGCCGCACCCCCGGGGGGCGCACGGGCATAGTCAACTCCAAGGGTCAGATGTAGCGGCATGGGCTGCGGCATCGACCGTGGGTTTCCGNTCGACGGGAGCCCNGAGGCGCGNGTCGACGGGAANCGTCGAGGCGANCCNNGCGTCCCACCGGCCCGACGGCTCGGGCGGANNCGANGAGGCGGACCCCTGGGGGTNACNNNTCGAGACCGACCNNGGGNTNGNCTCAGTGGGCATGGGCTGCGAGGGCGGCCGTAGGCTCCCCTTCGCGGGGAGCCCCAGAGAACGCACCGGCGGGAGACGCCGAGGCGAACCACACAATTATGGGGTCGGACGACCCGCCGAGGGCACGGGCCCCCGAAGCGCCGAATCGTGACGACAACGCGAGCGTCGCGGGCCAGGCCGGAATCCGCACTGCAGGAGCGCACGCTCCTGTGGGCATGCACGTGGCACTCGGTGCCAAGGAGGCCCTCGGCGCGGGTCACGACCACCGCCACGAGCCACGAGGCCACGGCAGGCAGTGGTACCACGACGCGCGGGGGCACTTCACGCCGCCGCCGAGCGACAAGGCGCACGACGCACCCGGCGAGGATGTCCTCGAGGAGGGGCGGTCGCGACTGCAGAGCCAAGCGCTCCTGACGCCAGCCGCCCTGGACGGCGGCGTCCAGGCGGGCGCCGCGCCCGGGGTGCGTGCCCTCCGCACGCACAAGCCCCCGGCGCTGCACGACACGTACAAGTACGCCGCACGGTGTGGCGCACCGACCCCACCGCAGCGGGCTGTGGGGAAGGGAGCAGACACGGATGGTGGTCTTCCCTCAGACAAGGGAGATTGCTACGTCGCCCTGGACGGCACGTCCCACAGGCCCGTGAGGCGGGCGGACCACTCCGGGCTCGCAGAGATGCCGACGGAGTTCGAGCACACCCGCGCGCAGGCCCGGGCCCTGCGGGACAAGGCATGGGCACGAGCCCTCGAGCAGAGGAGAAGCGACCTCTTCGACGATATGGAGAGCGACACAGACGACACAGAGCACCACGAGCTCTCCATCATCGGCGCCGCCCTGGCGGCGGCGGCGGCCCGCCAGCGGGGCCGCCCCGGGGACGTTGGGGACCCCGCCGCAAACCCCGTGCACCACCCTCCCAGCGGGCGAGTCACCTGGCCCCGCGCGGCCGAGCAATCAGCGCCTTCGAGCGCGGCCGCGCGCACCGCCAGTAGGAAGACCGACGGGCCGCTCTCCGGCGCGGCGGCCCCCGGTGGCGGCGGTCGGCCCGAAGCCGACCCCGCCGAGCGCCTTCCGCACCACTCGGGCTTCAATGCCATCCATCCGGTAACCCGCCCCGCGACACACTTCTGGGATGAGAAGCCCTCCCTGGCTGCAGCAGCGCCTGCTGCAGTCCCACCGCGCTCGGACCCTGCGCCTTCTCCCGAGGCTGGANAGGGGGAGGCGCATTCCGGCCGGGTGGAGCGGGGCCATCACATGGGTCAGTCGAACGGTCGTCCTCCAGCACGCGACCCGTACGCCGACCCGCGTGAGCAACCTGACGAGTCTCAACAAGGAGAAGAGCTCTCAGTGCNTCACGCGCAAGCAACNTGCGAGCAACTGACCACCACCACGCGCGAGGGCGCGACGTGGGAAGCAGGCCGGCAGGCCGCCGCCGGCGCACGGACGCCGACCCGCGCGATGGGCCGGAAAGACGCGAGGCCGGCGACTCCGCGCACCGGGTACGCTGCCGNAGGCGCGCCAGCGATACCGTGTATCCGCCAAGGCGCGTCCANCCACCTCGACTGCCCACGGCTCGCGCNGGGCGAGNACCCCGTCCCGGTCGCCATGACAAGGTTCGGCANCCTCGACGGGTCGCCTTCGNACGGGCGGGCAGTGCCAATCGCGCTGATCGCGCACAGCGAGAGGATCGCCTACCTTGCCCGAGTGAGAGTCGAGGAGTTGGACCACGGGACGTACCCCGACTTCGTGCTCAACGTGACCGCCGCCGCCTACCTGAAGGTCGGTATCACCGNCGAGGCGGGGCGCCGCTGCCAGAGCAACGGAATGTGGATGCACGCCGTTCGGCGGGCGGAGGTGCCGGTCGTGGGGTATGCCTCGGTCGTGGTATCGTACGCGCCAGCAGACGAGCCCTCCCCGCAACGTCGCTTCGGCGACTCGCCACCGGGGCGCGGAAAGTGGNCCTATGCGCTGGTCGCGGTGATCAAGGACGGCCAGCGCCTTCCGGCGGGGGCGCACCTCAAGGCGATGCCGGTGGAGCGAACCNTCGATGGAGGCNCCGTCTACGAGCTCCGCCACACAGGGGGAGTCATCTTGGCTTGCGCAAGCACCCCGACGCTCCCCTCACGCGGAGCTGCAGCGNCCCGCAAAATGGACNTCGCCGACGCCCCCGTGCAGGCCCCCGTGGAGCCTCCGCACGCGCGCTGGTCGACGAACNGGCCGGCGGCGCACGACGNGAAGCGGGCCGCTCACCTCTATCGCACCGTGCCCTCGGCACCGGCCGTGACCGAAGGCGGCGCCGCGAGCCAGGAGCCGTACGACCAGGAGAGTGCCGGAGCCGCCCCGAACGGCGGCGAGCCGCCCGACCGGTCGTGGGCGAACCGCCGGAAGGGCGGGGGCGACGGACCGGGCCCGCCGTCCCGGGGGGCCGACGTGCCACGAGGGGACCCGCCCACAGGCGCCCCCGCAGGAGGCGCTGGGACGACGAAGGTCAAGGCTGACGCGGGCTTCCCGGAGGAGGAGGAGGTCGGAGCGCTCATCCTCGTCAGTCCGGCCGTCCTCCACGCGGGCGAGGACCACGTGGCGGTTCGAGCCGTGGTAGTGCCCGAGGGGCGCCTCGGCGAGCTCGACTCGAGGGCCATCCCACAACTGTCGAGGGAGGGCTCTTCGCATCTGGGTGGGAACTTCGCTCGGGCGGGCGACGTGTTACGGCTCAACCCTAAAAGCGTAGCGTCAATCGCCGACACGGGGAACTCTATCCACCTCGCGCGGACCGACTTCTTGGTCAGTCCCGCCGAGCACCCCGACCTGCGGGTGGCTGAGGAGGGCCAGATCTACCACCTCACTCTCGCCAGACGCCAAACCCACTCGGGGGGACGCGCGCACGACGCGGTGGACATCATTCCCCTCGGCGCGGTCATGGCGACGTGCACCATCGTCGGTCGCTTCGACGCGGCGCCGCATAGCGGCCGCACANTCACGTCGAACGTNGGGACGCTGATTCAGACGCTGACGCGTCAGCGCCAGTGCTCNCCTGCTCCCCCGGTGGGGCAGTCGGGGTACTACGCCATCGAGGCGACNACTNTCNGCACGACGGGGATCATCACGATGGGTGGCGCCGTCGAGNTGGGTCGCTTCGAGGTGCCGATCGCCTCGCACCTGGTGGGAGGCATCTCCGACAGCATCCCTCGCAAGCTGGAGCGCCAGCTCGCTGCGCTACTGGACGGCGCGCTGAGCGACAACCCCCAGAGCGCGGCNCGCGGGGACCTGGCGCGCCGCATCATCGAGCCNTTCGCGGGGGAGGTGGCTCACGCGATGCGCAGGGCGTTCGACCAGGAGCCGACGNCACCGTGGACCAAGAGCGCCANCACGCAGTCGCGCCCGCAGTCGGCGTCGAGCGAGGCGAGCATCGCCCCCTCCCTCNGCTCNCTGCNGCACTTCGCGCCCGACGCGAAGGCCGAGCCCGAGCCCGCCGAGCCGGCGGCCCACGGCGGCTACCCCGGGGGCGCGCCGCCCCCGCCCGCTTCAGACGGGGGCGACCCGACAGCGCCGCAGCCACGGGCGAACCCCGCAGGGGCGGGCGAGCTCGACCGTGGCGAGGGCACTGTCCTGGTTGGCCCGTCCGTGGGGCCAACGCGACAGGCCCGGATGTGCCGCCTGGACCTCAACCGGGACTCCGAGCAGTTCATGTTCGAGTTCGAGACCCAGTACGCACCTGTGTCTCACAACGGCAAGGAGCTCAACGCCTACATCCACCTCGACATCTCGGACGAGTTCTTCGCGTTCTGCATGTTGTGGACGGGAGCGGGGAGCCGCGTCCCGGTCGTCTCCCAGTTCGCGACGAACAGGAGCATGTGGCGAGCGGCCGGGGCCTTGCGTACCAAGGAGGACCTCGACGTCGGGCGAAACGCGTCGGAGAAGATTCTGAAGCTCCTCCAGGGCATGAAGGCCAGCTACACGGCCGCAGCGTGGAGGGCGGTGCGTGACCAGGTCCTCATACTCATGCTGAAGGGCATGAACGTGTACGAGAATCCGGCGGAGTTCTTCACCATCTTCGCGCACAAGCTGTTCGAGACGGCGAGCGACGCCAAGCGGCACATCAACTTCAACTTGGTCAGCAGCCCCGACGGCTTCCTCAAGCTGCTCCAGGTGTTCGACCAGCGGACGACTTGGGAGTCCCTGCTCATGAGCGACGGGGAGCAGCAGCTCTCCAAGGCGCTGACGGAGCTCGGCGATGCGATGTGGAGTACGGGGGGGAGCAGCACCCCCTCCGCCCTCTTCGCAAAGGCATGCGCCAAGGTGCAGCCGCACCTCACCGTGGTCCCCGTGAAGCGGATCGCCGCGGCGATGGGCACCGCCGTCAGCGAGGCGATGACGGACAAGGACATGCTGACGAAAGGCCCGTGGCCCCAGGTCACGGCGGGCCTCGGGGATTTCATCGTCGCCATCCCGGACGGGAGCACGGCTGCGGACACAGGCGCGTGGGTGCAACGGCTGATGGACAAGGAGACCGAGGAATTCCTCACCTCCTGGAAGCACCTCTGCCTCGTCCGCCAGGAGCTCATGGCGTCGCGCAAGAAGGAGAGGGAGACCGAGAGGCGGAGCGCCGACAAGCGTCACAATGGGGACCGCAAGCCATCGGCGGCACCGGACGAGCGCGCTACTGCGGGCGCCGCCGGCCGCGCCGGCCGTTCCATTGTCGAAATAAGGACTGAGGGAAGGCTGGGCCGCAAGTACGTCGACGAGCTCCTCGCGCAGCGCACCCTGGGCCAGATCGAGGGGCTCACGGGCCAGAAGGGGCTCTACCAGCCGCACGTGTTCCGACGAGTGATGAGGAGCGACTGGGAGAAGCACAAGGATGAGTGGATCGCCAAGGGCCGGGAGCACTTCGAGCCCCGCACCATCCTCAACCTGGGCGCCGTACTCGAGGCCATCGGCGCGACGCCAATCGACGGCGCCAACGAGGGCGTCGGCGTCTTCGCCGCCCCCGACAAGGACCCCGGTTTGGCGGCGGATTGGTCACGGCACAGCCGGGGATTCAACTGCGACAGCGGCGGGGCCTGCACGAAGCTCTGCATCAGCGAGCGGGACCTGCAGAAGCTGCCCGCGGACGTCGCGCGGAAGCACAAGGACTTCGGGTTCGCCGACTGGAACACGGTCATGCGCGCCGGGAAGACGGCGATGCGCTGCCTCAACAACTCGGACGAACTCGTCGCCCTCTACTACGAAACGATTGTGAGGATGTCGAAGGCCGACCAGGACAAGCACTTCCCGGCCATCAGGAGCAAG
>NZFT01000041.1 GCA_002690755.1 Phycisphaerae bacterium
TGGGATGAATCGGAGACCTCGGAACCGATCTCCGAAGCGTCCTGCATGGTACTCGGAGCAGGACTCGATTTCCCATGCCGACGCGGGGGGAATCGTGGTGATCGTCCGAAGATCGGACGGGTCAGTCCTCGGCGGATCCGAGGCCGCGGGCCGCGTCGATGATCCGCTTGATCCCGTCCGGGTCGGGGACGTTTCGGATCTGGATGTCCGCCACGCCGTCCCCGGCCGCGCTGTCGATCTCGAGATCGCCGATTCCAACGATTCGCTGCCAGAAGGTCTGGGTGATGCGGATGTTCCGGACGTGCTGGTGCAGGACCTCGGAGGTGCTCCGCATCACGATCCCTCGTTCATCGATCGTGCGTCGGGAGGTGATTCGAAGGCGATCCCATCGGTGGCCGAGCACGAAGATCCAGGTCATCCATCCGCCGCTGGCGAGCAGGACCGCGAGTCCGACCCACCACGACCAATGGGGAATGCTCGGCGAGGTCAGGGCGAGAATCAGGAATCCGCCGCCGGCGAGGGTGGTCGCCGAGGAGGCGAGGCTCGCGATGGGGTGACCCCGGACCAACGCGGGGCGGGCGACGCGGAGAAAGCGCTCTTCCGCGTCGGGACGATCGGGTGAATCCGATGACGCCCTCACCGTGTCCGGGGGCGGTTCGGGCGCCGCCGCCGACTGGACGCGATTGACGTCGCCGCAGTAGGGACAGGCGATCTTTTCGAGTGTGGGGTCCGCCGGGAACGACCGCTCGCAGGCATCGCAGACGATTTCGACGGGCTCGCGCATCATCGTCTCCAGTGCGGTAACGCCGCGCCTCAGGGATTCTCGGCGCTCTCCATCCATCGATCGGCACAACGACCGGCATTCTGGCCGGAGACCTGTCCGCCTCGCTCGGTGTAGGTGCCCTTCCACGCCTTGCGACGAACGATCTCCACCGCCGCGAGAAACGCGTCGACGTCGTGCTCGTCGTTGAACAGGCCGATCGAGGCCCGGACCGCGCCGTCCGGATCGCTGCCGGCGAGCAGGCGGTCGCTGTGGACGTGCGAGCAGAAGCGACCGTTGCGAACCGCGATTCCAAACTCCTCGCCCAGCACCGCGGCGGTCAGCATGTCCGAGACGCCATCGACGTTGAAGGGGACGATCGCGACGCGTTCTTCGAGTTCGGGAGGGCCGTAGAGGGTGATCCCCCCGATGCCCCGAAGACCGTCCACCATGCGTCGGAAGAGCTTCATCTCGTGGGCGCGGACCTCGTCCATCGTGATCCGCATCAGGAGGCCGAGCATGACCGACATGCCGATCGCGCCGCCGACGTTGGGGGTTCCGTACTGGTGGCGATCGGGACTGGGGAGCCAGGTCGCACCGGTGTCGTCGACCTTGGCGGCGACACCGCCGCCGGGGACGACGGGATCGACCGAATCGAGGACGTCGCGGGGGCCCACCAGGAAACCGGCTCCGAACGGCGCGTAGGCCTTGTGACCTGCGGCGACGAGGAAGTCGATCGATGTCGGTTCGCCCGGACGGCCCATGTCGATCGGGGCATGGGCGATCAGCTGGGCGGCGTCGACGCAGATGAGCGCACCCGCTTCGTGGGCGAGGGCCGCGATCTCGTGGATCGGAGGCATCCATCCGGTGACGTTCGCGGCCCCGGTGACCGAAACCAGCTTGATCGGCTCCTGCTTCAGAGCGGTGCGCAGCGCCTCCATGTCGAGCCGGTGCTCGGGATCGAGTCCGACCCGCACCACCCGTCCGCGACGGCGGTGGGGGAGATCGCTGCTGTGATGTTCGAGGTCCGTGACCAGCACGGCGCCGGGGCGGGGTTCGACCGCGTGGGCGACGATCTCGCAGGCGGCGGTGGTGTTCGACGTGAAGACCACGCAGTGATGTCGGAGATCCGCGCCGACGAAGGCGGCACAGGTTCGATACGCATCCTCGAATCGCAGGGTGGAGCGTCGTGCGAGCTGGTAGGAGGCGCGGTGGACGTTGGCGTAGTCGAGACTGAGGAAATTGCGTACTTCCTCCATCGCGAAGTCCGGCGGGTGGGTGGTGGCCGCGTGGTCGAGGTAGACGAGCGGGCGGCTGGATCCGTCAAGGACCTCGACGGTGCGACTGGAGATGGCGAAGTTCGACCGGATCGACGCCCAGTCCTCGTGGTCGACGCTGGACGATTCGTCACGCGTGGCGACGGTGACGGGGCCCGGTGCGATCTCCAGTCCGGCGTCGGTCCAGCCCGCGAATCCGCCTTCGAGGCTTCGTACGTCCGTGAAGCCCATGCGTTGCAGGGTCTGGGCGGCGAGCAGGCTTCGTTTTCCAGTCGCGCAGTAGATGCAGATGGTTTCGTTCGGGGACGCCACCCGGGGGTGGATCTCCTTCTCGAGCGTCCCGCGAGGAATCAGGGCCGCGTCCGGGACGATGCCGTCCTGCCATTCGGTCGATTCGCGGACATCCACGATCACGACGGAGGATCCGTTCAGCCGGAACTCGGCCAGAGCGGCGGCGTCGATCGAACGGACTTCCCGGCGCGCTGCGTCGCAGAGGTCCTCGTAACTTTGTCGCGGCGCAGTCCTGTCCATTCCGCGATTCTATCACCCCGGAATCGACCGACGCCGTTGGAATCGGAGTTTCCGGCGTCAGCCGGACGTCTGGACGAAGTGCAGGTCGATGTATCGGGCGACGTAGTCGAGGATGCTCGAGGCTTCGGAAATCTGGGGGTTCGAGGTCGGGCCCATCGGCTCGAATCGCATCCCGCGAAAGCGCTCGACCGCGTCCGCGGGGCTGAGGCCGTGCTGGAGGGCCAGACTGAAGGCCCGGCAGAAGCCCTGGATCAGGCCGGACAGCGTCGATCCTTCCTTGCTCATCTTGATGAAGACCTCGCCGGGGCTGCCGTCATCGAAGAGTCCGATGGTCAGGTAACCCTCGTGTCCCGCGATCGCGAATTTGTGGGTCATCGACCGGCGGGTGCTCGGGAGGGTTTGTCGGGGGGGATCGGCCATGGTCTGCATCTGCTCGCGACTCCTGAAATCCGCCTCGGCGACGCCTCGATACCTCGATGCGTCGGAAGACGATTGGTCTCTCGGTCGATGATCGTATCGACCAGCGGAGCCCGGTCGCTCGATTTTCGATTCGGCGATCGAAAACGACCGCCCGCGAGCTTCGAATTCGCGGGCGGTCTTGGATGTCATCGCACCGAGGCGAGGTCGGAGGCCGATCAGGCTTCGGAGGTCTCGGCGGCCGGTTCGGTCGTCGCTTCCTCGGCGGTCGTCTCCTCGGAACCTTCCGACTCGGCGTCGGGGGCGCGACGGGCGGAGGATTCGATCAGCTCGCCCTCGTTGTCGAACTCCATCTCGTCGGATTCCTCGGAAAGCGAACGATCGGCCTCGACCACGATGTGGATCTGGGCTCGGAGGTCCTTTTCGAACTGGATGACGACCGGGTAGTCGCCGACCCGGCGGATCGGATTCGCGAGCCGGACCGCTCGCTCGTCGACGCCGTGGCCGAGCTCGATGAGACCGTCGGAGATGTCCCGCTGCGTCACGGAACCGTAGAGGACGCCGCGGTCGTTGCAGCTCCGAACGAGCGTGATGCTCATTTCCTCGAGGGAATTGATGATCTGCTTCCGCTCGCTGCGGATCTGCTCGAGATCGGCGAGGGCTTCGGCACGAGCGGCCTTGAGGGCTTCGATGCGTTCATCGGTCGGCGCTTCGGCGATGCCGAGCGGGAGCAGGAAGTTCCGGGCGTAGCCGGGCTTCACGGTCACGACGTCGCCGACGATGCCGAGGCTCTCGACGTTCTGGTTGAGCAGGAGGGTGATGGTTCGGGTGGACTTGGCAGGCATGATGTTCTCGCTGTCCTCGTTTCCGGGTTAGGAGCCGCCACGACAGGGGCGACCCCAGCGAATGAGATCCGGGATTATGACAGAACCAGCCCTTCGAAGAAAGGGCTGGCTCGTTGCGGAATCGTCGATTTCGCAGGTCGAAGAGCCCGTTTCCGGGCTGGTGGGCCTCCACCGTGATCAGCGGGGAATCCGATCAGAACGGAATGTCGTCCGCATCGACCGGCTGATGACCACCGCCGCCTCCGGATCCCTGGCCCCCACCGGACCGCTGTCCGCCGGCCGGGGCGCCCGTGGAGGCGTAGGAACCGCCGCCGCCACCGTCGCCGCCGCCACTGCCGCCGCCTTCACGACCGCCGACGAACTGGAAGTTTTCGACGACGACCTTGAGTTTCGAGCGGTTTCCCCCGTCCTTGTCCTGCCACGAGTCCAGCTTGAGCCGCCCCTGGATGAGGACCGGACGGCCCTTCGAGAGGTACTGGGCCATGACCTCGGCCTGGCGGCCCCAGGACTCGCAGTCGACGAAGGTCGTCTCCTCGCGTCGTTCGCCGTCCTTGGTCTGGAACGTGCGATTGACCGCGAGGCCGATGTTCGCAACGGTCTGGTTCGATGGGGTGTGACGCAACTCGATGTCGCGGGTGAGATTGCCGAGCAGGATGACTTGATTGAAACTGGCCATGATTGGTCTCCGAGGTCGTGTNTCACGGAGTTTACGCAGCCACTTCGGCGTCCTGCCCATGGCATGCTGAAAAGTGACCATTCATCCACATTTCGAACGCCGTCCACTTGGAATCGAACGCGGGGGGCGACCGATCGGTCGCCCCCCGCGGGTCGATGGCTGGATCCGGGTCGTGGGGTGATCAGCCCGCGTCGTCGGCCTCGGGGGCCGCGGTCTCCGCGGCCGCTTCGGCCGGGGCGTCCTCGGTCGGGGCTTCGGCCGCAGCTTCCTCAGCCGAGGCTTCGGCGGCGGGATTCGTCGCGGTGACGGTCGGGGCCGCGCTCGCCGCTTCGGCGGCCTGGGTCTCGCGGAGCTTGATCTCGTCCTCGAGCGTGGCGCGCTGGTCGGCGGCCTCGATCTCCTCGGTGGGGACGTGTTCGGCTCGAAGGACCATGGCCCGGAGCATGAGTTCGCTCAGGTTGCAGGCTCGTTCGATGCTCGGGATGCGGGAACGGTCGGCCTTGAAGTAGGTGAGGATGTAGAGCCCTCGCTTGTTGCTCGCGATGTCGTAGGCGAGTCGTCGTTCGTCCCACTTCTGCATCGCCACGACCTCGGCGTCCGCTCGATCGAGGATCGAGTTGACGTGGTCGATGACGCCGCGGAGATCGGCGGCGGCGGACTGGGGGAAGAGGAACATGCCCTCGTAGATTCCGTGTCGTACTTCGCTCATCGTGGTCATTCCTGTTTGCGACGCCGCGGGGTGCGGCGCCTGGGGGGCGGATCTTCCGCCGTTTCGATCGGATCGGCCCGGGTTCAGCCCGCGACCTTCCGGTTGAATCGATTCATCGCCGGTGCGAGCCCTTCGCTCGCCCAGCACGCAGCCGCGACCGCGGCGTCGTCGAGCGAATGCTCGACCAGTTCCTGCTGTTCGGGCGTGAACCGCCCGAGCACGTAGTTGCTGAGGGGGATGCGTCCGGGCTTGTCGATTCCGATCCGGAGTCGAGGCCATGCATCCGTGCCCAGCGTTCGCGAAACGTCCGCGAGGCCGTTGTGACCTCCGGCGCCGCCGCCCGGTTTGATCCGGACGGAGCCGCAGGGGATCGCGGTGTCGTCGACGACGATCAGCAGATCGTCGGCGGGCGACATCTTGTAGAAGCGAATCGCCTCCGCCACCGCCTTGCCGCTCACGTTCATGAAGGTGAGCGGCTTGAGAAGGAGGACCTTCTCCTCTTCGATCATCGCCTCGACGACCAGTCCCGAGAAGCGACTGCGTGCGGATCCGGCCGCGGGATCCGCGTACCGGCGGGCGAGCCGGTCCACGACCTCGAACCCGACGTTGTGCCGGGTGCGATCGTATTCCTGCCCTGGGTTGCCCAGTCCGACGACGAGCTTCATGCGAATGGTCCTGAGAGGAGGATCGAGGAGACGGAAACGGGGTCAGTCGCCGTCGGCGGCGGGTGCGTCGCCTTCGGCGTCGGCAGCCTCCGCGGGGGCCGCTCCGTCTTCTTCCTCTTCTTCGGCGGCGATCTGGACGTGGATGATCATCGTGCCGTCCGGGGTGATCGCGACGACGCCTTCGGGCATCGCGAGTTCGCCGACCGTGACTGACTGCTTGTAGGTGTCGAGTTCGACGCGGATGGATTCCGGAATGTCCCGGACCGCGCATTCGACCTCGATCTCGGAGTGGTCGTGCACCACGATGGCCCCGGCGAGCGTGGCGTTCTGGATTTCGCCGATGAGGTCGAGATGAACGCGGACCTTCACCTTCTCGTCGAGGTTCACCCGGGCGAGGTCGACGTGGATCACGTTGTCCCCGAGGTAGCCGAACTGGAGATCCTTCACGAGGCACGTCTCGGTGCCCTCGCCTTCGATCGCCACGTTGAACACGTGCTGGCCGTGGTGGAGGTGGGCGAGCGTCGCCTTCTCCTCGATGCTCACCGAGACGGGATCTGCGCCGTGGCCGTAGATCACCGCGGGAAGCTGTCCGGACTTGCGAAGCCGCTGGGCGTAGCGACTTCCGAGTCGCTCCCGCTTGGCGGCGTTGATGGTCGGGGTTTCATGAGTCATGCCTGAATCTCCATTCGAATGCGAATCGTCGTCGCGGCCCTTGGGTCGCGACGGCGTGGTTTTCTGACTAACGCTTGGTGCCCACGCCGGTCCGGAACATCGCGGACACCGACTGGTCGTGATGAATGCGATGAACCGCCTCGCCGAGAAGTTTGGCGACGCTGAGCACGGTGATCTTGTCCTCGATCGCCCCGTAGCGGTCCCCGGCGGGGATCGTGTCGCACACGTTCACCCGGGAGATGGGGCTGTCGGCGATCCGCTCCATGGCCATTCCCACCAGCACGGGGTGNGTCGCCGAGACGACGACGTCGGCTGCGCCATGCTCCTTGACGAGGCGGGCGGCTTCGCACACGGTCCCGGCGGTCGAGATCATGTCGTCGAACATCAGGACGGTCCGGCCGTCTACGTCGCCGATGAGGTTCTTGACCGTCACTTCGGTGCCGGACTGGCGGCGCTTGTCGACGATGGCGAGGTCGCAGCCGAGCACGGTCGCGTACATGTTCGCGACCTTCACGTTGCCGACGTCCGGAGAGACCACCACGATCTCCTGCAGGGCCTCGCGGGACGCGAGGAAGTGCTCGACGAAGACCGGCGCGGCACTGAGGTGATCGACCGGAATGTCGAAGAAACCCTGGATCTGGGCGGCGTGAAGATCCATGCACAGGACCCGGTCCGCCCCGGCGGCGGTCACGAGGTTGGCGACCATCTTGGCGGTGATCGGGACGCGTCCCTCGTCCTTGCGGTCCTGACGGGCGTAACCGAAGTAGGGGATCACCGCGGTGATCCGCTTCGCCGACGCCCGGCGGAGGCAGTCGATGTAGACGAGAAGCTCGATCAGGCTGTCGTTGACGGGCTGGCAGGTCGGTTGGACGACGAAACAGTCCCGCCCGCGGACATCCTCGTCGAGCTTGACGAAGATCTCTCCGTCGGGGAATTCCGAGGACGTGCTCCGGCCCATGGGGAGGTCGAGATGCGTGCACATCGACGCCGCCAGGTCCCGGCCCGCACGGCCGGCGAAGATCTTGATGTGTTCCCGGTCGCTCGCCGTCATGCGTCGGTCTCCGAGGAATTGATGCCGTGGCGGGCGCGGATGATTCCGTCCACGATCGCAAGCTGTTCCTGGTCATTGATGCTCAGCACGTCCTCGGACGGGACCGCGTCGACGACCGCGACGCCCGAACCGTCCTGCCGGGCGATGCCGAAAACGTCGGTGACGTAGTACTCGCCGTTCGCATTGTCGTTCCCGGTGCGAGCGAGTCGGTCGAACAGCGGGCCGGTCCGGAAGCAGTAGTAGGACGGGTTGACCTCGCCGATCTCGAGTTGCCCGGGCGTGGCGTCCTTCTGTTCGACGATGCGTTCGAAGTCGCCCGCGGCGTCCCGGAGGATCCGTCCGTAGCCCGAGGGGTCCTCGATCTGAGCGGTCGCCAGCGTCGCGTCCGCGGCGGCGTTTCGATGGGTTTCGAGGAGTGTGGAGAGCGTCTCGGAGCGGATCAGCGGGCCGTCGCCGCAGAGGACAAAGACGTCGTGGCCGCCGCGATCGGCGAATGCGGCGCGAGCCTGGTCGACGGCGTGTCCGGTGCCGAGCTGCTCGGTCTGCTCGACGAACTCGATGTCGGTCGCGTCCGAGAGACTGTCCCGGACCAGATCACCCTTGAATCCGACCACCACCACGATCCGCGCCGCGCCGGCGGCGCGACAGGCGTCGATCACCCAGTGGAGCATGGGCCGTCCGCCCACTTCGTGCATCACCTTGGGCAGATCGCTCTGCATCCGGGTTCCCTTGCCTGCGGCGAGGATGATCGCGTCGACCGGCTGGGGATGCTGTTCTTCGGAAGCGTTCATGGAATTGGTGGTGGAGCCTGTGGTGAACCGGGGGAGGTGGTATGAAGACCGAGGAAGCTGGCCCGCCTAGATTTGAACTAGGACTGCTTGGATCAAAACCAAGAGTGCTACCGTTACACCACGGGCCAGTGGTCGGGATCATTCACGCGAACGTGAAGGTGATTCCTCGAAGATGCTTCCTCGATGAACGTCTGGAGATGAGGATCGTTCGGTGGACTCGGGACGCGCGGTTGACGCATCGTCGGAACCGGAGGACGCCGGGCGGGACCATCCCGCTCGACGGGTCGCGGTCCGGAGCGTCGGTGACGTTCCGAGTCCGCGGCTGAGGTGGGCGGGAGCACGCGAAAGCCGCGAACGGCGTGCCCCATGGGGCGCCAGCATTGCTGTCACCCTCGGCCCGAGTCCTCGAGTCTACCGGAATCCACGTCTCGGCGGAAGTCCCCGACCCGATCGGATTCCATGAAAAAACCCCGATCCCGTGGTGGGATCGGGGCCTTCAGGAGAAAGCGAGGCGATTCGTCGGAACACTCAATCTCGACGGCGCCTCTCGGATGGTGAGAATCGCTTCGGGTCATGGGAGGATGCCTTCGGCCGGGGGTCGGCCGCCCTTCGAAGCCTGGGGTCGTGGTCCCGGGCCCGCCGGACCTCGTCGGTCTGCCGATGAATGCCGTGGGCTCGCTTGCCCATCCGGACGCGTCGGGCGTCGCCGCGATCGCGGGCATCGTCCCCGGCCTTCCGGTTCGCCGATCGGCGATGGTTCTTCGAGCCTCGAACGCCCTCGCGATCACGCCGATCCCGAAGGCCGTCCGCCTTGCCGCGCATCGGCGTCGCCGCGTCGCTTCGGTCGACACCACGTCGGGATCGATCGCTCATCGATCGGGAGCGATCCGTGGAGCCGCGACGCGAGCGGCGATCTCGAAGCTCGCGTCGGTTTCCGTTCTCGTCCGCCCGACGCGTGATCGGGCCGGCCCGCCGAACCGGTCGATCGCCTTCGCCGGCGTCGGACATCTTCGCGAGGCGACCGAGCAGCGCCTGCCGCATCCGGGGCGTCATCCGATCGAGTCGATCCGCGATGGCTCGCCGCTGTTCGGGCGACAAGGATCGCCGCCGAGCCGTGTCGGGCGGTGTGGTCGGTCGCACGGTCGACCGCGCGGCCGTCGGGGTCCCGACTTCGGACGTCGAGGGGCTTCGATCCACGGCGTCGGATGACGATGTAGCGAAGGCTCCGGATGCGAGGGCGAGTGAGAAGGGGAGGATGATCGCGGTCAATCGGCGCATGGGACAGGACTCCATTCGAATGGCGGCGGACGGTCTTCGTCCGCGTCGCATTGAGCGAGGCGTGGCGTCTTTCGAGGCCTTGCACTTTGAAAGTCGGTTTCGCAGGACCTCGGGTCAAGCGAACACCTTGAAAACGAAGCGGTGTCGACGGTATTGCGGAGCTCGCCTCGGATTCAGGGAATTCGCATCGGTCGTCGCTTGGTCCGGAAAACGGAGGCGGAATCGGGCCTCCGCCCGGATGCCTGCTCGGAATCGACCGGCGGACGGCGAGGGGCGGAATCCCCGTGCTACAGTCCTCGGTCCCCTGCGCCCGCACCCTCATCGAAGGAACACGACATGGCCGACACCACCGCCCCCCAGATCACGCTTGCCGCGGAGACGATCGTCTCCATCGATCCCGCGACGGGCGAACCCGTGGGTGAGATCGACGTCACTTCGGTCGATCGGATTCCGCAGATGGTTCGCGACGCCCGGTTCGCCCAGCGAAGCTGGGGCGCCCTGTCGTTCGAACAGCGGGCGGAGATTCTGAAGTCCGCGGTCCCGAGGCTGGTGGAGGAGGCGCCGAGGATCGGCGAACTCCTCACCCGGGAGATGGGCAAGCCGAAGCCGCAGGGCGTGGGCGAAGCGACCTACTGCGCAGAAGGCATCACGGACGAGGTGGACGCGGTGATCGAGGCGCTCCTTCCCGAAACGCTGGAGGACGAGCACACCAACACCACGCTTCGGTTCGATCCGTACGGCGTGGTGGCGGCGATCACGCCCTGGAACTTCCCGCTGCTCATGGTCTTCCAGTCCGTCATCCCGGCGCTGGTCGCGGGCAACACGGTCCTGCTGAAGCCCAGCGAGGAGACCCCGCTCGTCGCCCGGGAATGGGCGACCNTCCTGAACGAAGCGCTGCCTCCCAACGTCCTCCAGCTGGTGATCGGCGACGAGCGACAGGGGCGTGCCCTCGTCGAATCGCCGATCGACCTCGTGGTGTTCACGGGCAGCCGCGAAGCCGGGAAGCACATCCTCCGCGAAGCGAGTGGTGGTCTGAAGCGGGTCATCCTCGAACTCGGTGGCAAGGACCCGATGGTGGTGCTGGATGGCGCCGATCTCGATCGTGCGGCGGCCTTCGCGGCCCGCAATTCGTTTCGCAACGCCGGCCAGGTCTGCGTCAGCACCGAGCGGATCTACGTCGAGTCGTCGATCCTCGAGCGGTTCACCGAGAAACTGGTCGAACGGGCGGACGGGATGAAGCAGGGGCCCGGCATGGAGGACGGGGTCGAGGTCGGGCCGATGATCAATCGGCGACAGAAGGACCACGTGCTGCGGCAGATCGAATCGGCGATCAAGGATGGTGCGACGGTGTTCCACGGCGGCGACGACGGCGGCACGGGGAACTTCCTGCCGCTCACCGTGCTCGGTGACCTCCGGCACGACATGGACATCATGAGCGAAGAGACCTTCGGCCCGGTGGCGTGCGTGATGTCCGTCGACCACGCGGACGACGCGGTCCGGCTCGCCAACGACAGCCGCTTCGGGCTCGCCGCGAGCGTCTGGGGGGACCCGGAACGGGCGGAAGCGGTCGCGGCCCGGATGACCGCCGGCATGATCGGCGTCAATCGAGGATGCGGTGGCGCCGAAGGCAGCCCGTGGGTCGGAGCGCTGGAAAGCGGGTACGGCTGGCACTCCGGCAAGTACGGACACCGACAGTTCTGCCAGATCCGGACCATCAGTCGGGGTCGCTCGAAGGGCGAGGGCTGACTCGATGCCGCTTCCGATCGCTGGTGAAGTCGAAGTGGTGGTGGCCTCCGCCGCCCCGGTCTCCATCCACGGAGACCTGTACGTCGATCTCGCGATGCGGNTCCCCGGNGACGAGGCCGCGACCCTCGCCCGGGTNCCGGCCTCGACCTTTCCGGTCGCGGCGGACGGCGAACGCCGCCTCCCGGCGGTGGACGACCGCCTGCTCGTTCGCGTGCTGCTGGGGCAGGTGGATGCGGTGCGTCCCGTCGACTGATGCGGAGCCCCGCGAGTTCAGCCGAGGATCGCCGTGACCTTCGCCTCGATCGAATCGTCCCAGGCGAAATCGACGGNGGCGACGTTTTCCATCAGTTGGGCGGAACGGGTCGCGCCCACGATGCAGCTCGAGATCTCGCTTCGCCGGAGGCACCAGCGGAGGGCGAGCGTGGACATCGGCACGTCGAGGTCCGCCGCGACGAGGGCGAGTCGTCGGACGCGTTCGATGTTCTCCTCGGTGAACCGCCGTCGGAGGAAGACGCCCTGTTTCTCGTCGCCCGCTCGCGCGTCGTCCGGTGAGGCATCGAGATACTTGCCGGTGAGCATCCCTTCGGCCAGCGGTGAGAAGCAGACGTTGCCCAATCCACACTTGGCGGTGGTCGGGAAGACGCCTTCCTCCCAGTGCCGGTCGAGCATGTTGTAGATCGGCTGGTTCGAGATGGGGCGATGCCAGCCCGCCGCTTCGCAGATCGAGACCGCGGCCTCGATCTGAGGGCCGGTCCATTCACTCACGCCCCAGTAGAGGGTCTTCCCTCGTTCGACCAGGTCGCTCATGGCGCGGCAGGTCTCCTCCAACGGCGTGTGCTCGTCGTAGCGATGGCACTGGTAGAGGTCGAGGTACTCGACCTCGAGCCGACGAAGCGACTTGTCCATCTCCTGATGCAGATGCTTGCGGGAGAGTCCGCGGTCGTTCGCGGTCGGAAATGGCCAGTCCGGTTCGTACGGCCAGAAGACCTTCGTGGCCAGCACGTAGGTCTCCCGGGGGAACGGCCGCAGGGCGTGGCCGACGACCGGTTCGGTCCCGCCCGCACCGTACGCGTTCGCGGTGTCGAAGAAGTTGATCCCGGCTTCGTAGGCGACGCGGTGCAGTTCGGTGGCGCGGTCCAGGTCGCCNCCGTCGAGGGTGAGCCAGGAGCCGAAGCCGATCTCCGAGACGAGGAGTCCGCTGTTTCCGAGGTGGCGATAGTTCATGTCGGTCTCCNGGTCCGGGTGATNCGATCGGGATCCGGGAGTCTACGGGTTCGANTCCGGCCGCGAGCCGGGTAACCTGCAGGCGTGCTCGACGCCGACCTTCTTCTCAGGATCTACGCCGCCGGCTGCTTCCCCATGTGGGACGAAGCGAATTCGGAGACCGGGATCTTCCGACCGGACCCGCGGGCCATCATCGAATTCGACGGGCTCCACGTGCCGCGTCGACTCGAGAAACGCATGCGACGTGCTCCGTTCCGCATCACCACGAATCAGGCGTTCGAGGACGTGCTCGATGCCTGCCACGAGGATCGCGACGACGGTTGCTGGTGTTCGCCGGAGATGGAGATCGCCTACNTCGAACTCCACGAGCGGGGCTTCGCCCACAGCATCGAGGCATGGGTCGGTGATCGACTGGTGGGCGGNCTCTACGGCGTCCAGCTCGGGGCCGCCTTCATGGCCGAATCGAAGTTCAGTCGGCCCGAGGCGGGGGGGACGGATGCCTCGAAGATCGTGCTGATCGCCACGGTGAGATCGCTCGCCGACGCGGGCTTCTCGCTCTTCGACGTGCAGTTCCGCAACGACCACATCGATCGCTTCGGCGTCGTGGAGATCGGTGCGGAGGACTACGAGCGACGCCTCGAACGGGCGCTCGCCACGCCACGAGACTGGCCGATCGAGATCGATGGAGACGGGGCCCGCGTCGAGGCGGATGATCAGGGCTGACCGAAGAGCGCCCAGGACCACTGGACCGACTCGGGGCTGCGGAGGTCGGCGAGCGGGGGGCCGCCTTGCGCCGCCAGCCATTCCCCGACGGCGACCGGGTCGAGATCGGCGTCGAATGGCGAGGCTCGGGCGGTCCCGGCCTGACGCGAGACGAGTCGGATCGAAGTGGGCGCGGCCGCATCGCCGCCGACCAGCAGGATGAATTCGTCGTTCACCTCCATGAGGTCGAAATCCTCGAAGGACGTCAGCCTGCCGGTCGACTCGAGCATCCACACCCCGCCATATCGCACCAGCACGAAGTCGTCGACGATGTTGACCGGGTTGGCGTCTCCCGGGGTGCTCGGACCGACCCTGACCAGGTAGACCCCCATCGGGAGGAGGCAGAGGACGAACGCCGCCGCCGACAGCAGGATCAGGACGACTCCGGCGGTGAATCGCTTTCGCACGAAGAGCACGACCGCGATCAGGATGAGGACCGGCGCGAGGACCAGCGATCCACACATCACGGTGAGGATGCTCGGCATCATCGACCAGTCTTCGCCGCCGTCGAGTCCTCGGTCGCGTCGACGTTCATCATGCGGAGCCGGCGATCCCGGAGGGAGAGGATCAGGGCGGTCGCCGCGGTCGCCGAGAGNCGGGGGGCGGCGGTGTAGTCCTGCGGGTTGTTGTCGCGGTTCATCTGGTAGTAGAACGAGCCGTCGGGGCAGTGGGCGAGGCTGAACCACCACCGGTTCTCATCGAGGAGGGCGCGGAGCGCCTCGGGATCGGCGGCCGCGCCGAAGGCGGTCCAGACCATGCCGAGGATCGGCGATCCGTGGGTGTCGCTGAAGGTGTCGGGATGCCGGCCGATGCAGCGGGCGGTCGAGAGCGCGTAGGCCCGGTATCCGGGCTGGTCGGCCGTGATCGCGTGGGCGAGGGCGGCAGCGCCGGTACGGCCCATGTCCGCGTATCCCGGATTGTCGCGGCCGCTGTCGGCGTACCAGACGTATCCATTGTCGCCGGTGCCCCGGACCACGAAGTCGTGGGCGCGTCGGAAGCGGTCTTCGTCGATCTCCACGCCGCATTCCCGCATCAGCGCCCAGGCGATCTTCGCCTGCATCGTCAGGATGTTGATCGCGCCGTACCCGTTGCCGCCGGGACGATTCGCGGGCCGATGTCCCCAGCCGCCGTTCTCCATCTGCGCCGCACGAAGCCAGCGATCGATCTCCCGGAGTTCGTCGAGCACCCAGGGGGCCTTCGTGGCGAGGTGGTATTCGGCGAGACAGATTCCGTAGAGGGTGTACTTCCAGCAGTCGAGCCCCAGGTACTCGATCGAATCGTCGGTGTCGGCGGCCATCGCCCGCGCGGCACGCTCGATCGCATCGCGATCCGCGGGTCGGTCGTTCGCGAGCAGGGCGAGCATCGCGAACGCGTTGAGATGCGGACGGTCGCTCCAGCGCCCGTCGGCCCGCTGTCGCCCGGCGAGCCAGGGGATCGTCTCTCGGAGGATTCGATCGGTCTTGTCGCAGTCCGCGGGAAATCCCGGGGCGTAGGCCCCGTAGAGGAATCCGATCCGCACCTCGACGTCAAGGGGTCGATCCTCCCGGATGATGGCGAGCGACAGTCGTCCGAGTTTCGCCTCGGCGTTCTCCATCGCGGTCGCGAGATCCCGCATCGGTCCGTCGTAACCGAACTTGCCGACGCCGTAGCCGAAGACGTGCGGCGTCTCGAACGGTCGCCCGCCCGCGCCCACGATGCGATCGCCGCGCCGGACCACGCCGGCGGCGGGGGAGTCGGGGAAGACGTAGGTGACCAGGAACTCGGTGGGGGATTCCGGCAGCAGTTTGGCGCGGATGCCGGTCCGGCCGAGGTTCAGGAACCACCCACCGGTGTCGGCATCCGGGCCGACCGTCGTCTTCAAGTTCCACTTCGGTTGATCGATCGGGGTCGGCGAGGGCGTGGATCGCGGGGCGGCCGAAAGGCTGGCCGCCGCGAAGCCCGCGATGAAGGCCACGGCGACGTGGTTCCGGCGGATTCGGTTGATCATGTCCAGAGTCTAATCGACGGCCTGGGCGATCGAGCCGGATCCCCGGCGTCGTGGCGATGCGGAGCGAAGATGAAACAGGGCCCGGGCGAATCCGAGGATTCGATCCGAGGCCCTGCCTCTCTCTCGATCGTCATGCCGCGCGGCGTGCTCTTTCGACCGAGGTCCGCCTGTTCATCCGGGCTGCGTTCAACGCACGATCAGAAGGGGGTCGGTCCCCAGCGGACCAGCAGCAGGCCGGTATCGCCCGCGTCGACCACGCCGTCGAAGTTCAGGTCGCCGAAGAGCGGGAAGGGCGAGGCCCACCAGCCGAAGACGATGAACAGGTCGCTGCCGTCGATCACCATGTCGAGGTTGAGATCGCCGTAGGCGAACTCGCATTCGTCGAGGGTGCCGTTGCCGTTCGCGTCCAGGGCGCCGTCCGCCAGTTCGATGGCGTCGTCGATCCCGTTTTCATTGCAATCGACGAAATCGACGGCGGCCATCGGATCCTCGACGTCGTCGATCGCGTCCTCGACGGCGTCGGTCGCCGCTTCCCGGACGGCCCAGGTGCCACCTTCGAGGCGTTCGACGACGGCTTCCTCGACTTCATTCGTCTCGGCGTCGACCACGGTCCGGATGCGGGCATCGCCGGCGGTCGCGGTGATCTCGGTCTCTTCGGCGACGGCGAACAGGCCGATGGTCGCGACCGAAGCAATGGCGGTGATGACTCGAATGCTCATGCCTTTTCAAACTCCTGCAGATTGATTGTGCTCGACGATCCGACCGGGATCCCGTGGCCCCTGAATGACGGTGTCGATCTCTCTCGCTTCTTCGAGGCACACCCGGAAGGTCCGAGTGCGAACCACGATCAAAGGAAGCATCGTCTGTCACGACCGGCATGGTCTCAAGTGGGAGAAGACCCCAGAATCGACTTCGGCAACGGTCGTTCACTTCATCGAACCGATGGATGTAGGCGGATGGCGGAACGGGGTGGCGCAGGCGAGCGGCCGGTGGTCTCGTCATGCGGTCATCGGCGTTCGTCGGGCGTCTCGCTTCGAGCGGTCCGTCCCGTCGAATCGACCGGATAGTCGAATCGCAGGGGGCTTCGAAGCTGGTGGTACGCGGGATCGTCGAGCGCCGCCTTGAACTCCGGGCTCAGCAGCGGTTCCAGCGCCGCAGGCGTCTCCGGAAAACCGATTCCTCGCCAACCCGGTTTCATTCCCGCACGAAGCACCACCACCTGCTGGAAGAATTCGACCACGTCGCAGTTCGGATCGCTGCAGTCCCCCGGGATTTCCGCGGGCCGTCCGGGGCAGTCGTTCTCGGGATGCTGCCAGAAGACGCACTTCGCCCGCGCCGTCTCCCGGGCGATCACCGACGTCCAGTCCTCCACCCCGAAGACCTCGGGATGCAGCCGACTCAGGCCGAACTGCGTGATGAAGTGATGGATCTCCTCGACCGTCACCGCCCGGCCTCGGGCGTCCGGGCCGTCGGGTCGGACGTCGAGCCACCACGCGGGGATCACGATGTCGTAGCCGAGCACGCGTTCCAGTCGCGGCAGCTGACGCCGTTCCCAGTCACGCCGATCGGTCGGCATCGCGAGCCACGCGACGTCGCGGTCCTGCAGCAACGCGACCAGGGCGGCATCGTCGGGAGCGCCGTCGCGGTTCTGGTCGAGCATCTCCGCGAGCACCGCGGCCGCGAGTTCGAGGTAGGAGGCGGGCATCCGGTCGTCGGCCGCAAGCAACACTCCGAAGGGCATGGCGCACCTTGAGAGCCCGACCGTTGCCAGGGCTTCCCGCTGGTCCGCATCGAGATCGAGTCGCAGATCGCGGCAGTCAAGGATCGGGATCGGCTTCGGGCGAGCGGCTCGCGGTGGTTCATCACCGTCCGCGTCCGGCCCCGGGGCGTTCACGGTGCCGGACCCGGTCGGCACGGGCGGATCGTCATCGAGGCCGGTGTCCCCGACCGGTCCGATGGCGGTGGCCACGAAGGCCACGAAGCCGAGAACCGCCAGCCCGATGCCGAACATCGTGGAGTCGGGCCGTCGGAAATCGCCCCGGGTGGTCCGGGCGGATGAGATCGATCGAGGGACGGGCGTCATGANGCGATCTCCGGCGTCCTGGCGATGGTGGTTCGAAGCGTTTCGATCCAGTCGTCGATCTCGACGGCGCGGGTCAGCCGTCTGCGATCGAGTCGGCACCACTCCGCTGCCTCGAATCGTCGGGCGTACCGCCGCCCCCGCTCCGGGTGGGTCTGCCAGGTCCAGGCGATCATGGATCGTTCCCGATCGAGGCTGAACAGATCGCGGATCCGTTCCCGGTTGCCGTTCCACAGGGGGGTGCGTCCGAGGCCACGTCGAATCGACCGACACCCGACCCGCCAGGTCGCGAGCCAGCGAGGAGGGTGCAGCCAGACCACGTGCGTCGCGTCGTTCCAGACCTCGTCGAGCACCGCTTGATAGTTGCCGTCGATCACCCAGGAGTCGTGGTTCGCCTGGAAACGCCGAACCTGATCTCGAAACTTCGGTTCCGGCAGCGGGGTCCAGTTCGGCTGATGGTGCAAGGCGTCGAGCTCGAGGGTCGAAATCCCGAACTTGGCGACGATGCGTCGAGCAAGGGTGCTCTTGCCCGCACCGCTGCAGCCGACGATGGAGATCCGAAGGTCCATTGACCGATCATCCTAGAGGAACGGCGCCGGCGGCCGCGTCGGCCTGCGGACACGCCATTCAGTGTGGAAGGATGACTCATGGATCAGACCGATCTCACGACCTGGACCGGATTCTTCATGTGGGCGAGCATCCTCAATCTCGGGCTCATGACGTTGACGTCGTTCGCCTGGATGGGATTTCGTTCGCAGGCGCATCGAATCCACGGCCGGATGTTCGGGGTGTCGTCGGCCACGGTCGACATCACCGCCTACGCCTCGATCGCCGTCTGGAAGGCGTTGACGATCGCCTTCTTCATCTGCCCCTGGCTCGCGCTGCTCATCCTGGCGTGAAGACGGACCGCGATGACGCGAGCCGAAGGTCATCGATGATCATCCGAGTTCACTCGGACCAGGCGGCGAGCATCAGGCCGAGGTCCGCACCGCCGACGACGTCGTCGCCGTTCAGGTCGCCGGGGCCCGGCTGTCCCCAGTTCGCGAGCAGGAGTCCGAGGTCGGCGCCGTTCACGGCGTTGTCGCCGTTGAGGTCGGCGTCGATCCCGTCGAAGGTGCAGTCGCAGGAATCGTCGATGCATCCCATGACCATGGTGATCGTGCCGCCGAAGACCTGGGACGTGCTCGGTACGTCCGAGGCGTCGTTGCCGCAGATGCGAGTGCCGTCGAGCATGATCTCGCCCTCGGTACTCATGCCGAAGCCGCCCCCGCTGTGTTCCGCCGAATTGCCGCTGACCTCGGTGTCGATGAGCCTCACAAGGCCCTCCGAGATCCAGCCGGCGCCACCGTAGCCACTGTCGAACTTCGGATGCGACACGGTGTTCCCAGAGATCTCGCACGAATCGAAGGTGATGGGCAGGCCAGGGAGGGTTTTCAGGAACATGCCGCCGCCCTGGGTCTCGGCGTGGTTTCCACTGATCACGCAGTTCTCGAGATCCACCAGGGAATGCCGGATCCACAGGCCGCCGCCGAATTCAGCGAGACCATTGGTGATCACGACATTCTCCACTCGAGCGGTTTCGTTGACCGCCAGGAGGATGGCGAGGACCTGTCCGGCGCCCTGGCCGTCGAGAATCGTCGCGGGCCGGCCCTTGCCGTCCACGGCGCCGCGAATCTCGACGCTCGGTCCGTAGATCAAAACGGGATTCTCGAGCAGGTAGGTGCCGGCGGCGATCTCGATCACGTCGCCGGAGGTCGCGACGGCGGCGGCCGCGGCGGGGTCGGTGAAATCGCAGGAGCCGTCGAGGCAGACGGTGATGGTCTCGGCGCTCGTCACGCTGCAGGCGAGGCCGGCGATCGCGATGGTCGCGAGGA
>NZFT01000042.1 GCA_002690755.1 Phycisphaerae bacterium
AGCTGATCCTAGTCTTCGTCGATCATCTCTGAGACCTCCCTTTCGATCCTCCTCATCGCAGCCTCGTGTCGCTCGACTTCCGCGATCTGGAGGAGATCGGGCACCGGCCGCAGGACGAACGCATGTTCGACGCCACCCATCTCCCCGAGGGCCTCGCCCTTGAAACGGAAGACGCCCGCGATCCCCGCCGCCGTCGCGGCGCGGAGATCCATCTGGCACGTGACGCCGACCGAGGCGAAGTCGAGCCGGACCACACCGTCCTCGACCGTCCGACGGATCGGTGTTCCGGAGAACATCCCCAGGACCGGAATGCTCGCCGTGATCGACGACGGTTCGGTCGACCCGTCGACCGCCAGCTGGATCATCACGGGTCGTGGAAAGGGCTCGACGGGCACCTCGGCCACCCAACGTCCGTCGGGAAGCGACGAGATCGAACTCTTCTCGGTGATCGGGGGTTCGTCCGCGATCGCGGTGGCGAACCGCGTCGAGGCGATGGCCGACGACTGCGTCGAGATCGCGAACGCCGCCGATGCCAGGACGTTGAACACTGCGGTCGGATTCATCACCTGCGGCTCCCGGGGCCTGACGATCGATCTCGTCCCGCGGAAAACGCCCCGCGGATCAGGCCGAATCGTACCGGATCATCCGATCCACCACGTTGCCGTCGCCGATGATCGCCACCCTGGGACGGTGGGTCTCCATCTCCTCGACCGTCATGTGGCAGAACGACATCACGAGCACCGTGTTCCCGGGCGCCGTCAGCCGGGCCGCGGCACCGTTGATGCCGATGATGCCCGAGCCGGGCTCCCCCTTGAACACGTAGGTCTCGAAGCGACTGCCGCTGTCGACGTCGCAGACCAGCACCTTCTCGTTGATGCGAAGTCCCGTGGCGTCCAGAAGGTCGGTGTCGATGGTGATCGAACCGACGTAGTCCGGATCGCACTGGGTGACCTTCGCACCGTGGATCTTGGCGAACAGGACCTCCCGCAGCATCTCTTCAGTCTCCTTGTCTCGACGCGGCGGGGTCGCCGGGCCGTCTCCATTCGACGCTGGTCCCGGACTTCCAGAGCGTCTCGATGTCGTAGTAGAACCGCTGCTCCGGCTCGAAAAGGTGGATCACCACGTCGACGAAGTCGGCCACCACCCAGGTTCCACCCGAATCCCGGTTCGTCCGGTACGGGGGTTCCCCCCGCTCCTTGCCGAGATCCTCGAGGGCCTGGGCCACCGACTTCATCTGTCGACTGCTGGTGCCGCTCGCGACCACGATGTAGTCGGAGACCTGGCTCAGCCCCTGGACGTCGAGCACCTTGACGTCCGAGCATTTCATGTCGGAGCAGATCCGGGCGCACTCGATGGTGAACGCCCGGACCTGTTCGGGATCGCTGTTGGACTTGGTACGGCTCAACTGATCAAAGCCCGAGCATGTCGGAGATGTTCGGTCCGACCTTGACCACGAGCGCCGCGAAGACCACCGACACCACGCTCACCAGCTTGATGAGGATGTTCAGCGCGGGACCGGAGGTGTCCTTGAAGGGGTCGCCCACCGTGTCGCCGACCACGCCGGCCTTGTGGGCGTCCGAACCCTTGCCACCGAACTTGCCGGTCTCGATGTACTTCTTCGCGTTGTCCCAGGCACCACCGGCGTTCGCCATGAAGATCGCGACCGCGAAGCCGCACACCAGCGTTCCGGCGAGAAGTCCCATGACCCCGGCGACCCCGAGGATGAGACCGACCACGATCGGTACCGCGACGGCCATCAGAGACGGAAGGACCATCTCCTTCTGAGCGCTGGCGGTGGAGATGTTGACGCACGATGCGTAGTCGGGATATTCCTTGCCATCGACATCGAGCTGGTAGGGCCACTTCAGCGGATCTGAGATGTCCTCATCGCTCATCCCGCTCTTCTTGAATCCGACCCGCATGATCTTGAACTGCCGGCGACACTCGTCGATCATCGCGAATGCCGCGCGTCCGACCGCGTTCATGGTCATCGCACAGAAGAGGAAGACCAGCATCACGCCGAGGAAGAGGCCCGCGAGGACCTTGGGGTTCATGATCGTCACGTCATAGAACTGGAGCAGCTGCGGAATGGTCGCCAGATCCGTCGGGACGATCTCGAAGAAGTAGGTCTTGTTGTTGGACTCCATCGAGAAGAACGTCCCGTCACCCATCACCTGGGCGTTCTTCATCTCCCAGCCGCCGTTGTTGAAGCCGTCGTAGATCTCGCTGCGATCACGCGAGGCGAGCAGCAGGGCTCCGATCGGGACGGATGATTCCGCGGCGGGATCGCCGTCGATCGCGAAGACGCCATGGCCTTCGTAGACGAAGGTCTCGGCGGCAACCTGCTCCGGGGTCGAGCCGACGTTGCCGAGCTGGGTCTTGACGGTGATCACGTAGGCCGCGAGCAGGGCGAGGGCCGTGAGGGCCGCCGATCCGATCGCAAAGCCCTTGCCGGTCGCGGCGGTGGTGTTACCGAGCGAGTCCAGCATGTCGGTTCGTTCACGAACGTACTGTTCCTGATGGGTCATCTCCGCATTGCCGCCCGCGTTGTCCGCGATCGGACCGTACGCATCGGTCGCAAGCGTGATGCCCAGGGTCGAGAGCATGCCGACCGCGGCGATGCCGACGCCCAGCACGCCCAGCAGGAACGTGTCGCCGCCGCCTGCGGCGACGAAGGAGATGAGGATCGCGACCACCACCGTGATCAGCGGAATCCAGGTCGACTTCATGCCTTCGGCGATGCCGGAGATGATGACGGTCGCCGGTCCCATCTGGGCCTGTTCGGAGATCCGCTGGGTCGGTGCGTGTTCGTAGGAGGTGTACTTCTCGGTACCCCAGGCGATCACCAGCCCCGCGACGAGACCGACCACGATGGCGATCCAGAGTCGCCACCAGACGACCCCGGCCAGGGCCATCTCCTCGCTGCCGAGGGCAAACCAGAGCAGACCGGCGGAGCCGAGGACGATCATGGCGGAACTCGCCCAGACGCCACCATGGAGGCTCTTCAGGAGCTGGGCGAGCGAGGCGTCCTCCTTGGTGCGGACGACGAAGATGGCGAGAATCGAAGCCAGAATGCCGAGGCCTGCGAGCGCCGGCGGAACGGTCACCAGACTGAGCGAGGCCACGTCACCGAGGGAGAGCTGGACGGCGGCGGCGGCGGCGAGGGCCATGGCCGCGAGCACCGAGCCGTAGTAGGACTCGTAGAGGTCGGCACCCATGCCGGCGACGTCACCGACGTTGTCGCCGACGTTGTCCGCGATGGTCGCGGGGTTTCGGGCGTCGTCTTCGGGGATCCCGGCTTCAACCTTGCCCACGAGGTCGGCGCCGACGTCCGCGGCCTTGGTGAAGATGCCACCACCGACGCGGGCGAACAGGGCCTGCAGGGAGGCACCCATCGCGAAGCTCAGGGTGACGGTCGTGATGTCGACGAGGCCGCCGGCGAACGAGTCACCGAGGAAGACGTAGAAGATGAAGAACCAGAGCGAGATGTCGAGGAGGGCGAAGCCGGTGACGCAGAGACCCATGACCGCACCGGCGCGGAAGGCGACGGTGAGGCCCTGGTTGAGCGATTCCTTCGCGGCCGCGGTGGTTCGGGCGGAGGCGTTGGTCGCCGTCTTCATCCCGAAGTAACCGCAGAGTCCCGACAGCAGACCGGCGACGGCGACGCCACCCACGGTCCAGAAGTCCTGAAGACCGCCTGCGGCCATCACCACGAGCAACACGAGCAACGCGACGAACACGCCGGTGATGATCCGGTTCTGGCGACCGAGATAGGCCCCCGCTCCGTCCCGGACCGCCTTGGCGATCCGGATCATCTCGGGGTCACCTTCCGTGTGACTCATCACGGACTTGAAGAAGAGGAGTGCCGCGATCAGCGCCAGTACCGCGCCCACCGGGGCGAGAAACCAGGCCGGTGCCTCGGTGATCGCCGGCATCGCGGCGAACGTGAATCCTTGGAATGGGATGACTGTGTTCATCTGGTGCTTGGTCCTTGCTTGGATACCGGTCGGGTCGGACGGAAGGGGTGGACGGAAACCTGAGCGGTCTGGTGTCGAGCGAAGCCAGATTCCCTGCCGTCGACCACGACGGCAACCACCACGTGCGACCTCCAAGGGTCGACCCGGTGACTCGGGGGGTTCATCGGCGGATCGAGTGATCGATCGCCAATCCCGGAGTCTGCATTCTGGTGAATCAGCGAGGCGGCATGCCGACGCGGGCCACCCGGGCGACCCGCTTGCGGGCCTCTCGACGGTTTCGCTCGGAGGGCTTCTCGAAGTACTGACGCTTCTTCACGTCCTTCGTCAGCCCTTCCTTCTCGCAGAGCTTCTTGAATCGACGGAGCATCTGCTCCGCACTCTCGCCACCACGGGCTTTGATTCGAATCGCCATGACCGTCGCTGCTCCAGACCGCGCAAAGCGGTATTTCTTGAGGAAACAGAGCATTACAACCAATCCCCGGCCTCGCCGCAAGGGGCAATCCGCATGGATGCGGGATTGCCTTCGACTTTCGAAAGGGATCCAAGGCTTTCCGGGCGGCAAACCACGTCGAGGCGCACGTATCACGTCGTCTAAGTTCATTTTCAGAAGATACTTACCCGTATCGGCGAGTGGCCGTGACCAGCGTCTGGGCCCTTCTCGACCTCCTGAAGGGCGGGCTCGATGAGCCCGGGAAGCGGCGCCCCGATACGCTGGGCCCGTTCGACACCCTCTCGCAAGGAACACCGTGCCGCTTCTGATCGATGCGTACAACGTCCTTCATGTCGTCGGCGTCCTGCCGCCCGATCTCGCGGGCATCGACCTCGAAGAACTGGCGATCCTGATCTCGAAAAGCCGTTTTCGAGGCGAGGAAGCGGTGCTGGTCTGCGACGGCGTCACCAAGCCGCATCGAGTCGACGAGACCGGTCGGGTCCATGTGCGATTCGCGGGACCGGGCGTCACGGCCGACGACCTGATTCTCCGGCTGGTTCGAGGATCCTCGGCACCCCGACGACTCACGGTCGTGACGAGCGACCGGGAGATCGTCGTGAACGCCCGACGCCGTCGGGCCGCGGTGATCTCTTCCGAGTCCTTTCTCGAGACCCTCGCGTCCGATCGACAGACCGGTTCATCGGCCGGAAACACGCCGTCATCGACCTCCTCCAGGCAGGCCACGGATCGAAGGCAGGTCGAACACTGGCTCCGGCTCTTTGGCGTCGACGAGAAGCTGCTTGATCTCGAATCCGGCGTGGTCGATCCGGCGGCCCCCCCACGGCCGACTCCCGACGCCGCGGACGTGACCACCGGCCCGCCGCCCTCGACGACGGCTCCACCGACCCCCGATCGGCCGAACCGAGCGAGACCGACCGACCTGCCCGATCCCGATTCGCCGCCGATCATGAACGCGGAGCATCTCGACGAGATTCGGACCGAAGACGTCCGGTCGATCGACATGAATCGCCTGCTCGGAGATTCGGGGGAATCGCCGATCCCGCCGCCCCCCCCGACAGACGAGGCCGATTCGAATTCCCGATGATGCCCCGCCCCGCACGGAGTCTCCGATGAAGCTCGATTTCGATGCACCACCCGCCGATCCGTTCGACGTCTTCACCGCGTGGTTCGATCACGCGGTCGCGAACGCCGGTACCCCGAATCCCAATGCGATGACCATCGCGACCGCGACGCTCGACGCCCGCCCCACCGCGCGGATCGTGCTCTTGAAACAGTACGACCACCGAGGCCTGGTCTTCTTCACCAATCGGGAGAGTCGAAAGGGCCTCGAACTCGACGCCAATCCGCGGGCGGCACTGCTCTTTCACTGGGACAACCTCGACCGACAGGTCCGGGTCGAAGGGCCGATCGAACCGACGACCGACGCGGAGAGCGATGCGTACTTCGACAGCCGGCCGATCGAGAGCCGATTGAACGCCATCGCGAGCGATCAGTCGCGACCGATCGCGAGCCGCGACGCGTTGGAGGCCCGACGGGCATCCACCGACGCCGTCTACGCCGACGGCTCGCAACCGGTGCGGCCCCCGCACTGGGGCGGTTACCGCGTCCGACCGGAACGATTCGAGTTCTGGCAGGGACATCCGTTCCGGTTGCACGATCGCGTGATCTACCTCGCGGACGGCGATGCATGGAACACCATGCGACTGATGCCCTGATCACGGAAGGACCCGGCGAAGTCGTCGACCTCGCGTGTGGAATCAGCGGGCTCAGTCGTCGGTCGATCCGGTCTTCGCATACCGCCGGCGACGATTCTCGCGCCGGGGCGGGATGAATCCGCCCCGGACCTTCACGCCGTCGGCCCCTGCTTCACGAAGCCGCGCGACGAGGTCGTCGTCCGGTACGACCCGCACGCCCGGAGCCGCGAGCACCACGTGCCGCCCGCCGTCGAGCCGGAGATGGAGCACCGTCTCCACCGGCCGCCCCGACAACGCGTGCACGCTTCCGGCCGCCTGCTTCAACTGCCCCGAGACGAACTGCATTCGATGCCGCGTCGCGGCCTCGTCGCCGCCGTCCCGGGTCGCGTCGATCAGGATCTCGATCCGCGTCGAGAGCAGGTTCGGCACGCGGTCCAGGGGTATGACCTGCTCCACCACGATCTGCGGTTCGCCGCGGCCCGTCTCGACCTGGCCGACGAGAACCACCGTCGCGTCGACCTGGATCTGATCCGCATGCTTGGTGAACGCCTCGCTGAACACGACGCCCTCGACGGTGCCGTGCTTGTCCGACATCGTGAGCATCGCCATCTTCGAGCCGTTGCGGGTCACCACCGGTCGCACCCGGTTGATGACGCCCGCGAAGATCACCGGGGTCTCGTTTCCAAGGCTCGCGACGTCGCGACTCCCCGCCGTGCAGAACTCCTCGATGATGTTCTGAATGCCGTCGAGCGGATGGCCGGAGACGTGAAAGCCCAACGTCTCCTTCTCCTCCGCGAGCCGGGTCATCTGATCCCAGGGCTTGACCTCGGGGAGCGGCATCCGCGGCGCGCGATCATCGGCCGCCGCCTCCTCGTCACCGCCGCCGAACAGCATGTTCTGCCCCGCCGAACGATCCGCGGCGAGCGACTTCCCGGCCTTGAAGGCGTCCGGCACCGCGACGACCATCGCGGCCCGCGCCTCCGCCCCGTGGATGGAATCGAACGCGCCGGCACGCACGAGCGATTCGACCGCCTTCTGGTTGATCCGCGCGTGATCGATGCGTTCGCAGAAGTCGTGGAGCGACTCGAAGACGCCGTCCTCGCCGCGGGTCGCGACGATCGATGCGATCCCGTCCTTCGCGATCCCCTTGATCGCCTGCAGCCCGAACCGGACGTGACCCGCGCAGTTGCCGGGCGTCTCGCCTTCATCGAAGACGACCTTGAAGTCCTCGCCCGAGAAGTTGACGTCCGGGGGCCGCACCGTCACGCCGACGTGGCGACGCTCCGAGGTGCTGTCCGGGAAGGGAACCCGCATGCACTCCTCGAGGTAGACCGACCATTCCTCGACCTTCTTCGCCTGGCTCTCGAAGGTGAGCACCGCCGCCATGTACTGGTTCGGGAAGTAGGTCTTCAGATACGCGGTCTGGTAGGCCACGATCGCGTATCCGGTCGAATGACTCTTGTTGAAACCGTATCCCGCGAACTTCAGGATCAGTTCGAAGAGTTCGTCCGCCTGCTTGTTCCCCACGCCGTGCTTCGACGCGCCTTCCACGAAGTCCGACCGAGCCGAGTCGATCACGCTCATCTTCTTCTTCGAGATCGCCTTGATCACGGTGTACGCGGTTCGAAGTGGAATCCCCCCGAGCCCGTGAAGCACCTGCATCACCTGCTCCTGATACACCATGATCCCGTAGGTCTCCTCGGTGTACCGATCGACGATCTCGTGCACCGACGGCACCGCCTGCGTCCCGTGCTTTCGAGCGTTGTAGTCGGGGATCAGCTCCATCGGTCCGGGGCGGAAGAGCGCGTTCGCCGCGATCAGGTCCTCGAGCCGGTCGGGCTGCATCTCGACCAGCAGCTTCCGCATGCCGCCGGATTCGAACTGGAAGATGCCTCCGGTCTCGCCGCGACGGAAGAGATCGAGCACCCGCTGGTCGTTCAGCGGCACCCGCTCCATGTCGAGCGGATGGACCGCGGTTCTCGCCGCGGCGGTCCCCGAGGTCGGCATCTCACGGCCCACCGCCTTCCAGATGCCGGCCTCGGGCACCGATTCGAGCACCAGCTGCCGGGCCCGCTCGATCGTCGAGAGGGTCCGGAGACCGAGGAAATCCATCTTGAGCAGCCCGATCCGCTCGCAGGTCGGTCCGTCCCACTGGGTGACCACGTCGTCGCTTCCGGTCGCCTTGCAGAGCGGCACGATCTCGTCGAGCGGGCGAGTCGCCATGATCACGCCGGCCGCGTGCACGCCGGAGTGACGCGCGTGGTTCTCGAGGGCGCGTGCCGCGTCGACCGCCCGCTGCACCCGGGGATCGGAATCACAGGCCTCCCGGAACTCCGGTTCCTTCTGGATCGCGTCGTCGATGGTGATGTTCAGTTCGTTGGGCACGAGATTCGCGAGCCGCTGGCCCTCGGCCGGCGCGAACCCCATCACCCGCGCGACGTCCTTGATCGCGGCCTTCGCCTTCAGTCGTCCGAAGGTCACGATCTGCGCGACNTGCCCGTACTTCTCGCGGACGTACTCGATGGCGTCGGCGCGACCGTTCTGGCAGATGTCGATGTCGATGTCGGGATACTCGGCCCGGTCGGGATCCGTGAATCGCTCGAAGAGCAGGCCGTAGTGGACCGGACACGCATTCGAGAGACCGAGCACGTAGCCGACCATCGTTCCCACGCCCGAACCNCGGGCGTTCGAGGGGATGCCCCGCTGCCGCGCCCAGTTGACGAAGTCCCACACGATCAGGAAGTACGCGGAGATCAACTTGTCCGCGAGCACCTTGAGTTCGCGTTCCANCCTCGCCCGNATCTCGTCGGTGACGCCGTCCGCNCCGTATCGCCAGACCAGNCCNGCTTCGCAGAGATCCCGCAGCGCCCGGTCGCATCCGTCCTTGAGGNCCTCCGCNTCGGCNGCGTCGGATCCCTCCGACTCGAACGGTCGCAGCTCGAATCNNGCGCAGTACCGCTTGAACCATTCGGTGNGATCGCCGCCGTCGTACTCCGGCGGCTCGCCGGGATGCACCACTTCCACCACCGGTGCGTGGTTCTCCCCCTCGGGGAGTTCGACGTTGCAGCGCTCGGCGATCCGGACCGTGTTGAGGATCGCCTCCTGTTCGTCGGGCTCGGGAAAGAGCGCGGCCATCTCGGCCGCATCCTTCACGTAGAGCTGTTCGGGATAGCGGAGCCGATCGGGATCGTCCTTGGTCTTCCCCATGCTGATGCAGCAGAGGGTGTCGTGGTCGTCGTGATCCTCCGCCCGAAGGAAGTGCGCGTCGTTGTCGACGACCAGCGGCAGATCGAGTTCGCTCGCCAACTTCTTCAACAGCGGATTGATCCGCTCCTGCTCGGGAACGTGCCGCTGGAGCTCGACGTAGAACCGCGGCTCGCCGTCCGGCCCCGGTGCGAACGTCTCGGCGTGCCATCGGGCTTCGGCGACCGCGAGGTCCCAGTGTCCCTGGTCGTTGGTCCGGACGAAGTTGGTGAGGTGGAACGCGAGCGAGGATCCGAGGTGCCCGTTGATCGCCACCAATCCCTCGTTCCACTCTTCGAGGGTGCTCTTGTCCATCCGCGGCTTGTAGTAGAAGCCGTTGCGAAACGCATCGGAACTCAACTTGACCAGGTTCCGCCAGCCGCCGAGATCGAGCGAGAGCAGCACGAGGTGGAAGCCCCCGTCGGCGACGCCGGTGCGGGTCCGATCCCGACGATCGCCGGGCTTGCCCTCGCGGTCGGGGGCGACGTAGGCCTCGATGCCGAGGATCGGCTTGATCCCCGCCGCGCGGGCGGCGGCATGAAACTCGAACGCCGCATGGAGATTGCCGTGGTCGGTGACCGCGACCGCGGTCATGCCGAGCGCCTTCACCCGGTCGACCAGCTTCTTGATGCGATTGCCGCCGTCGAGCAGGGAGTATTCGCTGTGGAGATGAAGGTGGACGAAGCCGTCGGGGTCGATCGACGCCCCACCAGAAGCCGATTTGGTACTTTTGTCTGCACGAGACTTGGCCATCACCGCTCCATCCGAGGACGTTCCGACGCCCATGGTAGACGCTCCATGCCGCCTCGACCCCGAGGTCCTCGACGATCGAACGATGATCCACGGGATCGAACCGGATGTGGCCCGATCGGACGACCTCGCCGGGGCCCGGCGTCGTACGATGTCCGCATGAGCGAGCAGCCCCCGTTCAATCGAACGCCCTTCGTCCGCGTGATCAACGTCGGTCAGCAGATGGGCAACGGCTTCCGGCGGATCGACCGTGGGGGTCCGTTCAGCCGGCTGCTCGCCGGGCTTGCCGCCGTGGTCCTCGCGATTCCGATCCTGGTGATCGGCGTGATCCTGCTGTTGACGCTCTTCGCGTTCGGAATCGCCGCGGCCCTGGTCAGCCTCGTCCTCGGACGCCGCCCCGGCATGCGATCCACCCGACCCCGACCCGTCGGCGATCCGGAATCACCCGGTCGCGAGAACGTCCGCGTCATCCCCCGCACCCCGGAGTGAAGGGCTGACCGGACGCCGGTCGACCATCTCTACTCCGCGAGCCACCAGTCGCGCATCGCCCGGGCCACCGGTCCGGGCTCGCCTGCTCCGATCGTCTCCCGCTCGACCCCCACCACCGGCATCACGCCCCAGCTCGAGTTGGTGAGCAGGATCTCGTCCGCGGCCAGCACCGCGTCGATGTCCATCATTCGTCGATGCACGGCGCGGCCCTCGCCGGCCGCTCGCCCGAGGACCTCCTCCCGGACGACGCCGGGCAGAACCGGAGACGGCAGTCCACCCTCGGGTTCCTCGCCCCGGACGATTGGCGACGAGAGTTCGTCGTCCTTCACCAGGATCACGTTGCTCACGCAACCGCCCGCGAGATGATTCGACACCGTGAACCAGAGCGCTTCGCTCGCGTTCTTCGCGGCGGCGGCCTGGAGTTCCGAAAGCCGCGACCAGTACGAAAGCGTCTTGTGCGACGCGAACGGATCGAGCGGATTCGCCCGGGCGTCCGCCACCGTCGCCCGGATGCCCTGGTCGAAGAGTTCGTCGGGATACGCGGTCGCGGGCTGGACCACGATCATGATCGTCGGCTCGTGCCCCTCGCCACCGCCGTGAAGCAGGTTCAGATCACCGCCGGTGATCGTGACCCGCACCCGCGACACCTCGAGCGAGGCCGCGTCCACGGCCGACTGGATCGCTTCCGCGAGCGGTCCGGATCGAAGCTGCTCGCTGAGTCGAAGCGTTCGAAGCGAGTTCTCCAGTCGATCGAGATGCTGGTGGAGGTGCAGCACCCGCGCCCCGCGGGCGGTCATCGTCTCGAACAGTCCGACCCCGTGCTGGAAACCCGCATCGAACGCGGAGACCCGTGCCTCGTCGACCGTCTCGATGCTGCCGTTCAACCAGACCGTCGTCATTTGGTGCGCTCCTTCGGTTCATCCATCGTCGAGGCCTGCGCCCGACGCACCGATCTCAGTTCCGGAGGGACGCCCTCAAGATCGAGCTCGACCCGGTCGCCGGCCGCACCGACGACCACCACGGTCGCGAGGTGTCCGGCGTGATCCGAGGCCACCACGACCGACTCGATCTCCCGAGGCGGCAGGAGGGCCGCGATCGCGGTCCGCGCCGTGCCCTCGATGCTGAAGCCCGCGGGCGGTGGTTCGTCCGACGTCCGGATCAAGTCGGTGACGAAGTTCCGGGCCCCCGCTTCGACCTCCTGCGGCCGTTCNGCGAAGTACCCAACCAGTCCNCCCGCCGCGAGCGCGATCGCGGGGTAGAGGAGCCGGCGACCCCAGCCCGAACGACTTGTACGGGAATTCCCAAGCATGCGGTGGAGAGTGTAGACGACCGTTGATTCTGCGATGATGTTTCCGACCCATGATCATGCCAGCCTCTCCGAGATCGGTGGCCGCCCGGATGCGTCGCGACGAGCGTCGACCTGCTGTGCCGTGTCCAGCATGCGGACACGACCTCCGCGTTGGAATCCGACTCCGGGTGTCCGACCCGTCTCGCATGGCGCGACAGTGCGTTGGCTGCGGCNANNCGGTCTGGAGTTCGTTCTCCCGGACGATCTGGGGCCCGCGACGCGTCATCCGCTTCGCGGCCACCGTGATCACCGCCCTGATCGCGATGTCGATCCTGATCCTGATCGGCGTGATCGTGTGGGCGGTGGGCCCGCCGCCGGAATCCGTACCGGTGTTCGTGGTGCTGGCCCCCTATACGATCTTCGGCGGATTCGTCGGCCTTCTTCTCCGCATCGTCGTGCCCACCGCGGGTCGCATCGCCCTCGCGGCACTCACCGTCGCTTCGATCGTCGGCGCGATGCTCTTCGAAGGATGGTTCCTGCTCGTGATCACCCACGAGGACAGCATGTTCATTCGAACACCGGAGATTCCCGATGGCTGGGCGATCGTCGAGACGATCCGGGACGTCGTGCTTGTCCCGCTGCTCCCCACCGTGACCGGCCTGATCTTCGGGATCCTGCTCCACGATTCGATCGGATTCGGCATTCGCGCGAGAGGAAGGCGGCGAACGTCACTGGAGGCGACGTGAACCCACCGAGTCCCGGTTCCAACGCCACCGGCCCCACCTTCGACGAAACCGCGCCGATGAAGTCCACGCCTCGACTGATCGGCACCCGCACCTGCCTCGGCTGCGGCCAGGAACTTGCCGGTCAGCCGATCGCCCGAACGACCGACGAGGATCTCCCCTTCGTTCGATGTTCCGAATGCGGTCGAGC
>NZFT01000043.1 GCA_002690755.1 Phycisphaerae bacterium
CCCCCCGTCACCCCAGCCCCGAGCCCGCCATGAAGATCCACGAGTACCAGGCCCGACAGCTCCTCGCCGACGCCCGCATCCCCGTCCCCGCCGGACGCATGGTCGAAACCGTGGAGGACGCGGTCGCCGAGACCGAGCAACTGCTCGCCGCGGGCGAGACGCTGGTGGTGGTCAAGGCGCAGGTGCACGCCGGAGGCCGTGGCAAGGCCGGCTTCGTCAAGCTCGTCCGTTCGGTGGACGAAGCCCGCGAAGCCGCGACCTTCATGCTCGGCAACAAGATGATCTCCGTCCAGACCGGACCCGACGGCATCGAGGTGAATCGCCTCCTCGTCGCCGCCGGCGTGGACATCGAGAAGGAGTACTACGTCGCGGTGACCCTCGATCGCGGACGTGGCGTCAACACCCTGATCGCCAGCGCCGAGGGCGGCGTCGAGATCGAGACCGTCGCCCACGAGAACCCCGATGCGATTCTCAAGGTCGCCATCGACCCCCGCACCGGACTCGAGGCGTTCGAAGCCCGCGCGCTCGCGACCCGCCTCGGTTTCCATGGCCGCCAGATCCAACAGGCCGCGTCGATCATGCAGCGGCTCACGAAACTCTACGAGTCGACGGATGCGAGCATCGTCGAGATCAATCCCCTGATCGTGACACCGCCGTCGGAGGGTGCACCGGACGGTCGCGTGCTCGCGATCGATGCGAAGTTCGGCTTCGACGACAACGCGCTCTTCCGACATCCCGATCTCCAGGCGATGCACGATCCCACCGAAGAGAATCCCGCCGAGATCCGCGCCCAGGAGGCCGGGCTCTCCTATGTCGCCCTCGATGGCACCATCGGATGCCTGGTCAACGGCGCCGGACTCGCGATGAGCACGATGGACATCGTGAAGCTGCATGGCGGCGAGCCCGCGAACTTCCTCGACGTGGGTGGCTCCGCCACCAAGGAATCGGTGACCGAGGCGTTCCGGATCATCCTCGGGGACGGACGCGTGAACGGCGTGCTCGTGAACATCTTCGGTGGAATCATGCGGTGCGACACCATCGCCTCCGCCATCGTCGCCGCCGCCAAGGAAGTGGGCTTCGAGGTTCCGCTCGTGGTGCGCCTCGAGGGCACCGAGGTCGATGCGGCCCGGCGGATCCTCGAGGATGCCAAGACCGAGATTCCGACCATGCGGACCGCCGGCGACCTCGCGGAAGCGGCGGCCGCGGTCTGCGAAGCGGTGGCCTGAACAGGATCACGCTGATCCATGAACCGGAGCGAACGTCTTGCTGATCCTCTTCGACATCGATGGCACGTTGCTTCGCAGCGGTGGCGCCGGCCCGAGATCCATGTCGCTCGCGATGAAGGAACTCCATCCGCCCCGACACCCCGGGGATGAAGTGGACCACGAGCAGCTCGACACCGCGGGCTGGCTCGACCCCTTGATCTGGCGGGCGATGCTCGACCAGCTCGGACGCGAAGTCGAGGAGGACGGACACGAGGCGTTTCGAAGGACCTACGGCTCGATCCTCGCGAAGATCATCGAGGAGGAACGCCCCGTCTACGCGCTCGAGGGCGCCGGCGAGGCGGCGCGATGGGTCCACGAGCACCCGACGCTGGAGTCGGCCCTCCTCACCGGCAACTACCCCGAGACCGGTCGCCTCAAGATCGAGGCCGCCGGCCTCGATCCGGACCACTTCCGCTTCGGCGCCTGGGGCTCCGAAGCGGAACTCCGTCGCGGCCTGCCACCCCTGGCGATCCGACGCGCCGCCGAGGAACTCGACCTCAGGGTCGAACCGCACCAGACGGTGATCGTGGGCGACACGCCCGCGGACATCGACTGCGCCCACCACAACGGCTGCCGGGTGATCGCGGTGGCGACCGGCCGGTTCACCGAAGAACAGCTGCGCCCCCACGGCGCCGACGTCCTGCTTCCCGACCTCTCGGATCTCGCCCGCTTCCAGGAGGCGGTCGACACCGCCCTCGCCGCCGGCCCCCAACCGACGCGATCCTGACCACGACATTCCACGACCGCTCGGGCTGGTGCGTCGACTGGGAGACCGAAATCGTAAGACTCCGCCCCATCGAACGCCGCGGCCGGATCCCGGCGATCGACGTGATTCGCGGAGTCGCCCTGCTCGGCATCGTCATCGAGAACGTCCGGTTCTTCGCGATGTCGACCTCCCGCGCCATGAGGGGGCCCTGGACGCTCGAAGGTGGTCTCCACGATTCGATCGTCGCCTACCTCGACCTCGCCTTCGGACATTTCAAGTTCCTTGGTCTCTTCACGATGCTCTTCGGCTTCGGGCTCGCGACGCAGCGGGCCCGGCTCGTGCGGGCGGGACTTGGAACCACGTCCTTCGAACTCCGAAGGATCGCGTGGCTCGCCGGCATGGGGCTCCTCCACGGGCTCGGACTCTTCTTCGGTGACGTGTTGTTCGTGTTCGCCGGGGTCGCGCTGCTCGCGATGCCCATCCTCGGCCGATCGACCCGCCTTCGACTGGGGCTGGGACTCGGACTCGTGGTGCTGTCCGGGCTCCTCGCGGCGAGAGGCCCGCTCCAGTCCTGGCTCGACCAGTCGAGGACTGCGACGCCGGCCGTGGTGATGACCGAGCCATCACCCCCGCAGGATCCGGCGATCACACCGACCGATGCCGTCCGAGGCGAGGCCGTCGTGCCGATGGACACGGATGGTTTCGACGCCCGATTTGAAGACTGGAAAAGCTCCATCGGCTACGGCGTTCGCTTCTACGGCTGGTATCTCCTCGGCCTCGTCCTGATCGGCACCGTGCTTCACGACCTGGGATTCTTCGAGACGCGACACGCCGTCCGCCGAATGCAGGTCTCCGCCGCCTGCCTGATCGCCGGTCTCGCCCTCGAACTCGCTCGTTTCCTCCCCGTCCCGTGGCGGGGCGGCGATGGATTCGCCCTGGTCGCGTGGTCCTTTCTTCATCCGGTGAGCGCCGCCACCGTGGTGCTCGGATACGCGGGGCTGATCACCACGCTGGTGGAACGTCGACGATTCCCGATCGCCACCGCGTTCGGAACCCTCGGCCGCATGTCGCTTTCCGGCTACCTGCTGGAGTCGATCCTGCTCGCCGTGATCTTCCGTGCGTGGGGACTGGGCTGGTACGACACCCTCGGCAACGCCGCCGCGGTCGGGGTGGGGATCTCGGTCTTCGGCGTCGTGATGGCCGCAGGCCTCCTCTGGAACCGCTGGTTCCTGCTGGGGCCCTTCGAATGGTGTTGGCGCTGGTTCACCTATCTGCAACGACCACCGATCCGGCGGCTCGACCCGCCGGCCGACGGCGGGTCGATCGATCTGACTTCACGGTGATCGGCGGACGATGGAATTCGGGAGCCGATATCCCAAGAAGAGGCTTGAACCCACCGGCTCGGCATCCCGACCCGACATCCGCTCGCCTCCGGCGGACGTCGGTGGGACGGNGTCGCGAGAATCTGGGAAGATCTCGCGAGCAGGGCCTCGACCATGCGACATGACCCCGCCATTCCCGCACCGCTCCCCGTCGGCGAACGCATCTCCGCGATCGACGTGCTGCGGGGTTTCTCGCTCTTCGGAATCGTGGTCGTCAACGCGTGGTTCTTCGGCCTTCCACTCGCCGTCGGGTCCGGGCAGACCGCGGTTCAGACGCAGGGTGCGGACGGGATCGCGTGGTTCGTCGTGACCGGCTTCTTCTCCTTCAAGTTCATCTCGATCTTCTCGGTGCTCTTCGGATTCGGCATCGCGATGCAACGCGCCCGGCTTCTCGAGCGGACCGGTCGGGCCGCGGGATTCCACGCGCGTCGAATGGCGATTCTCGCGGTCTTCGGCCTGCTGCACGCCGGTCTCCTGTGGTACGGGGACATCCTCTTCCAGTACGCACTGGTCGGGATGATCATGATTCTCCTGATCCAGATTTCCACCACGATCAGACTGTGGCTGGGGATCGGGTGCCTTGCGGTTTCGATGAGCGGCGCTTTTCTGTTCGGCCTCCTCCCCCTCTTCGCACCGGCGGTGGGTGACGTCCCCGATCTCACGCTGCGTGGTCTGGAAGCGATGAAGGCCGCGGTTTTCGATCCTGCCCATCCCCATTGGATCCCGGCGGAGATCGCCGCTTATCGCGACGGTCCCTGGACCGATGCCCTCCTCTTCCGAAGTGTGACCTGGGGCTTCGCCAGCGTGATGTTCTTCCTGAACTACGGCTGGCACGTTCTTGGCCTGGTCCTCGTGGGCTCATGCTTTCACGACATCGGCTTGTTCGACGCGGACCGACGGCCACTCCTCGGTCGCCTCGCGATCTGGGGCGTGGCGATCGGGCTCCCGGCCGAGCTGACCGTCGCGGGCCTCCTCCAGTTCGGCGAGCCCGACGTCCCACAACGCGCGGTGCTCTCCGCCGTGCACGACGTCGCCTCAGCGACGCTGGCGATCGGTCTGATCGGCGTCGTCGGTCGGGCCTGCGCCGCGAAACGGATGCCCGGCGCGAAGACATTCGCGACCGTCGGGCGAATGTCACTCTCCGCCTATCTCCTCGAGAGCGTGTTGTTCGTCACGTTGATGTCATTCTGGGGCTTCGCACAGTTCGGACGCTTCGGTGAGATGGAGCTCCTGCTCGCGGCGATCCTCGTGTACGGCGTTGTGGCCGCGATCTGCCTGCTCTGGTCGCGTCGATACCGAATGGGGCCCATGGAGTGGCTCTGGCGGGCAGGTTCCTATCTCGGAGCCCCGAGAATCGAGAAACCACGCGCCTGACCGTGGAAAACGCGTCAAGGACCACGGCAACCCCGGTTCAAGCCCTACCTTGGTCGACGTCGCGACCGAGGTCGACGGCCCGAAGACCGGGAGGGCCGCTCCTCCCCTCGGGCGTCGAGGCGACGATGGAGCCTCCTCCGTGGATCCCGACATCACCACTCTCTGCTCGGACTTCTACCTGAATCAGAAGATCGCGCTGACCATGGACGTCCCCACGGGACGGGAGTCGGTGCTNGACCTGTTCGGTCGNATCCAGCGNGAGTTCCCCCGAATGGAACGCTTGAAGCGGTACGACGGCGAGTGCGCCCTCGAATCCGAGGACACCGACGGCACCTACTCGTGGGTCGCGCTTCGTCAGACCACGCTTCGAAGCGGCTCGGTGAATCCGACCTCGCTCGAAGAGGCCTACAAGCTGCACCGGACGATCCTCGAGATCTCGCCGTATTTTCTCTCGATCAGCCCGCTCGATCTCGACCACCTGGAGCTCGTCTTCGGTTTCGACTTCGAAGCCGACCGAGATCGCGATGAAATCGTCTTCGAAGCGCTGCTCGCGAACTCGCCCCTCGCGGAACTCGTCGATCGCGACCGCGAACGACTCGTCGAGGCCCAGCCCTTCATCGGAATCTCGCTCGACGACGATCCCACCATGCAGGCCTTCTTCGAAGTGAAGTCCCGCCCCGCCCGGGCACTGGGGATCCCCGGACTCGAGGGGCATGAGCCCATCAGCGTGTATCTCACGGTCCGGTCCAGCGGGCCGATCCGACGACTCGAAGATCTTCCCGCGATGTTCGCACGCCTCGCGGGGCACGGCGAACGCCTCGTCGAAGAGCGGCTGATTCCGTCCGTGCTGGTTCCGATCCGACGGGCGATCCTCTCCCGCCCCTGCTGATCCACCGCCGCAACCTCCGATTCCACGGTCGACGGCGCGGCACGTGCTACCCTTGAGCCGTGGACTTCGAACTCGCCAACGCACTGGCTCGCATCGTCGAGCTGAAGGACCAGAGCACCGGTGCGCATACCTGGCGGGTGACGATGTACGCCCAGGCGGTCGCGGAAGCGGAACGGATGCCGATCTCGACGGTGATGGGCTTCATGCTCGGCGCGGTGCTGCACGACATCGGCAAGATCGACATTCCCGCCGGGATCCTCTCGAAGCCCGGTCGTCTGACCGACGCCGAATACGAGACGATGAAGTCGCACACCGTCCTCGGATGGGAACGCGTGCAACGCATGGGCGTCCGCGACCCGCTCGTCCTGCACGTGATCCGAAGTCACCACGAGCGGATCGACGGCAGCGGCTATCCCGACGGCCTCGTCGGTGAAGCGATTCCGATCGCGGCCAGATGGTTCTCGGTGATCGACGGCTTCGATGCGATGACCAGTCTCCGGCCCTATCGCGACGGCGTCGGCGAGGATGCCGCGGCCCGAGCGATCGCGGACCTTCGGGAACACGCCGGCACCTGGTACGAGCCACGGGCGGTCGAGGTCTTCGATGAACTCCACCAGACGGGCCGACTGGACTCCATCCTCGAGCATCTGAACGATCGCGAGGGTCAGGCCTCGCTCGTCGGACCGCTGGACTCCGAAGCGATGTCCATCGCTCGAAACGCCCTTCTGGAATCCACCACGGATGCCGAGGACGTGAGACGAATCGAAGCCATTCTCGATCTGGCGTCGGAGCAGACCCGGTGAGTCTTCCGATCGCGAGCCTCCTCGCCCTCCTGTTCGTGCTCGCCCCGCCCGCACCTCCGGGGACAGACGACAGGCCTGTCGACCCCGAGTCGTCCGCGCCACCACGAATCACGCCCGCACCGGTCATCAAGTCGCTCGCGCGACTCCAGGAGGCGGAACGGATCCGCGTCTCGCTCCCCGCCCGGCGCTTTCGACTCGACGAGGTCCTGCTGGTGCTCGGACCGCTCGGCGGATTGCGGATCGACGCCGATTGGGCGGCCCTGGAGACGATCGGAATCCTCCGGACCGAGACCGTGGACGTGGATGCCCGCCCCGGGTCGATCATGACCGTCCTCGAACAGGTGCTCGCCGCGATCGGCGGTGGCTACGAGCGACCGATCATCGACGGGACCCCCGACGGACTCCGGGTGACCGCCCGCGCCACCACCGCCGGTTCCGGCGGCCCGGTGCTNCATCCGGTCGCCGATCTGATCGAGTCGACGCCGCTCCTGGCCGCCGAAACCGACACGCCGCCCCGGTTCGCGGACACCACCGAACTGGCGGATCTGATTCGCGACGTGGTCGCCCGGGACGACTGGTACGAAGTCGGTGGATCGATCGGACGCATCCGGATCCGCCCCGGTGCCTTGCTGGTGGTCGCCCCCGCGTTCATCCAGCTCGAGGTCGCCCGGCTGCTCGAGGCCCTTCGGATCCAGCGACCCGATCGCATCGAGTGTTCGATCTCGATCGTCGGGATGCCGATGGCCGCGGTCGAACGGATCCGTCTCGCCCATCCGCCGGACTCGCCGACCGCGATCGCGGCGATTCGCCGGGCCCCCGATGCCACCCCGCGGTTCGAAGCCCTCGCGGACCTCGTCCCCGGGCGGCGGACCAGCGTGTCGGCGACGCACGACGGCATCGCGATCAGCCTCGAACTCGACCCTCGATGGGATCCCGCCGGTCATGTCCTCCGCTGCCGGATTCGCGGAACGTTCTCGGTGACGGGAAGCGGACCGCTGGACGATCGCACGATCGAGACGGATCTCGAACTACGGTTGCCCGCCGCCGGCGTCGTGGTCGTCCTGCCCGCGACGGGATCGCAGCCACCGCTCAGTCTGCTCCTGACCACCCGGGTCAAGTGACCGGGCTCCCGACCGTCGAATCCCACGACATCGCAGGTCGCCGGAGGCGCGTTGAACGCCCGCGGGCATCCGCGATGTTCGCGACGTCCGCCGGTTCGTTCCGGATGATCTTGATGATCGCCTCGAGCTGGCACCGACTCGGCGTCGGCGTTCAAACCGCGATCAGGCGGCCTTCATCTCGAGATAGGCCGCGACGCTCTTGATGTCGGGAATGATCTGCGGCGTCACGCGAAGCGTGAACGACTCGCCGATCTCGACGCGGGTGAGCGCGGTGGGCTTCTTGCGGTTGATCCAGATTCGACCGGCACGCTTGGTCCGGACGTTGTCCTTCTGTCGACGCCGACGAGCCAGCATCGAGAGACCCTTCTGAACCTCGGGCTGCATCTTCATGAGCCGATTGAGCGTCTTGCGGCCGCGCTCGTTCTTGGGGAGCGTGGTGATCGTGAAGGTGACGGTCGAGGACGGGGCGAGGTCCATGGNATTCGGTCCGGCAGGCTGTCGTCTGGAAGCCGGCCACCTCGTGGCCGAAACTCGGATCGAGAAGTGTACCAGCCCCGACGCAGGATTCCAGCACTCGAACGGCTCTGGTCCCGGATTTCCCGCTCCGAAGCCGAGGAAATCCCACCCCCCCGCGGCCCGACCGGTGCTCTCGGTGCCGAGGAGCCCGTTCTCGCCCCCTCACCCGCCCTGACGAGCCTCCATCAGAAGCAGCAGGGCTTGCGTACCCTTGGCGCCGAGTCCTTCCTCGCTCGCTTCCCGATAGAACCGCTCCGCGAGGGCGAGCCCGGGCAGATCGAGTCCGAGTCCACGGGCTTCCCGAACCGCGATGCCGAGATCCTTCACGAAGTGATCGATGAAGAAACCCGGTTCGAAGTCGCCCTCGAGCATTCGAGGCACGAGATTCGACAGCGTCCAGCTCCCCGCCGCACCGCTTCCGACCGATTCCAGCACGCGACGTGGATCGAGGCCCGCTCGCGTCGCGAAGAGCACCGCCTCGGCGGCCCCCAGCATCGACGCCGCCACCAGGATCTGATTGACGATCTTGGTCCGCTGTCCGGCCCCGGGCCCACCCTGATGCACCACCGTTCCACCCAGCACGTCGAAGATCGCCTGGACGCGCGCCACCGCCGGATCATCCCCCCCGACCATGATGGACAGGGTTCCGCGACGCGCTCCGATGTCGCCACCGGAGACCGGGGCGTCGAGAAAACTCGTGCCCACGGACGCGGCGGCGGCGTGCAGCCGAACCGCGAGATCAGGCTCGCTGGTCGTCATGTCGACGAGGATCGGCGGAGGCCGGTCGGCGGAGAGGGTCCCGACCTTGCCGAGATGAACGGCCTCGACATCGTCCGGAAAGCCGACGATGGAGATCGCGACATCGGCCGCATCGGCGGCCTCCCGCGGCGAATCGGCCCAGATCGCCCCGCGTTCGAGCAGTTCCGCGGCCTTCCCGCGAGTCCGGGTGTGAATGCGAAGGGCATGACCCGCTTCGAGAAGGTGGCCCGCCATCGAGGCCCCCATGACGCCGCATCCGATCCAACCGATCTGCACGTGAAACTCCTCGTTCCGAAGATCCTGAAACCNATCGGAAATTCCGATCCATCGAGGCCTCCGCCGAACCTCGCCGAAGACGGATCGTACTCGCGGGGAGCCCCTTCGACCGCAACGGGAGCAGGCTTGCGTTGTACGCTTTCCGGAACGGATCCAGGCCGACGGATGGCCCGAGAACCAGATCGAATCACCCTCACCCTGCAGAGCCGATCCACCATGTCCGACCCCGCCCTGACCAAGCCCCCCACCCGCGACGACACCGCTCGTCTCGAAGCCGAGGTGGCCACCGCCTGCCATCCTTTCCAACGACTCCAGGAGCAGATGCATCGCGTCGTCGTCGGGCAGCAGGAACTGCTCGACGGATTGATCGTGGGGCTGCTCGCGAACGGACATCTCCTGATCGAGGGCGTGCCGGGGCTCGCCAAGACCACGGCGATCGCCAGTCTCGCCCGCGGCATCCGAACCGGTTTCAAGCGGATCCAGTTCACCCCCGACCTGTTGCCCGCGGACCTCGTGGGAACGCTCGTCTATCGACCCTCCGACGGTGACTTCGTGGTGAAGACCGGCCCCATCTTCTCGAATCTCGTCCTCGCCGACGAGATCAACCGGGCGCCGGCGAAGGTCCAGTCGGCGCTGCTCGAAGCGATGCAGGAGCGACAGGTCACCATCGGAGACGAGACCCATCCGCTTCCTGAACCGTTCATGGTCCTCGCGACCCAGAACCCGATCGAACAGGAAGGCACCTACCCGCTCCCGGAAGCCCAGGTCGATCGCTTCCTGATGAAGCTCGTGGTCCGCTATCCGGATCGCGGGGAGGAACGTCGGATTCTCGATCGAATGGCGAAGACCACCACCGACCTCGAGGTCGAAGCGGTGATCGAGCCCGCCGACATCGCACACGCCCGGACGCTGATCGATCGCATCCACGTCGACGATCGGATCCGCGACTACGTCGTCGACCTCGTCGTCGCGACCCGCGAACCCGGTGACGCGGGCCTTCGGTTCGCCGAACTGCTCGACTTCGGTGCCTCCCCCCGCGCCACCATCGCCCTCGTTCTGGTCGCCAAGGCTCGAGCGTTCCTCGCCGGACGAGGCTACGTGGTGCCGCAGGACGTGAAGGATGCGGCGCCCGACGTGCTTCGACACCGGCTCGGACTCTCCTACGAGGCCGAGGCGGAGGAACGCACCGCCGACGACCTGATCTCCGAAATGCTCGATCACGTCCCAGTCCCGTGAAGCCAGACCACCCCAAAAGTTCGAGCGCCGGTGACGATTCGCCCACGGACGACGCGCGGGATCTCCTCCGCCGGGTCCGACGGATCAGGCTCCGCACGCGACACGTGGTGAGCGCCGCCCTCGCCGGCCAGTACCACTCCGCCTTCAAGGGCCGGGGAATGGAATTCGAGGAGGTCCGCCCCTACCAGATCGGAGACGACGTCCGGTCGATCGACTGGAACGTGAGCGCCCGACTGGGAGAGCCCCACATCAAGCTCTTTCGCGAGGAGCGGGAGCTGACCGTCATGCTCGCGGTCGACGTCTCCGGTTCCCTCGCCTTCGGCACCACCACCCAGTTCAAGCGGGAAGTGGTCGCGGAGCTCGTCGCGACGCTCGCGTTCAGCGCGAGTTTCAACAACGACAAGGTCGGACTCCTCGCGTTCACCGACCGGGTCGAGAAGTACGTGCCGCCCCGAAAGGGCACCAAGCACGTGATGCGCATCGTGCGGGAACTGCTGGCCCTCCGGCCGGAAGGCCGCGGCACCGCGATCGGCCCGGCGATCCGCGAGCTCGATCGGGTCCTTCGCCAGCGATCCGTCGTCTTCGTGGCCAGTGATTTCGTCGACCACGACTGGGAGACTCCGCTTCGTGCCGCGCGGCAGCGACACGACATGGTTCCGATGGTGGTGCAGGACCGACGGGAACGGGAACTTCCGAACATGGGCCTCGTCGAATTCACCGACGCCGAGTCGGGCATCCGACGCCTCGTGGACACCGGGCGGCGACGAGTCCGAAGACGTTTTCAAGAGGCGGCGGCGGCCCGGGACGAAAGACGACGGGAAGTCCTCCGCCGCATGAAGCTCGACCCGATCGAGATCGACACCGGCGAGGACTTCATCGAGCCCCTCACCGCCTATTTCCACCGCCGGGAACGGAGGCGATCCCGATGATCGCTTCATCGCCTCCGAATCGATCGCGTCGAAACCGTCGACGGGCGTCCGCCGTCCTCGGCGGCCTCCTGGCGATCGTGATCTCGCCCGCGATCCTTTCCGCTTCGCAGACGGTGTCTCCACCCGAATCGATCGAGACCGGACCGGACGACGCCCCGATGCTCGACGCCGGCGAGCCGTGGTCGATCCGGATCGGCGAGACCACGGTCACCGCCGTTCTCCGAACCGACCCGATCGAGACCGGGGCGCCGATCCGGATCGAATTCCTGGTCCCCGGATCCGAACCGGGTGACGTCGCGGCCCTGGAACTTCCGGCGATGGGCGTTGAGTTCGGCAATTTCGAGGTGATCGAATCACCGCGGATCACCGACCTCGAGGCCCGCCGTGAAACGCCGATGCCGCGACTGACGCTGCGGACCTTCGAACCGGGTCCGCAGGAACTTCCACCGATCCCGATCGGCCTGGGTGATGCGAGCATTCAAACCCCCGCCCGCACCCTGATGGTCGTCTCCGTCGCGGGCCTCGACACCGGAGTCGAAGCCCACCAGGACATCGCCGCGGCCGTCGAGGTCCCGAGTCCGCTTCCGATCTGGTTCTGGTGGGCGATCGCAGCCGGCGCCGTCGCACTCCTCGCGATGCTCGCCCTGCTGTGGCGATGGCGACGTCGACCGCGCCCGGTGCCGCCCCCCGTACCGGCCGACTCGTGGGCGTTGGCGAGACTCGATCGACTCGCATCGGACGACCTGCTCCGGGATGCGCGGGTCGACCCCTTCTTCACCCGACTCACCGACATCGCCCGGGAGTACGTCGAACGACGCTTCGGCATCGCCGCCCCCGAGCGCACCACGCCGGAGTTCATCGAAGCCGCCCGCATCGCCCCCGAGATGGAGCCCGCCCACCGGGATCGCATGATCCGCCTGGGAACGATCCTTCGCACCGCCGACCTCGTGAAGTTCGCCGGCGACCGTCCCGCCCGGAACGTCTGCGAGGACGCGCTCGAGCAGGTCCGCGATCTCGTCGTGGAGATCGGCCCGAAGCCGGCACCGGCTTCCGAGGCGACCGACGACGATGTCGCACCGATCGCGACCGGCCGCGGCGGCGATCGAAACCGCAGACGATCGCTGGACCGTGCGGTGGACGGGCTCGAACGCATGGAGGCCCGCGAATGAACCGCCTCCAGAATCTCCTCGACGATCTCGCCAGGCTCGGATTCCACCCCGAATCCGCGTGGTGGCTCCTGCTGCTGCCGCTGTTTCTGCTCGCCTGGCTTCCGCGGTGGCGACGCCGTGCCGGCATCGTCCACGCGTCGACCGCGACCTTCGACGGCATCGGCGGCAGCTGGGTACGACGATTGCGATGGCTTCCCCCGACGCTCCGGACCGGCGGGATCGCCCTGTTGATCGTCTGCATGGCCCGACCGATCAAGGCGAACGAGCGAAGCCGGGTCTTCGTCGAAGGCGTCGCCATCCAGTCGGTGATCGACCGCTCGGGAAGCATGCGGGCGCGGGACTTCCGAATCGGCGGCGGCACCGTCGATCGGCTCACCGCGGTCAAGAAGGTGCTCACCGACTTCATTCGCGGCGACGACGATCTGGCCGGACGACCGGACGACCTCGTCGGATTGATCACGTTCGCCGGCTTCGCCGACAGCGTGAGTCCGCTGACCCTCGATCACGCCTACGTCACGGATGCGCTGAACGACGTCCGGATCGCGACGGAGCGCAGCGAGGATGGAACCGCCATCGGCGACGCCATCGCCCTCGCGGTGGAACGACTCCGGGAACTCGACGAACGTGACGACGACGCGGGACGTCGGATCAAGAGCCGGGTGATCGTGCTGCTCACGGACGGCGAGAACAACGCCGGGGACATCGATCCGCTGATCGCGGCGGAGATCGCGAACGCCTTCGACGTCCGCATCTACGCGATCGGCGTGGGATCCAACGGCGTCGCGAAGATACCCGTGAAGGATCCCTTCGGCCGGCAGATCACGACGCGGCAGCGGGTCTCGATCGACGAGAAGACGCTGACGCTGGTCGCCGAGGCGACGGGTGGCCGCTACTTCCGCGCCACCGACACCGACAGCCTGCGGGAGATCTACGCCGCGATCGACGCCCTCGAAAAGACCACCACCGAACAACGCCGCTACCGATCGTATCGGGATCTCGCGGTCGAACCGCTTCGGCTCGGGGGCTTGACGATCCCTCCGCTCCTGCTGCTCGCATTCATCCTCCTCGCCGGTGAACAGCTTCTCATCCACACTCGTTTCCGCACCCTTCCCTGACCGTTCACTCCGAACCACGCATGGCCTTCGACTTCCAGAATCCCGGTGCCTTCAGGCTGCTCGCGATCGTCGCGATCCTCGCGGTCGTCGCCGCGCTGGGAATCCTCGCCCGTCGCCGGGCGCTCGGCCGATTCGCGTCGCACCCGATGCTGATCCGGATCGCCCCCCACATCAGCCTGTTTCGACCCGCGATCCGCGCCGGTCTCGCGACGTTCGCGTTGCTGTCCCTGGTATTCGCGATCGCGGATCCGAGATGGGGTGTTCGCTACGTCGAGGTCGACCGCGGCGGGGGCATGGACGTCATCTTCACGGTCGACGTCTCGAGGAGCATGCTCGCCGGGGACGCGACGCCGAGTCGCCTGGACCGGAGCCGTTCGCTCATCGAGGAGGCCGTCGCTTCGATGACCGGAGACCGGGTCGGCCTCGTCGATTTCGCCGGCACCGCCACGGTTCGGAGCCCGCTGACCTTGAACTACGACGCGTTCGAGGATGCCCTCGACGAACTCACGCCCCGCAGCGCCGCCCGAGGCGGCTCGATGCTGGGTGATGCGATCCGGGTCGCTGCCGACGCGTTCGGCAGTGACGAACCCGGTGGCAAGGCGATCGTGATTCTCACCGACGGCGAGGACATGGAGAGTTTTCCGGTCGAGGCGGCCGAAGCCGCCCGTCGGGATCACGGCGTTCGCATCTACACCGTGGGCATCGGAGACGACGAGGATGGCGGACGAATCCCGGTGTCCCGCGACGGACAGCCGGGCTGGCTTCAGTACGAGAATCAGGAAGTCTGGTCGAAGATGGACCCCTCCCTGCTCGAAGCGGTGGCGGCGGCGGGCGGCGGCGTCTTCGTTCCCGCCGGCACCAGCCTCGTCGATCTGGGCGAGTTCTTCGCGGAATGGATCACCGCCATCGATCTCCGCGACCGCGACGAGGGGACCGCCCGTCGAACGATCCCGCGATTCCAGTGGTTCGCGGGCATCGCACTCGTGCTGCTGATCATCGAAATGCTCGTCGGCGAACGCCGACGACGTCCCGCGAAGCCGACGCGACCCCTCGAATCGGAGAGAATGAACGCATGACGCCGCGCCGCCGACCAACCCTTCGAATCAGGAGCCTGCTCCTCGCGATCGGACTGTCATCAGTGGCCTCGACGTCGATGGCGACCACGACCACGGAAGCGGCGCCGAATCCTCGAGCCGGAATGGTCGGATCCGAGGCGACGGAGGACCCGGCGCGGGGCTCCACCACCGAGATTCGCGCGGCGATCGCGCGGGCCCGCGACTCGATGGCCTCGGCGGACTGGGCGAATGCGTCCGTCGCCTGGTCAGAAGTGGAACGCCTCGATCCCACCGCGGCCGCCGCCATCTACAACCTCGGCGTGGCTCGATATCGCGATGGAGACGCGGAAGGGGCGGCCGACGCCTTCGAACGCGCCGCCCGAGTCGGGGATGCGGACCTCGCCGCCCGGTCGATGTACAATGAAGGAACGGCCCGATACGCCGCCGCACTCGAGACACTCGGCGGAGACACCGAAACGCCGGATCCGAAGACGATGCAGGAGACGATCGAACGGGTCGGGCGTTCACTCGAGCATTTCAAGGATGCACTCGACGCGGATCAGGAGAACCGCGATGCGAGAATCAACGCGGAGCTGGCCGCTCGATTGATCCGGCGACTTCAGGAGGTTCAACAGCAACAGCAGGACTCCGAGCAGCAACAGGACTCCGAGCAACAGCAGGACTCCGAGCAGCAGCAGGACTCCGAGCAGCAACAGGACTCCGAGCAGCAGCAGGACTCCGAGCAGCAGCAGGACCCCGAGCAGCAGCAGGACTCCGAGCAGCAGCAGGACTCCGAGCAGCAG
>NZFT01000044.1 GCA_002690755.1 Phycisphaerae bacterium
GGGGCCGGACCACGCCCGAACCGGGCGAGAAGCCGATCAGTCTCGGCAACTGGTACTGGGAGTCGGGATTCGATCGCGATCCGATCCGGGACATGGAACGGATCCGGGACCAGAACTTCCGGGCGATGTACGGCGCGTGGGACGCGATCAAGAACGTGGAAGGTCGATATCCCGCCCACCGTCTGAACTGGGTCGCCTACATCGCGGGCAAGCGGGAATCCCGTCGGTTGATGGGCGACGTGGTGCTCACCGGAGAGGACCTTCGCGACGGCGTGGTGTTCGAGGACGGCTGCGTGCCCTGCACCTGGGGCATCGACACCCACCATCCGGACGAGCGGTATTCGAAGGGTCATGAAGGCGACGAGTTCATCGCGGATTTCACGCGCGGGAAGGGCTACGAATACGACGGGCCGTATTGGATTCCGTATCGTTGCCTCTACAGTCGCAACATTCCGAACCTGTTCATGGCCGGCCGCGACATCAGCGTGACCCACGAAGCGCTGGGCGCGGTCCGGGTGATGAAGACGACCGGGGCGATGGGCGAGATCGTCGGGATGGCCGCCGCGGTCTGCGCGGCGAACGGCTGTGACCCACGGGCCGTCTACACGAAACATCTCGATGAACTGAAGGCGTTGATGGCGATCGGTGCGGGCCGTTCGATCGAGGCGGGGGGGCAGGGGCGATTCCGGCTCCCCGGTCGGACCGCCCTGATCCAGGGAAGTCAGCTCCGCTACGAGCCCGACCGTGAGGCGCTCGGCTACTGGCGGACGTCGACCGACACCGCCGCATGGAGGATTCGGATCGCGGCGCCGACCGTGTTCGAGGTGCTGGTCACCGCCGCCTGTCCGGAGTCGGAAGCCGGCTCGCCGTTCACCCTCCGATTCACCGACGAGGCGGGTGGGGCGGTCTCGCTCGAATCGAACGTCGCCGCGACCCGCTCCTGGGACGACCATCGATCCCGTTCGGTCGGAACCGTGGAACTCGTCGCAGGCGATCATCTCGTGGTCGTCGAGAGCGGCCGGACCTCCGGGCCGCTCATGAAGCTTCGGCATCTGGAACTCGTCCCGATCGTCGATTGAATGATCGGGTCGACGCGGCTTCGGAGGGCGCGAGCCGTCGACGTTCCTCGGGCCGGGTCGAGGTCCGGGCCGTGATCATCGACCGTGTCGACGCCGCCCCCCGTCGCCTCTGGATCGGATGCGCTGGTCATGCGTACGGGAAACGTCCGGAGAATGACGAAGGGCCGGAGGATCGGCGATTCCTGAAACTCAGGCCGGAATCCAGCGTACATTCAGGAATGGGGTCCGCCCGTTCGAGGCTCCTTTCTACTTGCCGGCGTCCTGATCCGACGCCTTCGTTTGGGGAAACGACATGAATCTTCGACATTCGGCGCTGGTCGCGTTGTCCGTGGCCTCAGTGGCCGGTTTTGCAGCAGCAGACGTGGTCTGGGATGAAGCCGTGAACGGCGAACTTTCCGACGACTATCTGGCGCCCACGCAGCTGGATTTCACGCAGGGCTTGAACACCGTGATCTTCACGACCGACCGGGAAGGTGACGATCGCGACATCTTCACCTTCGAGGTGGGTGACGGCCTCGAGCTGACCGGGATCATTCTCGACCTGTTCGACACCAACGGCAGCGATCCGAATAACCTCGGCTTCATCGCGCTTTCGTCCGGTGACGTTCTCGGTACGAACCCCGACACGCCGGATCCCTCCGGCCTCCTCGGCTACGCGTTGGTCTTCGAGTCGGATTCCGGCTCCGATGTGTTCGAACTCATGTCGAACGGCGGCGGCTCACAGGGATACGACGGTCCGCTCGGACCCGACGACTACACCTTCTGGGCTCAGGAGACGAGTCCTACCAGCGACGACTGGTCGGTGACCTTCGTGGTCAGCGCGGTGCCCTCGCCGAGCGCCTTCGCGTTGATGGGTGTGGCCGGGCTGGCCGCCCGTCGACGGCGTGGCTGAAGTCTGAAAGTACGGGGTTCGCACCCGCTCGAATGGACCACATCGACCTCGACGCGTCCCGCAAGGGAGGCGTCGAGGCCGACTTTGGTGATGGATCGAATGGTGATCGATCGACGCGTCGGCGTTCGAGGGCACGCTTGCGGCAACCGTCGATCCGCCTTTCGGAGCGTGCCTCGCCCCCCAGACCATCGGATCAGTCCGAATCCGGGCCGCGGCGAAGATCGACGTTTCTGATGTTCCGAAGACGCATCGACTGGCGTCGGCATTGTTGGGGATCGTGCCGCAGGCGGCGCACCGTGTCACGGAGCAGGTCGATCTCTCGTTTCCACCCCGCCAGGTCACGGCAGCGTTTCGCCAACACCCGGGTGACCAGTGATCCGGACGCGCCAAGTTCCAGAAGGCGCGCGATCACCGGCTCGGGTGGGATCGGGAGGCTCTCGTCGGCGACGGATGCGACCCCGCCGATGTGCAGGGGAAGGCCGCTCCGTCGAACTGTCCTGCAGATCGTCTCCAACCACGGAGAAATCAGAAGTTCCACCAGATCACCCAGCCGGGAATCGATTCTGAGATCGTTGAGGCCGATGTGGATGCCACTCACGCCTTCCACCTGCAGGATCTGGGGGAGGCGTACGGTGGCTGCGACGGTCTCGACGAGTAGCACGGGATGGGCGCGACCGGCGACGAGTTCGACGAACGTCCTGGCCTCCTCGACGGTTCGGAACATCGGCAGCATCACCTGACGGACACCCAGTCGGATCACCTCTTCGATCTGTGCGGCGGAGCCGTCATGGATCGGATCCACGCGACAGAACGGGATGGCGTCGCCCGCGTCGCGAACGACGCGGGCGATGGATTCCGGATCGTGGCTGGAGATCCGGTGGCCCATTCCACCCTGGCGATCCTCCTTCATCCAGGTTTCGAGGTCGGGACCGATGCGATCGACGCCCGCGGCCGAGGCCAGGGCGATCTCCTCGGGGTCATCGGTCATGTGGGTGAGGATGAATCCGGCATCCGTGTCATCCGCCGATCGCACCCCCCCGGCGACGATCCGCACCGTGTCTGCGGCCGAACGGTCCTCATCACGATGTTCCCTCGTCTCGGTTGCCAGGTCGCTGCACGCGATCGCGGCCAGAGCCTCGCGGCCGGCGTGGGAGAGTCCCGGTGACCACCCGAGCGACTCCAGCCAGGCGCCGGTTTCGTCCAATTCGATCCGGAATCGTTCGTGGTCGGCTGGTATCCACGGGATCGTGCGTCGAATGCGCTCGGTGAGATCGGGGCGCGCTGAATCAAGGAGGGCCATCAGATCCTCCCTGACCGCAAGATCTTCGGCGATGAGCATCAGGTGAAGGAGGTTCGCATTGAGCCCTTTGGAAAACAGGGCGTGCAGCATTTTGAGGATGCTCGCTCGTCCGAAGACATCGCCGACGTGGAGGACCTCGAACGCGATGCCGTGCAGCGGATCGACCATCGAGGTGTCGGCGCCGGAGACCAGGAGGGTCGGTCTCCGATCGTCGTGCGGAGGAAGCCCCACCAGCCCGGCATCCACCACTCGGAATCCCAGGCTGGTCAGCGAATCCAGATGCTTCACGAGGGGGTCGGGATGCATCCCGTTCGCCTCGACGAACGTGGGGCGATTCGTCGTGGCCCGGCCCCAGGCCTCGAATCGATCGAGGATTTCGCGGGCCACGTCGGGAACGCAGATCGAGAGCACCAGGTCGGATTCGGCGAACACGTGTTCGAGGGAGTCCACGATCGCGACGCCCGACGCCTCTGCTCGCTTGCGCGTCGTGGAACTTCTTCCCTGCACGGTGGTGACGGCCCGCCCGCCATGTCTGGTGATCGCGTCGGCGACGCCGAGCGACATCGATCCGAAACAGGGGAATCCGCAGACCATGCCATCCAATGTCCGGCTGCTCATGGGCGATGCTCCGCAGCGGCCGCGGCTTCGATCTCGGCCGCCTTGGATTCGATCGAAGCGAGCGTTGAATTGAGCCGATCCGGACGGGTCAACCCCAGGCGATCGAAGAGTGAAGCGAGCCGGTGTCGCGTGTCGTGTCGACGCAATGCTTCGGCCACGTTGCGGTGACGACGACGCTTCAGGCCGTCCCGGTCCGCAAGCACCTCGAGGATGAAAGGGATCTGGTCGTCGGGATTCCCAGGAAGTTCGAGCGTGGATTCGGGCCAGTCGACGAGGCGATCGACCCCGCGNCCGNGGGGTCTCNTNCCGATGACCGTGCAACCGGNCGTCCAGGCGTGGACCCATCGAGCGGTGAGCGGACCACGTCCGTTGAATCGAACATTGCTCGCGGGTGACTCGCAGAGCGTCACGTGCGCGCGGGCATAGGTGTTCATCAGCCTTGAAAACTCGATGGCCGCCGGGGCGGGATGTCGGGGATTCGGCCGGGTGGAGAAATCGAGCAGGAACGGCCGTTCGGGTGAAGATCGGAAGAACGCTTCGATTCGGCGGTACCGATCGCGATCCCGACGCCCCACCTCGAGGAGGTCGATGGGACGGTGGTCGCCGACTGAGGCGTGACCGAGGACATCGGTGTGCGACGGCCAGTGAAGGGTCGGGACGGTCAAGTCGCGTTCGATGTCTCCTCGGAGATCGTCGCAGAAGCAGGTCACGATGTCGTACTGGGATAGAAATCGCGTGGCGCGACTGCCTGGGTCGACGTTTTCGATCACGTTGGCGATGCGATGATCGAAACGATCCCAGACCGGCTCCAATCGGCGCGCGACACGCAGGTCCCAGGGCGACATGATCGTATGGAGGAGGACGTGCGGACCGGGTGAGCTGGTTTCCGCCTTGATCCGGTCGATCAGTGAACGACCCAGCGCCGGCATCTCCCGGATGGATCGAACCTTTGCGTTCCATCCCTGCACGCCCACGAAGGCGCGGGATGGGATCGAGAGTTCGGAGATCTCGGCGATCGACGCGCAGGCCTGGAGGTGGCCGGCGGAGTTGTTCCGCGAGACATGCCCGTCATCGTGCAGTGACCGACTGAGGAAATGAAGCTTCATGAGATGATCCGCTGGTCAGACGGTGTGAATGCAGTCCGCGAGGTGACTGGCGTGACAGGGTTCAACCGTACGCGATGCCGTCGTCGATCCGTTCGTATTTCGTCCATTCCGATCCGAAGACGGGATTTATCTGACCGGGATCCGTCGTCGAACGGCGACACAAATCGAGCGGTATCACGACGAGGATCCCCGGGTTTCGCATCGTTGGTGATGCGTTCAGGGGGCCATGGTGCTTGGTCTCGGTTTCGGGAATGCGGGGGAGACGATCGTGCACCCGGTCGGGGGTTTCCAAGATCGGCTCCATCGCCAGGGGTGTCCAAGATGTGCAAATCGCCCATTCCGGGCTACCATCAGTTGAATTTGAGACTCAGTCTCAATACGATCTCTCTCCCTCGCAGATCGTGGCGACCTGCGGACTTCGGTGACTCGTGAGTGGGAGGTGAGCGTGAACGGTGTGATCATCTTCGGAACCTGTACTGGGACCACGGAACATGTGGCGGGACTCCTTGCGGAGGCCCTGTTGCCGGAAATCGAGATGCAGTGCCTCGATGTCTACAAGATAAAACCAGCCTCGCTCAACGATTGGGACTTCGTGATCGCGGGCATCCCCACCTGGGACGTCGGCGAGCTGGAGTACGGCTGGAGTGACATCTACGACGGCCTTGACGACGTGGATCTCGAGACGACCGTCGCGATGTTCGGACTCGGCGATCAGGGCAGCTACCCGGACACCTATCAGGACGCGATGGGCATTCTCTATGAGAAACTCATCGAGCGTGGAGCGACCGGCGGGATCGGTTTCACCTCGACGGACGGGCACGACTTCGACGAGTCGAAGGCGGTCATCGACGGGCGTTTCTGCGGACTGGCGCTCGACGAGGTCATGCAGCAGGACCTCACCGAGGAACGGGTCGTCGCGTGGGCGGCGGAACTGAAGCGTGCGATCCAGTCCGAAGGGATGGACGAATCATCCGTCGAAAATGCCAGTGAACGTTCTCCGGCGTGACGGCGATGCGAACAATCTCGGATTCAAATCCGCCGCAGCCGGTTCCGCTTCCCGCCCGCAAGGGCCTCGCGGTCCTCTTCGGGGCGCTCTCGGTCGCGACGCTCGCCGCCGGTGGGCTGCTCACGCAGCTGGGTCTCGGCCCGTGGTACGAAGGTCTTCAGATCCCCTGGTTCCAACCTCCGGCCTGGGTGTTCACCCCGGCGTGGACCCTGATCTTCATCCTGCTCGCCATCGCGACCTGGCGGATCTCGCGACACGGGCCGATCGCCCGCATCGCCATCGCGATCTACGGCGTGCAACTCGTGCTCAACGCGCTCTGGTCCCTGTTCTTCTTCCCCATGCAGAGTCCGGAGCTCGCGCTCGTCGATGCGGTGGTGCTGATGGCGGTGATCTTCGTGATGATCCTGCGGTACGCACGGATCGATCGCATCGCGGGCGTGATGCTGGTTCCGTATGCATGCTGGATGTGCCTCGCGACCGCCATCAATCTCTGGATCGTTCTGCACAACTGACATGCCGTCGGGAGACCGCCTCGTGATTCGCAGCCTTTTCCTCGTTTTCACCGTCGCGGCGGTCACTTCCGCCGCGCACGCCCACTTCCTGTTCGTCCACGTGCTTCCCGGCGACGAATCCCGGGTCGAAGTCCACTTCGCGGAGACGGGTTGGGACTTCAGCGCCGACGACCGGATGGTGTCGCTGATCTCGAACGTGCGGGTCTGGCATCCCGGCACCGGTGATCGGAGCACCACGCGCGCGGGGCACGCGATGATCGCGACGCATCCCGAGGGTGGTGGTCCCGTCTGCGGGGCGTTCACCTACGGACTCATGCGTCGTGGAGACGTCTTCCTCCTGGAGTACCACGCCAAGGGCGTGGCGGGGCTCGAGGAGGCGATGAGCGTGGGTGGTCTCGACGCGGAGATCCTTGCAACGGAACGAGATGGGCGTCTGGTGCTCACCGTGCTGTTCCGGGGGGAACCGGCGGCGGGGGCCGAGATCGTGGTGCCCACGGATCGATTCGGTGTGGAGACGCTGGCCACGGACCAGAACGGTGAGATCGAGATTCCGATGCCGAAGACGCCGCTCTACTCGATTCGCGCCATGGTCTCGGAACCGCGCACCGGCGAGCACGAAGGCGAGGCGTACGAGGAGGTGCGTCACTACACCACGCTCACCGTCCATCCCGCGGCCGACGATCGACGACGTGGCGGTGATGCGCTCGCCGCCGCGATTCTCGAGGATGCGATCGCCTGTGGTGATCCGGGATTCCCGACGGATGGCGGCTGGCGTGGTCGGATCCAGGGTCGATTCGGCGACGAGGCGCTTCGGGGAGGCGTGGCGTCATCGGGTGACGGGCTTCAAATGTCTTTCGCGAGTACCACGCCCGCCCGGGTCGCGGCACGACTGGAGGCGATCGAGGGGCTCGACGACTTCGGTCGAATTCCCGCATCGAAGGCGATCCTCGTGCCCGGACGCGAGGCGGGTGCGGATCTCCGGATCAGGATGCCTGAATCGAACATCACGCTCCGGATCCGCGATCGTCGCATCGTGTCCATGACCACCCCGACCGATTCCGGCGCTCGACGCATCGATGTCCTCGACTGGGAGACGGGTGAGGATGGGCGACACCTCCCGATCCGGGTGCTGATCACCGACTTCGACGGGGAAGGCGCGATCAACTCGACCGCGATCGTCGCCACCGCGTTCGTGATGGAAGACGGCGTCCGCATTCCGGGCAGTCACACCGGGACCGTGATCGGGGACCCGGGCGATGAGGATGCGTTCAGCCTTCAGGTGAGCGAAGTCCGGATCGCCGGTTCCTGATTCCAAGCGACGTGTGAAACGGCGTGGATGCAGGAAGCGGGGTCCGAGTTGACGCCACCCTGAGCCCCCGGACGGACTGGCGGAAGCGATCCTCATCAGGTCGGTCCGGGACGGTGCAGCCTTAATCGCCGGGATTTCACGGCTTGCCGCCGCCATCTGCATCCTCCGGGATTCCCGACAGGTCGTATCTGCGGGTCGGGCAACGGTCCGCTGTGCTGATCACGCGTCGATCGCCCACGTACCAGAGGACGAACCCGATGATGGCCATCAGGACCGCCAGAACAACGCAGCTTCGGAACTCCCGGTCGATTTGGACAAGGCGGTACGTGAACACGACATCGGCGACCGGAGCGGTGCCGGTGAAGCTAAGATCTCGGGCCGACCACGACGAAGCATCGCGACCGGGCGCCGGGTCGGTCGTCGCAGGCGCCGGAGCGGGAACGGATTCCATGACTGCNGAAAAGCGGATGGAAGACTCGGCGAGCCGGGTTCCGGTGCTGGTCCTCAACGGCTTTCTCGGCTCGGGGAAGACCACGTTGCTCAGGAGCCTGATCGATCAGGCTCACGAGCGCGGCCTCGACCTGGGCGTGGTCGTCAACGACATGAGCGAGCTCGACGTCGATGGCCAGATCGTCGCCCGGACCGAATTCACCGATGAGGGTGATCGCCGATTCCATTCCATTCACGCCTGTGTCCTGAGCAGCCGGAAGGGGGTCGGGGAACTTCAGCAGGCGCTCGAATCGATGCTGGCCGAACGGCCCCCGCAACTGATCGTCATCGAGACCAGTGGCAGTTGCCATCCGATGCCGATCGTCGAGTTCTTCGCCACGCAATCGCGATTCGAACTGACCGGCCTGCTGACGCTGGTGGATGCCGCGATGATCGATCAGGACTACGACCGTGGTCGACGGCTCGTGCCCAGCATGCAGGCCAACGTTCGAAATGGACGGCGGGACACGACGAGTCTCCTGGTCGAGCAGGTGCTCTTCTGCAGCCACGTTCTGCTCACCAAGGCCGACCGGATCGGCGAAGACGGAATCCGGGGGATCGCGGAGTGCATCCACGGGTTGAATCCGCTCGTGCCCGTGATGTCCCTGCCGTGGGGCAACCTTCCGATCGATGATCTTCAGGCCATGCCGGAGTACGACTACCACCGGGTCCGACCGCTGATCGAGGAGCTGTCGCCTTCCTTCGAGTCCGAGCGCAGCGACGCCCCACCCTACGATCTGGCGACCCGGGTCATCAAGGACGACCGTCCCTTCCACCCGCAACGACTGTTCGACACCTGCACCCGGCATCTCGGCCAGGACATCTACCGAAGCAAGGGCTTCTTCTATCTCTGCAGCCGCGACGACGTCTCCCTGCTTTGGAACCAGGCGGCGGCCGGCATCGACCTCGAACTGGTCAGCTACTGGCGGGCCGGGATCCTCGAAAACGACGGGAACAACCTCGGCGAAGAGGAGCGGAACGGGCTCCGGGAGCGGTTGGCGAAGGAGGCGGGCCGCTTTGGCGATCGCCACTGCCACCTGACGGTGATCGGGGACCGGAATCAGGTGGATCGGTTCACGGAGGCGATCACGGAATGCTTTCTGACGGAGGACGAGATCGCTCGCTGGCGATCGGGCGAGGTGTTCCCCGACCCCTGGCCTGCGAACTACGTCACCCGAACCCGCTGAGGTGTGGGGACGCACCGTCCCATGCCCATCCGCCGCGATGCGATCCTCGGTCCGCGTTCGATCGGATCAGTGGCCGCTGTCGTCGCTCGCCCGGCTGGCCTCGTAGAGGAACCAGGTTCGTCGCTCCGTCTCGTCGACCCAGTTCTCGATCAGGCTCGAGCTCGCGATGTCGCGGTGGTGGTCGGTGACGTCGTGGGCCTTGCGAAGTTCGGACGCCAGCATCTCGTTGTCCGCACAGAGTTCGGCGAGCATCTGCAGCGGTGCGACGAATGCCTCGTCGTTGTCCCGGATCCGCTGCCGCCGCGCGATGTCTCCGATCGAACGGATCGTCGTGCCCCCGATCTTGCGGATGCGTTCGGCGATCATGTCGGTCATCTCGGAGAGTTGATCGGCCTGTTCGTCGAGCATCAGGTGGTAGTCGCGGAAGTGCGGGCCGCTGACGTGCCAGTGGAAGTTCTTCGTCTTGAGGTACAGGGCGAAGACGTCGGCGAGAAGTGGATTCAATGCTTCGGAGATGTCGGTGCTGGCCGCCGAATCCAGATCGGTGGGCGTCGCCAGGGGTCTGTCGCTTTCGGACATGGTGGTTCAGTTCCGGAGGGGGTGATCGTTCGTGACCCCGACATCCTAGGTGTTCGCGGCCGCTCGGTCCCGGCCACCACGCCGGGCGACCGAAAATTTCGAGACCCCGCGGAAAGCCCCTCCCGCGGACCGCTCCATCGTTCCGCGGCCGCTCACTTCATCTCGACCGCGGTGCCGGTGTTCGCGCCGTGGTCCGGATCGGTCCTCAGCTCGAGTCTCGCTGTTTCGCGGCCCGTGCTCGCAGGTAGGCGAGCGTCCTGGATTGCTTGAACTCCGGACTGTCCGAGGCGACCAGCTCGGCCAGCGACAGCAGCGTCCGGCCATCGTCGAGTACGAGTGCCGGATCCGCGGTTCCACCGCGTTCGAGAATCGCGTCGCACTGCGGTGTGCAGAGGCCGATGCTCATTCCGAGGGCGGTTCGGCCGTCGGCGGCCACCGCGTTCACAACGACATCGGTGTCGAGCACGAGGGGTACGAGCGCGGTGCACGGATTGGCGATGACCGCCCACATCAGCAGGTTCAAGCCCTTGGAGGTGGTCAGGTCGGGATTCGCACCGTGACTCAGGACGGCTTCCATCGCCAGCACCGGATGATCGTTGGAGGTGCTTCCCATGGCGGCCGTCATGCCGTTGGCGTTCTGTGCATCGATGTTCGCGCCGGCCTCGACGAGCAGATCGATCACCGGGGCGATCTGGTCCGCGGCGCCGACGTTCATGGCGGCAAGGGCGATCACCGGATTCCGTGCGTTTCGGGCATCCGCGGCATCGGGATCGGCACCGAGATCGAGCAGCGCCCTGACGCCGGCGACATCGGCGTCGCTCGTCCAGAGGTAGTCGACGAGTCGCTGATCGAGTTCCCCCTGCGTCAGCGACGGCAAGGGCGAGGTGGTCGGCGTTGTCGCAGCCGTGTTCGACGGAGCCGTTTCCTGACAGCCGAGGACGAGGACGAGCAATCCGCCCGCAACGCCGAGCGCGAACCGATGAAGCGATTCGGCCGCCGAGCGAGGTCGGGTGGTCTGGTGGTGCATGCCGGGGATTCTAGCGGAGATGTGGAGGCGGTCGCTCAGGGGCGGGGTCCTCGCGCCCCGAGCAGCAGGCCGAGGCCCGCGGCGTGGAAAGACAGCCCGCCCCGACCGGGTCGGAGCGGGCTGGTGGGTTGCCTGCGGTGGGGGGGGTGAGTCTTCAGGCGTGAATCACGCATTGGTTCATCGCTTCGGGGTACGGGTTGTCGATGTGTTTCGGGCGGCGTCGCTCACCCGGAGTCCTTCGTCCGCCCCGGGTTGCCGTGGTCTTCGAGCTGAAGAGGATCAGGCACTCGCCGGTCGCACCGCGGGGAGCCTCCAGCCGACCAGCGTCGAGATGAGCAGGAATCCTGCGGAGACCAGAAGGCAGGTAGCCAGTCCGCCGACCAGGAAGCAGACGCCGGACAGGAGCGTTCCGAACAGCCGCCCCGTGGCGTTGGCCGCGTAGTAGAAGCCGACGTCCTGGGCCACATCCGTTTTGGAAGCGAAGGCGAGGATGAGATAGGAATGCAGCGCCGACTCGACGGCGAAGGCGACTCCGAAGATCAGGAGTCCGATCACGACCACGGGCACGGCGGTGCTCCTGCTTCCGAAGAGCAGGACGCCGGCGATTCCCACGGTGATGAAGATCAGGATCAGCATCCAACGGCGGGCGAGTGCCGACTCGTCGGTGTTTCGATCGCCCAGGACGAGCTTCGACTGCATCCACGGCGCGCCCGCCTGTACCAGTCCGTACCCGATCACCCAGATCGCCATGAAGGCGCCGATGCCTTCCACCGACCATCCGGCGTCTTCCGCGAGAAAGATGGGAAGGCCGACCACGAACCAGAGGTCCCGGGCGCCGAACAGGAAGACCCGCGCGACCGAGAGTCGATTCACCGCGGGGGAGCGTGACCATGACGTGGCCGTTCTGGCGGCGGTCTTCGCGGGGGGAAGCGAGGTGCGCAGCCCGAGCAGGGTCGCGATGGATGCGGCCGCGAGCATTCCGGCGAGGGCGAGGAGGGCGGGGCCGAATCCGATCCAGGCCAGCAGCCACCCCCCGACGAAGAAGCCGGCACCCTTGAGCGCGTTCTTCGATCCCGTGAGCAGGGCGACGAGGCGGAGCAGGGTGGAACGATGGCTTCCGTCCCGCTCCTCCTTCACGATGATCTTCACGGCGCTCTTGGAACTCATCTTCGTGAGGTCCTTGGCGACGCCGGAGAGCCCCTGGCAACCCATGACCCAGGCGATGGAGGCCGCCTCGGTCCAGGTCGGCTCGGTCATGGAGAGCGCGACGAGCGCAGCGACCTGCAGCCAGAGGCCGAGATGCAGGGTTCGCTCGAGGCCGTATCGCCGGCCGAGTCGGCCCCCCAGCAGATTGGTCGCGATGCCACACGCCTCGTAGCCGACGAAGAGGAAGCCGAGGGTCACCGGACCGTAACCCAGCTCGTGGAAGTGAAGGAGAACGAGCATCCGCATCGCACCGTCGGTGATCGTCAGCGCCCAGTAGGCGATCGTGACCAGTGCGTAGCCTCGCAGGTTCATCCCTCGGCTCGATTCATCTGGGATGCGATTCGGGCGGCGAGATCGACCAGGCGGAAGGCGTATCCGTACTCGTTGTCGTACCACGCCAGGATCTTGACCATCCGGTCGCCGACCACCATCGTGCTCGGGGCGTCGATGATTCCCGACCGCGGATCGTTCACGAAGTCCGTCGAGACGAGCGGCCGGGTCTCGAACCCGAGAATCCCCTCGAGATCCCCCTCGCTGGCGTCGCGCAACGCGCCGTTGACCGATTCCACCGTCACGGGCTTCCTGCAGGTGAAGACCGCATCGACCAGTGATGCGTTGAGCAGGGGGACTCTGACCGCGATCCCGTCCAGCCGGCCGGCGAGTTCCGGGTAGATCATGGTGATCGCCGTCGCGGACCCCGTGCTGGTGGGAATCAGGGCGTTCAGCGCGCTTCGAGCCCGCCGAAGATCGCGGTGCGGGGCGTCGACGACGACCTGGGTGTTGGTCACGTCGTGGATGGTCGTGATCACGCCATGTTCGATGCCGAACTGCTCGTGGATGACCTTGACCACCGGTGCCAGGCAGTTGGTGGTGCAGGAAGCGGCGGTGACGATCCGGTCCGCGGCCGGATCGCAGGCGTCTTCGTTGCATCCCATCACGATGTTCGGCACGCCATCCTTCACGGGTGCGGCGACGACCACGCGGCGGGCACCGGCGGCGAGGTGGGGTTCGAGCGTCTCGACGGTTCGCCAGCGACCGCTGCATTCGAGCACGATGTCCACATCGGCCTCGGCCCACGGGATATCCCCGGGATGCTCGTACTCCGAGAAGCTCGCGCCGTGGTCGTCGACCCGCAGGGCGCCGTCGTGGATGCCGACCTCTCCCGGAAATCGGCCATGTACCGTGTCGAAGTCGAGCAGGTGCGCGGCGCATTCCAGTCCGCCCTTGATCTCGTTGACGTGCGTGAGTCGGAGTTCGGGATGCTCCCGCATCGCGCGGACGGCGAGTCGTCCGATTCTTCCGAAACCGTTGATGCCGATGTTCATGCTGCAGCCCATGATTGATGTTTCAAACGACGCGACGCGGGAGGCGGAAGGATATCGGTTTCAACGACCTTCCGGGTATGGCATCGAATCCATCGGACGGGATCGGGCCGGCGACTTTCGGCGCAGGCGGCCACCGGATTTCGTCTCATTGACCGTTTCGCTTCCACCGGGTCAGGATCTCCGTCGTCGGCTTCGTTCAGGGGCAGAAGCCCCAGGTGGCGATCAGCAGGCCGAGGTCGGCCGCATCCACCCATCCATCGCCGTTGAGATCGGACGGGCATCCACGCGCCGATGAGCAGGCCGAGGTCCGCGGCGTCGCTGTCCACGTCCCCCGGGATCCCGGCCGTGATCCCGAATTGCTTCATGCCGAATCGGACGTCGTCTTCGTCACCTCATCGAGCACCAGTCTCGATGACGCACCCCGATCGCCGGCCGCGGGTTCAGAACACCATCGGCGGAAGGTGCCCGTCNCCAGCGAGCAGNCTCGTCCGNCGCAGTTCCGGACCGGCCGCGTGTATGTCGTCGATGCTGCCGACGCCGACCAGTCTCATCGCCCGCGCCAGTTCCGACTTCACGATCTCGAACGCCCTGGTGAGCCCCGCATGTCCGCCCGCCCCGAGGCCTGCGGCGGTCACTCGGCCGAGACCGACCGCCTTCAAGCCGTGGCTGAGCGCGATCAGGACGTCCGTGCCGTTGCGTATTCCGCCGTCCATCATGAAGTCGAGTCTGGAATCGGTCAGCAGGGGCATCTCGCGCGCGACGATGTGCAGTGCCGGCGGCACCCGGTCCTGCTGTCGTCCTCCNTGGTTGGACCAGACGACACCGGTGGCGCCGAGGTCCTCGGCCCGTCGCGCGTCTTCCGCATCGTGGACGCCCTTGATGACGAGCGGCCCTTCGCCCCAGGCCTCCCGGATCCACTTCAGGTCCTCCCAGGTGACCACCGACGCCTCCAGCTGCGCGCCGATGTCGGTGTAGGGCATGGGGGACCCCTGGGCGTCCACCACGTTCACGAAGTCGAACAGCCCGCCGTCCCGGAGGTGCGACGCCAGCCACGACGGNCGGNAGAGCATCTGCGGCGCGAGCTTCGACTTCGCGAGGGCGAGTCCGAGCCGCTCCCGGAACCCGAGGCCGCGGNAGGACCTCGCCACCTCCATCGGCTTCATCCTCGCATGCATNGCACGCATGCCNGCGACGCCGGTGTCGATCGTCAGCACCAGGGCGGTGAATCCCGCCCGGCGTGCCCGTTCGATGCCGCGCACGGCCGTGTCGCGGCCGCCGCAGAGGTAGAGCTGGAACCAGCAGTCGCCCCGCGACGCGGCGGCGACNTCCTCCATCGGCGTTCCGGACAGCGTCGAGAGGGTCATCACCGTGCCGAACTCGCCGGCGACGCGGGACGCGACCGCGTCGGCCATCGGTTCGAGCGCCCGCAGGCTGCCCACCGGTGAGATGAAGAACGGGATCGCCATTTGGTGGCCGATGCAGGTCGTGCCCAGGTCGAGCGATGGAAAGGACCTCGCACCCCGGGCGGTGGTCAACGCCTCCTGGAACGCCCGGACATTGCCTCGGAGCGTGGTCTCGGCGTCGGCGCCGCCACGAAAGTACTCGGTCACGATGGGCGGGACCCGTCGCCGGGTGCGTTTCCAGAGGTCGGCCGTATCCACTGCATCGGCGATTCTTCGGTCGATTCGACCCATGCTTTGGCGCCTTTCTGATCTGCAGATCGAAGTCGACGATTCGAGGCGAAGGTACCGGCCGATCGGCCTGCGAGGCGGATTAGACCGGCGACGGTGGTCAGGTGGCGACACGAGTCGTGCTCGCTGATCCCGGTCGCGTGGGTGCGGGCGTCCATCCTAGTGGGCAGGGGGGGGCACGATCCAAATTCCCCGCTCGTGGATCGCCCTCCAGGACGATCCGGCCCCGCATCCCATCTTCGGTCCGCTCTATCCGGCGAGCATCAGGTGCGAGGCGATCGACGGTATTGGCCCCGGAGAGCGCGTCCGATCACCGTGCGGCGAACCAGAAGGTGATAGCTCGCGAAGCAGATCGCCAGCACGATCACCGTCGAGATCCACATCTTGAAATCGGCGTCGACCGGCCAGTTGTGGAGCACGAGCGGGATGAACACCGCGATTGGCCCATGTGCGAGGTAGATCCAGAAAGAGGCCTCGGCCAGGTAGGCGAACTTCGGATCGATGCGGGGGAACCAGCGTTCGGCGAGCCCCAGCATGCCGAGCAACAGCATCCAGGTCGAGATCGCGTGCACGAGCCAGTAGACCGCCAGCTGGAAGCTCGACGATCCCAGCCAGAAGTCGGTCTGGGCGGTGGCGCGCGTGTGATTCTCGCCGATGGGCGCGACGAGAAAGATCGCCAGCAGCAAGCCGAAGATGAAACGGCATCCCGCCCGCCGATCAAGGTCACCGAAAATCTCGGGGTGCAGTGCGAACATCCAGCCGGCGAGGAAGAAGACGTAGTGCGCGGAGAAGGTTGCCGGATCGGGCAGACGGCCGTGTGCGATCTCGAGTTCCGCGGTTTGGTCGCCGAAGGTCGCCAGCATCGAGAGCCCCACGAGCATCGGAAGACGCATCCACCGGAGATCTCCGACCAGAATCGCCGCTTGGAGATTTCGAAGCCGTTGACGCAGCGGCCCTGCCGGGCGGTCGAGCCAGAGCACCAGGCCCATCGATGCCACGTAGAAGAGCAGGAGGTAGTAGAGGAACCAGAATTGTGCGAGATAGAACACGTCGCTTGCGAAGGGGAGGCAAGGGGTGATGGGCGTGGCGGCGACGGCGGCGGCGAGGCTCGCCTCACCCTCGGCGGCGAGCATGATCTCGTTTCCAAGGGCGAAGACGTATCTGAACAAGGGAAAGGCGATCAGCCAGCCCACCACCAGCGGGATGAGAATCCGCGTCGTTCGGCTCCAGACGATGGACCTCAGACCCTTGCGTTTCAGGAGGAACGCCCAGGAGAATCCCGCGATGAGGAAAAGCATCGGGTTCACGCTGGCGCGGGCGACCTGATAAATCCGATCCGCCACGACCGTTCGATCCGGATCCCGGTATACCTGTCCGATCCCCTCGATCGAGACCAGGCGTTCGGCCGCTGGCATGGTCTGGTACTGCATTACCACATGGGCGATCACCACGACGACGATCATGAACCCGCGAAGGTAATCGAGGCCGTGGTATCGGCGATCCGATCGGTGCGGCGCATTCGGTGCTTGGGGACTCACGTCAGCAATTCGCCCAAACAACGGTGGCACCACCGATGGCCCGGGTTGCATGGATCGATCGTGGGGGACTCGAGCGGTGTGGAGGCGTGCGATGGAGCGGCCTCGATCCTGCGGTCGACGGAGTCCGTGGTCGACTTCGAGGCATGGCACGCGACGTTCGCATCGGTGTTCATGACGCCAGCGGGGCGTGCGGGATGTATTCGTTCTCCACGATCCACTCGAGTCCGTTCCGAAAAATCAGGGTTCTCGGCCCGAGTATAGATATGCCGAGCACGAATGCGAGCCAGCCGATCTCCGTTCCGAGGGTGCTCGCGGGTCCGGGTCGCGTGGGTGCGGGCGTTCATCCTGTTGCCCAGGGGGCACGATCCGAAATCCCCGGCTCGTGGATCGGATCCTGTGGTGTCGACGTCGGTCAGGGGCTGCAGACGCCCCACCAGCCGAGGATCCAGGCCAGGTCCGCGGCGTTCACTTCCCCGTCGCCGTTGATGTCGGCGTCGCAGACGCCGAGAAACATGTTCATCGCCTTTCGATCCGCGTAGTTGGCGACGCCATCGCAATTGATGTCGCCGTAGACACACTCGGCGTCGAGGATCCCGTTTCCACTGCTCGAGCCGTGGATCTCATCACCGTACAAGCTGCTGAAACCCTCGCCGTCGGTGTTCCCACAGAAATTGCAGTTGGTCAGAATCGGACTGCTGTCTTTGAAGTTGTACATCCCACCGCCGTATTCGTCGGCCGAGTTGCTGGTGAACGTGCAGTTGGTCAGGGTCGGGCTGCTGCCGGAAAGGTTGTACATCCCGCCACCTCGGTCATTGGCCGAGTTGTCCCTGAACGTGCAGCCGGTCAGGGTCGGGCTGCTGCCCTCGCCGTCGTAGATCCCACCACCGTATTCGCCCGCCGAGTTGCATGTGAACGTGCAGTT